>DIKJ01000047.1:41741-61022 GCA_002424525.1 Bacteroidales bacterium UBA5621 | reverse complement strand
AGGGCACCGGCCATCATCATCCTCCGCGGTCCGTAACGGTCGATTATCCATCCTGCTATAAACCCGAAAAGGGGAGCAACAAGCAGCTTTCCCAGGGCATTACCCGACGTCACGATGGTCCTCGACCATCCGAATTCTTCGATAAAGAAATCGTAGAAGAAAGGCAATCCGTAGAGTGCGAATCCGACAATTGCCAGAAGGGAAAAGAATGCTGCAGCAACTACATACGGCTGCGAGCTGCGGGGTGATAGCCCGGGCTCTGCATCAGCGGTTGAAGAATAACCTGACATCTGATTTGATTTAATGACGGTATACAAAAATAAAATTACTTTAATAAAATGAAAACGGAAAGCCGGTAAAAGATAAAACAGATTTTACCAAGCACGTTTTTTGATACCTTTGGCAACAACTAACGTACAAACAATCATGAAAGATAAAATAAAAGGGATACTTGAGCATGAGGCAGCTGCCATTAAGAGTATCCCTGTGACTGATAATTTTGAAAAAGCCATTGATATCATTTACAGGCATGTTCACACCATGAATGGAAAGCTTATAACGAGCGGCCTGGGAAAGGCGGGTCAGATTGCGGATAACATAGCAACAACATTCAGTTCGACTGGTACTCCTGCTATTTTTCTTCATCCAAGTGAGGCTCAGCACGGTGACCTGGGCATTCTTCAGAAGAATGATGTGCTGATGGCAATCTCCAATTCCGGCATGACAAGGGAGATAACAGAGCTGATAGATCTGAAAAACAATCTTTTCCCGACTATCCCTGTCATCGTCATTACCGGCAATCCGGAAAGCCCTCTGGCAAAGAAAGCCGACTGCTTCCTTTCAACAGGAGGACCGAAGGAGGTTTGTCCGCTTGGCCTCACTCCCACTACATCAACCACGGCTTTTACAGTAATAGGCGATGCTCTTGTTGTTGTTATGATGGAAAAGATCGGTTTCACTGCAGGGGATTATGCAAAGCGGCACCATGGCGGCTATCTCGGGGCGAAATTGAAAGGGCAGGGTGAGTAATTAACTTAAGTTACTGGTTGCTTGTTGCTGCCCGCCTTCGCCGCCACCTTCGCTAAAGCTACGGTGGCCAAAGGAGGCTTCGGCGGGTAAAAGTTGCTGGTTAGTTCCTGACTTATAGAATTATTTTAAAACAAATATTTATTTTTGGTTGCAAATCAGAAAAAGATTAGATTTGACTCCATCAGGATCGCATTATTAAACTTAAACCCGAGGTTATGACCAGCAGTACATCGTCGCACCAGATCAGCAGAAAAGATTATATTTTTTCAATAACCATTATTGGTCTGTTCTTTTTCATTTTCGGTTTTGTCACATGGCTCAACGGGATACTCATTCCATTCTTAAGAACTGCCTGTGAGCTGAATGATTTTCAGGCCTATTTTGTAACGTTTGCATTTTACATCTCCTATTTTGTCATGGCTCTGCCATCTTCAGCCGTGCTGAAAAAGACAGGGTTTAAAAACGGAATGTCGCTCGGGTTATGGGTGATGGCGGTCGGTTCGCTTGTCTTCATCCCGGCAGCGCTCGTGAGAAGTTACCCTTTGTTCCTCTCCGGGCTTTTTGTTATGGGTACAGGACTGGCTCTGCTTCAGACCGCTTCAAATCCCTATATAACGATAATAGGTCCCCCGGAAAGTGCTGCCAAGAGGATCAGCATCATGGGGATAGCAAATAAATTTGCCGGTGCCATTGCCCCGGTGATCCTTGCCAGCATAATACTGAAAGATTCACATATCCTTGACGAAAGGCTTGCCCAGGCTGCCGATGCATTATCGCGTGCCGTTATACTCGATGAGATGGCGCACAGGGTCATTATGCCATACATAGTTATGGCCGGGATACTTGTTCTTCTGGGCCTACTGCTTCGCTTTGCCCATCTCCCGGAAGTTGACACGGAAGCTGAAGATGATGCAGTGGGTGAAGCAAACATTCACAAGACCAGCATCTGGCAGTTCCCGCATCTTATTCTCGGGGTTGTTGCACTTTTCTTTTATGTCGGTGTGGAAGTTATAGCAGGCGACACCATTATCAGATATGGACAATCGCTCGGCGTTGCCATGGATTCGGCAAAATATTTTACTTCACTTACACTGGTGGCCATGATAATTGGTTATCTGGCGGGAATTGCCCTCATACCGAAGTACCTGACCCAGGGTAATGCACTTAAAATATGTACTATACTTGGTGTTATATTTTCGCTCGGAGCTATTCTGACACCGTCTCATCTTGTTTTCACGATGCCTTTCATCGATCTTGTTACTTTCAAACCTCTTGATCTTGTCCTGCCGGTTACCGTTCTGTTTGTCGCACTTCTCGGACTGGCCAATGCCCTTGTATGGCCGGCAATGTGGCCCCTGGCAATTTCAGGTCTGGGAAGATTCACGAAAACAGGTTCTGCCATGTTGATCATGGCGATTGCAGGAGGAGCAATTCTACCTCTTATCTACGGGAAATTCGCCGATCTCTTTTCAACACAGACAGCATACTGGATATGTGTTCCGGCGTACTTTGTAATAATGTACTACGCATTTATAGGATACAAGGCAGGAAAATAGAATGGAGTATAATCTGAAGGATATATTTGAATGTTTTTCTGCCGGCGGCACATTCCTGAATGGCGGACCATTCGGCAGCGGGCATATTCATGATACTTTCAGGATCGTGACTGCAGAGTCTGACAGAGATGATTATATTCTCCAGCGGCTTAACAATAAAATTTTCAAAAATATTCCGGAGCTTCAGGATAACATTGAAAGGGTTACGAGGCACCTGAACCTGAAGTTATCGGCAATGCCGGGTTCCGATCCTAAACGGGAATGTCTTACCCTGATACCTGCAAAGGATGGCAGAAGCTGGATCCAGGACAGGGAAGGCAACTACTGGAGGATGTACATTTTTATTTCGGATCACCGGTCCTATAATATAGTGGATACTCCAGGCAAAGCATTTGAAGGAGGCAAAGCCATAGGCCGCTTCCAGGCAATGCTTTCAGACCTTCCGGGCGCTCCCCTTTCTGATACGATTCCATTCTTCCACGATATTGAAAAGCGGCTTGAGACTTTCAGCCGCATTTTGAAGGAAGATCCTGCCGGCAGGGCTGCCAAAGTGTCTGACGAAGTTGAGTTTGTCTTTCAGAGAGCCGAAGAGATGAAGATCATCCTTAAGCTGGGCAGGGAGGGGAAGATTCCTGTCAGGATAACACATAATGATACTAAGTTCAATAACATACTGCTTGATAAGGATGACAAGGCGCTCTGTGTTATTGACCTGGACACGGTAATGCCGGGGTATGTGCACTATGATTTTGGCGACGCGATCAGAACGGCAGCCAATATAGCTGCTGAGGATGAGAAGGAACTCTCAAGGGTTAGAATGGATATAAAATTGTTCGAAGCATACGCTGAGGGATATCTGTCTGAGACGCGGAATACCCTGAATGAAGTTGAAAAGGATTATCTGGCATTTGCTCCCAGGCTTATAACTTTCATTATTGCCCTTCGTTTTCTGACGGATTATCTGGATGGGGATAACTATTTCAAGATCCATCACGAGCACCATAATCTTCAGAGGGCCAGGGCACAGTTCAGGCTGGTTGAGAGTATGGAGGAGCAGTACGGGGAGATGAGGAAGATAATACAGAAATTGGTTTGAGCTGGTTTACAGCGTAGAACGTAGAGCGTAGAGCGTAGAGCGTAGAGCGTAGAGATCCACCGCTGGCACGGATTACATATCTTAGGTAAATAACCAAGGATTGCTTCGCTGCGCTCGCAATGACGGTGCAAATAATATACTTTCGAAACATTTAACCCTGAATATCTTACGTAAAACATTTTAAAGTATGGAATGGACGCCGGAAGAGACTGCATTTTTATCAACATTCAGCGACCCCTGTTCAATACAGGAGTTTCTCGACACGATCGATTACAATCCGAATGAAGAGTGCAGGTCTCCCAGACTGGTTATCAGGAACAGAAGGGCTCACTGCTTTGAAGGGGCCCTGTTTGCCGCTGCAGTCATGGAGTTTCTTGGATACCAGCCGCTTATTGTGGATATGATGGCAGTCAATGACGATGATCATGTCATCGCCGTTTTCAGGGAAGATGGCTTATGGGGTGCCGTCGCAAAATCGAATTTTACCACTCTCAGATACCGGGAACCTGTGTACCGCTCCCTGCGTGAGCTTGTGATGTCGTACTTTGATTTCTATTTTAACGTTAAAGGAGAGAAGACATTAAGGTCATATTCACGCCCGTTCAATTTGAAAGCCTTCGGAGGTCGCGACTGGGCCACAACGAATGAGGATCTGGAATATATTGGTGATAAGATCGAATCTCTTCACCACTATCCTGTCATAACCGGTGAAATGGCGGCAAAGCTTAAGAGAGCAGGTGCATCATTACTCGAAGCAGGATTACTTGGATCAAAGCCAGAAGGACTGTTTAAACCGGAATAAATGTCGTGCAGGTCTTGCAAGTCGTGCAGGACAAAAAAAAGGCTGTCTCGAAAGAGCAGCCTTTTTTTTTCGTTAATGACTATTAATTCTGAACCATAAGCTTGTTAAAGTTCAGTTCGTTCTGCGGTATTGGCCAGATGTAAGTAGGACTGTTTGGGGCAATGGTTGAGACATCTCCCATATTGCCTCCGGCCTTAGCCGGAATAGTTGAGATGGTTCTCATGAGGTCCATATTGCGTATTCCTTCACCGAGGAACTCAATGCTTCTTTCGAGAAGAACAGCATCGATGAAATTCTGAACAGTCGTAAAATCCTCCAAAGCATATTCACCGTCCGGGAATGATCTCATACGTACAGCATTCAGTAGGTTAACGGCACCCTGTGTAACTGAGTTTCCCTGCCTTACGATAGCTTCGGCATAGGTAAGAAGGATTTCCGCATATCTCATTACCGGTGCATAATCAGTCAGAGTGGTAAAGTCGCGCCACTTTCCTACAAAAGTTCTTCCGTCTCCATCCGTGACCATCAATAATTTCCTAGCATCGGTATCATCAATCTTCGAGTAGGTTGATCCTGCACTTTTGATCAGATAATAAGATTCTGAGCTGGATGGGTGGTGATAATGCGCCAGTCCGTTCTGGCCTCCCGGAGTGTTGGTAGTAGTAAACGGCATTGAGAAGATCGACTCTTTGCTCGTATAAGGAGTCGCCCATATATCTTTAAACCCTGGATTTAGTGTATGCGCCACACCGCTTGGGGCAGTATAGGGGGCAGCAGCAGATACAATTTTAGCTGATTCTGTAAGAACAGCCGGCCAGTTACTCATGTGGAGGTATACACGTGTTTTGAAGGCAATGATCGTATTCTTATGCACCCTGGTTGTATTAAGCAGATCAGAGCTGTAACTTGCAACAGCTAAGGGCTCAGCATCATTAAGGTCCTTGAGGATCTGAGTATATACTTCTGATACTTTACTGCGTGCAAGATCGTTATCAGCAGCTGTTTTATTGGCGATAAGCCTTAAAGGCAAGCCCGGATTATCACCGGCATTCATGTTATAAGGTTTGGCATAAAGCTGAAGCAGATAGAAATAGCACATAGCGCGCAGGGTAAGCGCTTCGCTCAGATACTGATCATATTCAGCCGCTGTGACTTTGCCAGTCAGTTTACCGTCAGCCCATGCTGTTTCAAGGCCTCCCTTGAATACATTGATGGCATTCATTGCAGCGTATACGGCTCCCCACAGGTTCTGAACTTCATTTGTACCAGGCAGAACTGTGTGGTTCCATGTAGCATAGTTAGTCACGAGGTTAGAGCTTTTAGGTATGAAGTTCTCAGCTCGCACGTCATTATAAACATAGTATCTTCCACCCAGAAAGGCGCCGGTCTTCATAAAGGCGTACATTCCATTAACCTGGGCAACGACTCTGTCTTTTGTATCAAATACAGTCAGATCAGACAGCGATGTTTTCGGTACCGGATCGAGATTCTCTTTTGAGCAACCTATGGTCAACAACACTGTTATGAGCAGTACTGATGCCAATGATCCTTTAATTATATTTCTCATATTAATTCCTTTCTTATTGATTATTAAAAAGTAACATTTAGACCAAGAGTATAGGTTCTTGCCTGTGGAGCAGTGTTCCTGTCAATACCCGGGGCAAGGTTAGAGCCACCCTCGGTGGAAACTTCAGGATCAGATCCGGAATATTTGGTGAACACAAGTGCATTAAATACCTGGCCATAAAGCCTGATCCTTTCAATGCTCAGATCACCGGGTAAATTCTTGAGAGAGTAGCCTAGCGAAATGCTTCTTACTTTCATGTAATCACCTCTTTCGATATTCTCAGAGATCACGAATGCAGAACCGTTTGAGATATTGTCGTTCATAACTGGTTTGGGAATATTCGTAATGTCCCCCTCTTTCTTCCAGGCAGTCTCATACACTTCAACCGAATTGTTCCACCATCTCTGATCTCTTAAACCTGCCTTTGATCCATTATAAAGATCAAAACCAAGTGAATAGGTAAGATTGACAGAAAAATCAAAATCGCGGTAGTTGATTACATTATCGATACCTCCATAAACTTTCGGAAGCGGGGAACCCATTATCTTGCCATCGGCGATTGATATCCCGGTCGAGTAGCCGGACCCATCTTTGAACAACCATCTTTCTGCAGCCGGGAATTCATGTCTGTAAAGGACCTCCTTGCCATTTCTATCGACATAGATTCTTCTTCCCGATGTGGGATCAACACCTCTCGTTTCAACTGCATATATATTACCGATAGGATATCCGACCTTTGTTCTGCTTGTAGTTTCAAGACCTCCCGTTATTCCGATTAGTTCTGTTAACCCGGGAGCAAGCTCGGTAACTTCGTTTTTCAAAGTACTCAGATTGAAAGTAGTAGTCCAGCTGAACCGTGATTTTGAGATATTGTAACTGGTAACGGTAAATTCAAATCCGGTATTATACATTGAGCCAACGTTTGCGGGGATACTGTTATTAGGGATCCCTTTTGAGGGTGCCTGGGGAACATTCAGAATAAGATCATTTATATCGTTATAGAACCAGTTCAGATCAAGCTGAATTTTATCATTCAGTATGCCAAAGCTTAATCCGATATCATATTTATCACTGGCTTCCCACTTAAGGTTCGCATTTCCGGCCTGTGAGAATGTAAGTGTAGGAATCGCACCATATACACCGGAGCCGTAAAGGAACAGCGAGCTAAAATCTCCGATACCGGCCATGTTTCCAACACGCCCGTAACTTCCTTTCAGACGGATATCCGAGAATATTTCGCCTATTCCGGTGTTAGCAATGAAACTTTCATTTGAGGCTCTCCACATAACAGATGCACCTCCGAAAGTACCGAATTTGTTTCCTACCGATAATCCTGAGAACCCGTCACGACGAGTACTGAATTCCACAAAATACTTCCGGTCATAATTAAAGTTAATACGTCCGAAATAAGATATGTAGTAGTTCTCACCTTGTCCGCCACCACCCATTCCTGCAGTGACCCATGAACCCTGATAAGATGTGAAGAAAGGATCCGAAACATTTGTTTTGGAGCCCGACCACCAGTTATTGACATTATACTGCTCTTCAATCCCTCCAAGAAGCCCAATATTAAACCTCTCAAACAGGGTCGTGTTATAATTAATCGTATTGGTCCACGTCCATCTTGAGTTTTTCTGCATTGAGCTCCCCGCGTAACCATTGGATCCGAAGCTGTCACCTGTTACAGGAGACTGATAAGTGATTGATTCGATAGAAAGGTTGTCCATTCCAAATACTGTTTTCAGGACCAGTCCTTTCAAAGGCTCGACACTTGCAGAGATTGTTGCCAGGAGTCTGTCTGTCTCCGCAGTAAATTTATTTAGTTCAAAAATGGCAGCAACGTTATAGTAGCCCAGGGCAGGGAAAGGCTGACCCATTCTTCCGAGTGCAGAACCTTCGATGTTATAGCTTCCGTCATTCCGAAAAGGGCCAATGTTCGGAGGAAGAACAAATGCAAGTCGGGCAGCGCCCGCAGTTGCAAATGATGCTCCCGTATTCGGAGCCTGGTTAAATCCTTTCGTGTAGGATGCATTTGCACCCAGGCTGATGTACTTATTCAACTTGTGATCGAGGTTTAACCTTAAGCTTTTCCTGTTATAAGTATTCTTCTTAATCATTCCTTCCTGATCAGTATAACCAACCGACAGGAAATAATTGGTGGATGCGGTAGATCCGGAGAAAGTAATAGAATGATTGTGCTGCAATCCTGTGCGATAAACATAATCCGACCATCTTGTATTTATCGGCTGGCCGCTTGCATCGTTAACCAGTGACAACTGGGGTGCAGTCGGCCCCGACAGATTCTGCCAGGCCTTGTTCTTATGCTCTATGTACTGGGTTGCGTTCATCATCTCGAAAAGCCGATAAGGTTCTGTCATACCAACATATCCGTCGTATGTTACCCTGGTCCTTGCCCCGCTTCCCCGTTTGGTAGTGATGATAATTACACCATTGGCAGCCCTTGATCCAAAAAGTGCGGTTGCAGAAGCATCCTTCAGTATTTCCATCGACTGAATGTCTGCCGGGTTAATGTCTGCAAGTGCATTGGTGATGGCACTATTACCCGACCAGTTTCCTGTAGCGATGGGGACACCATCGACCACTATCAGTGGATAAGAACTTGCAGTCATCGAATTAATTCCCCTGATACGGATAACCGGCGGATTATTCAATACCCCGTTGGGCATCGTAATGGAGACACCGGCTGCCCGTCCCTGCAAAGCCTGGTCAAAACTCTGCATTGGAATAGACTGGATAGCATCACCCTTGACTGTTGTGATTGCTCCGGCTATGTCACGCCTCTGTTGTGTTCCATACGCTACAACGACTACCTCATCGACGTTATACAAGTCCTGTTTAAGTATAACATCGATACGTGTCCTCCCCTGGATGGTTTCCTCATGGGTGACAAATCCGACAAAACTGAAAACAAGACTTTGGGCGGATGAAGGAACCGCAATCGTATAATTACCGTCAAGACCGGTAATGGTCCCGATTGTTGTGCCTTTAACCTGAACGAATACACCGGGCATTGCCAGTCCGTCTTCCGACCCCTTGACATTCCCGGTAATCTGCACTGTTTGACCCATAACAAGCGAACCTGTTAAAAGCAACAGTGAAAAAATACCTAGGATTTTTTTCATAAATAATTGATTTTAGGTTAAAAAGGTTTTAAATTCAATTTCTGCGAAAATATGAAAAAAAATCAAAAACAAGCGTTTTTGTGACTTTTGTTGTTGTTTTCTTTAAAAATTATACTTTTTAACATTCCGGCAAGTCCATCAAATGAGCTCCTGCGAGGGTGACCGGCAAGAGAAAAAAAATAAAACGTTTGCAGTCTCCTGTTTCCCGGCTCAATTCTGGTCGAAAAATCAAAGGTATTATTTGATTAATATATAATATAATGTATACGGCAGTTGGCTTACGGTCGAAACAAAATTTGGAATTCCACGGATATTGACTATTTTTGAACCCGTTTGGATCGCCAGGTAAATGCAATTATTTAATTAAGGCTGGTTATGGATATATCCGGTAAGTATTACAGAGCTTTCATTGAACGCCAGGAAGCAAGAAAGAAGCAGTACAGTCCCAAACAGGCTGCCAAACAGCACTCCAAAGGCAAGCTTACGGCTTACGAACGACTTGATCTCCTTTTTGATTCCGGCACTTTCGAAGAGATAGATGCTTTTGTTACTCCTGCTGATCAGCCTGTTGAGTTCGGAAGGGTCGAAAAGTCATACGGCGACGGGGTAATTGTGGGTCATGGCAAGGTAAACGGACGCCTTGTTTTTTCATATGCCCAGGATTTCACCATTATGGGGGGCTCACTGGGGATAGTCCATGCCAGAAAAATTGCCAAGATCCAGGAGATGGCTCTTAAAATGGGATCGCCCATCATCGGACTTATCGATTCCGGTGGCGCAAGGATACAGGAAGGCGTGGCGAGCCTGAGCGGATATGCTTCAATCTTTCATAATATCATACATTCATCGGGAATCATCCCGCAGATCTCGGTAATCCTTGGTCCTGCCGCCGGAGGTGCAGTCTACTCTCCAGCCCTTACAGACTTTGTCTTTATGGTGAATCACACCAGCTATATGTTTGTTACAGGTCCGAATGTTGTAAAGGAAGTACTTAACGAGGATGTTACATTCGAACAGCTTGGAGGGGCCGAGGTCCATGCCCGGAAAAGCGGTGTGGCTCATCTGATCTACGACGACGAAGAGAATACGATACTGGCTTTAAAAAAGTTCCTTTCCTACCTGCCCTCCAACAATGTTGAGAATCCTCCCGTTGTTGCTGACGACGGGTCAGTCCCCGATATAAATAAAAAGCTCAGGGATATGATACCAGACGATCCCAATAAAGCATACGACGTAAAGGATATAATACTGCAGATTGTTGACCGGAACAGTTTTTTTGAGATTTCAGAGCTTTTTGCACCCAACCTTATCACCGGTTTTGCAAGGTTGAAGGGCAGGACTATTGGCGTGGTTGCGAACCAGCCGAAAGTTCTTGCCGGAGTGCTCGATATTGATTCATCGACGAAAGGTGCCCGTTTTATAAGGTTCTGCGATGCGTTCAACATACCCATTCTGACTCTCGAAGATGTTCCGGGTTTCCTTCCGGGAGTTGACCAGGAACATGGAGGGATAATACGGCACGGAGCTAAAATGCTTTTTGCCTACAGCGAGGCCACGGTCCCGAAAATCACCATAATACTGAGGAAAGCTTACGGAGGCGCGTTTATCGTGATGAACAGCAAGAATCTGGGCGGCGATTTCAACTTTGCATGGCCTTCAGCCGAAATAGCCGTGATGGGGCCTGATGGAGCCGTTGCCGTTCTTTACAGAAGAGAACTGGCGGCAGCTGAGGACCCTGCTGAACTGAAAAAGGAGCTTGTGAAGAAATATCGCGATAAGCTTGCCAATCCTTTCGTGGCTGACGAAAGCGGGTATATTGACGAGGTTATTGACCCTGCCGTAACGAGAAAAAAGATCGTGTCTGCACTGAGTGCCCTCAGCAACAAGTGGGTAAAGGTGCCGGCCCGGAAGCATGGGAATATGCCGTTATGATAGCGTAGAGCGTAGAGCGTAGAGCGTAGAGCGTAGAGCGTAGAGCGTAGAGCGTAGAGCGTAGAGAGGAACTGTTTAGCAGTATCAATCAGATAAAAATGAGGATTAAACGTATATTAATAGCAAACCGTGGCGAGATAGCTGTCAGGATCATGAAGACTGCAAAGAGGATGAAAATCGAATCTGTTGCAGTAAAAACAGCTCTGGAACCCAATGCAATGTATCTGTCGTACGCCGACCAGGTGTACGATCACACCAGTGATACGTCTGAGATACCTGTTTTTCTCGATATAGAAAAGATCATCAGGATAGCTCTTGAAACAGGATCGGATGCCGTTCATCCGGGGTACGGGTTTCTTGCAGAGAACGCCTATTTCGCACAGAAATGTGCAGAGAACAAGATCGTTTTCATTGGCCCTTCACCCGATTCGATATATAAGATGGGCAATAAGACCATAGCCCGCAGAATAGCACTTGCCGGAGGCATTCCGATGGCTACGGGAAGTGAAGGCAATATAGGGAACGAGGAAGAGGCTGCAGCTGTTGCAGGCAAAATTGGCTATCCGGTTATTATCAAGGCCGCATCGGGCGGTGGAGGACGCGGGATGAGGATCGTAAGAAAGGCTGAAGAGATGGAGCGGCTCTTCATTACCGCCAGCAAGGAGGCTGAAAAAGCTTTTAACGATCCTTCAGTATTTATCGAGAAATACATTGAAAATCCAAAACATATTGAATTTCAGATACTTGGAGACACAAAGGGAAACATAATACACCTGGGAGAAAGGGAGTGCTCGATACAAAGGAAGCACCAGAAACTGCTGGAAGAGGCCCCCTCCCCTGCCCTGGATGAAAAGCTCAGGGAAGAGATGGGAAGGCTCGCCGTGCAGATTGCTAAAGCAGTCAATTATTATTCGGCGGGAACGGTGGAGTTTCTTCTCGACTCTGACAGGAATTTCTATTTTATGGAGATGAATACCAGGATCCAGGTAGAGCATCCCGTAACGGAAATCATCACCGGTATTGACCTTGTTGAACAGCAGATCCGCATTGCGAACGGAGAGACCCTGAAATTCGGTCAGGATGATATCAAACTCACCGGATGGGCTATAGAATGCAGGATAAATGCTGAAGATGTCCAGGCAGGGTTTGCTCCTGATCCCGGCAAAATAGAAAGCCTGAGCCTGCCCTCTGACCCGTGTGTAAGAGTCGATACCGGGGTTAGAGACGGTTCGGTGATTGTTGCGAGCTTTGACTCGATGATCGCAAAACTGATTGTACGGGGTGACGACCGCAAAAATGCGATAAAAAACTGCAAAATGGCTCTCGACAAGGTCTGGATAAAGGGCACAAAGACAACCCTGCCATTTTTCAGAATGCTTGTGAGGCATCCAAAATTCATTGAGGGTGATTTTACCACTGCATTTATAGAAAAAGATCTTACGCAGTTTTATTATAACAGCGAGTATGAGGAGATGCTTGCCGCCTGGCTGGCAACGAAACTCTTTATTGAGGAAAACCTCCAGGATGACAGTATCAGTGTGGATTTCAGGGACGGAAAGGAGATGAGTCCCTGGTTGCTCAACAAAAGAATTAATCAGTTTTAAAATTGCCGCGGACCGATGACCAGTAAGAAGACCAGCATCAAAAAGCTATATGCCCTCTCCTCTGAAAAGAGGAGATACAGTTTCCCACTGCCGCTGAAACACACGATCAGGATCGGCAAAAGGGATTATGAGGTGAAACTGAAAGCCGATGAAAAGTTCGGCACCTATATTTTATGGAAGAACCGGAAATATCCTGTTGAGATCGTAAGGTCGCGGCAAAACAAATATGAAATACTCTTCAACGATATAAGTTACACATTCACGGTCGAAACTCCCTTTTCACTAAAAAGGATGAAAGTCCTGAGTACCGTCAAGGGCAAGGTTGAAACAGAGCTGATCAGGGCCCCGATGCCCGGCAAAATACTTGATGTGTTTGCCCGGGAAGGAGCAGACGTACTGCGTGGCGAACCTGTGGTGATTCTAGAGGCAATGAAGATGCAGAACGAGATACAGTCGCCGGTAAACGGAAAGATCATGAAAGTGGCTGCAAAAACCGGCATTAATGTCATGAAGGACGATGTTCTGGTAGAAATAAAGCCAGACTAGATTTGTCCTTAATCTCAAATTATCAACTATTTAAATCCCTCTCCCAGGGGAGAGGGATTTAGGGTGAGGTGAATTTATTTGACCGGAACACTCTTTAGTGTTTCGCATAAATAATCAAAGAACTTCTTCACAGAAGGAACATGAACTTTTTCGTCAGGTGAATGCGGGTGCCTGATTGTGGGCCCGAAGGAAATCATATCGAGGTTTTTATAAACGCCTCCGATGATACCGCACTCGAGTCCTGCATGTATTGCTTTAACCTCAGGAACCTTTCCGTACATCCTGTTATATACCTCGCTCATTGTTTTCAGGATCGGCGAAGCCATATCCGGTTTCCATCCGGGGTAACTGCCCGACTGGCTGACATCAGCTCCAATGAGGTGGAATACGGCAGCAATTTTCCAGGCTGTCGCCTCTTTTGCCGAATCGACTGAACTACGCGTGAGGTTGTATGTTTCGAATTTTCCTTCAGCCACTCTGACGATAGCCAGATTATTAGATGTCTCAACAAGTCCCTTCATAGCCTGGCTCATTCGCTGAACTCCGTTGGGGCAGGCATAAAGGGCTCTGATGATCCTGTATTGTTCACCCTGATTCATCACCCGGGCAGGCAGTTCAACCTTCTCCAGTGAAAAGCTAAGATCTGGTTCTGTATCAGAGAATTCTGCCCTGTACATCTTTTCATACTCCTTAACGAACTTCCTGAATTCAGAAGCTTTTATTTCAGGGAGAACGACAATGGAGTGTGACTCTCTTGGAATTGCATTTCTAAGATCTCCCCCCTGTGCTTCAGCGATCCGGATACCAAAATCAGACTCAGCCTGCATGAGGAAGCGGAACATGATCTTGTTGGCATTTGCCCTTCCCAGCGGAATGTCGATCCCGGAATGTCCTCCCTTTAAACCTTTTGCAGTAATTCTGAAAGCCTCCATTCCTGCGGGGCATTTTTCCTGGGCGTATCCTTTTCTTGCAACCACATCGACACCTCCTGCGCAGCCCACATAGAGTTCACCCTCATCCTCGGAGTCGAGATTGAGAAGTATATCACCCTTCAACAATCCTTTGGTAAGTCCGAAAGCTCCTGTCATGCCGGTCTCTTCGTCAACAGTAAATAGTGCTTCGACCGGGCCGTGAGGGATATTGTCAGAAGCCAGGAGAGTGAGGGCTGCCGCCACTCCGATCCCGTTATCAGAACCGAGGGTGGTTCCGCCGGCTTTAACCCACTCCCCGTCAATGACTGTTTCTATGGGATCTTTTTCAAAATCGTGCTTCTTGTCGCTGTTTTTTTGCGGGACCATGTCGAGATGTGCCTGCAGGATAACGCCTTTGCGGTTTTCCATGCCCTTTGTGGCCGGTTTCCGTATTACAACATTTCCGGTTTTGTCGACAACGGTCTCAAGGTTATGCTTTTTGCCAAATTCTCTCATATATTCCACAATCTTCTCCTCTTTCTTTGATGGATGAGGGATCTGAGTAATATCATGGAAGTAACTCCAGAGAGTTTCAGGTTTAAGTTTTCTTATGTCGTTCATTGTTTCAGTTTTAAATTTTGAATAATCATAAAACTAATATTTTTCCGGCAGATAAAAAATGATTACGATCCGAATTAAACAATTCAGATCTCTTTTGGTATGGATTGTAACAAAAACTTAACATCCCGGGGGTTTTGAATTTTCGGTTTATTGTCATAATTTCACACTCTCTTTTTGGAGAGTATTGTAAAACCGGTCACTGGTGAATATTTATCTCGTATTTGTAGTTGTTCTGATATTCCTTGCCGTTTCGGATCTCGTAGTAGGAATTACCAATGATGCGGCTAATTTTCTTAACTCGGCCATAGGCTCAAGGGTCGCACCATTAAAAGTCATACTGGCAATAGCGGGACTGGGAGTTCTTGTGGGAGCCACCTTCTCGAGCGGAATGATGGAGATAGCACGGTCGGGCATTTTTCATCCCGGGCAATTCTACTTTTCCGAGATAATGGTCATTTTCCTTGCAGTGATGTTAACCGATGTCATCCTGCTCGACACTTTCAATACGTTCGGGTTCCCCACTTCCACAACAGTCTCGATAATCTTTGAACTGCTCGGGGCTGCCGTTGCGGTGTCGATAATAAAGATCTCGAACTCGGCTGAAACCCTTGGAGATCTCAGCACATATATAAACTCCTCGAAAGCGCTGGCAATTATTTCAGGCATTCTGCTTTCGGTGGTCGTTGCCTTTACGTGCGGCATGATCGTGCAGTTTTTTACCCGGCTCATTTTTTCGTTTAATTACGAACGTTACATGAAGTATTTCGGAGCCATCTGGGGTGGCCTGGCGATCACGGCAATAATATATTTCATTCTCGTCAAAGGAGCGAAAGGAGCCTCCTTCATGACCCCTGAGGCAGTTGACTGGCTCCATACACACACCTGGCAGATCCTCATTATCTGCTTCCTCGGATTTGGAGCCATCCTTCAGTTGCTCCTCACTCTTTTCAATGTCAACATCCTCAGAATTATAATACTTGTGGGTACCTTCTCCCTGGCAATGGCATTTGCAGGGAACGACCTGGTGAATTTCATCGGGGTTCCCCTTGCAGGGCTCGAATCATTCAAGGAGTTCCTGAATAACCCCTCCCTCACTCCCGAAACATTCAGAATGGGAGTTTTATCAGAACCGGTCAAAACCCCCACGCTTTTCCTGCTAGCGGCCGGACTCATAATGGTGGCGACACTTTTTTTATCAAAGAAAGCCAGGACCGTTTCGCAGACTGAGATCAACCTTGCAAGGCAGGGAACCGGCGCGGAAAGGTTTTCATCATCACTTGTCTCACGTTCCCTGGTCAGGGGCACTGTCGAACTCACAAAATTCATCAACAGGCTGGTTCCTGATAAGATGAGATCATTTATTGAAAAGCGGTTTGATGCAGAGTCTTACAGGAAGAAGTCAAAAGCAGTTAAAGACGCCTCGTCATTCGACCTTCTGAGGGCATCAGTGAACATGTTCGTGGCAAGTATCCTTATAGCCACGGCAACTTCCCTGAAACTTCCGCTCTCGACAACCTACGTGACTTTCATGGTAGCGATGGGAACTTCACTGTCTGACAGGGCGTGGGGCAGAGAGAGCGCCGTTTACAGGATAACCGGCGTTATAAGCGTTATCGGAGGATGGTTCTTTACTGCAATTACGGCGTTTACAGCTGCCTTTGTCGTAGCAAATCTGCTTAACTGGGGAGGGATTACCGCTACCCTTATTGCGGTAGCCCTGGCTATATTCTTTGTAATCCGAACGACAATACTTCACAGAAAAAGAGCTAAAATAGAGGCCGGAAAAGAAGTTATCGACGACAAGGAGACTTTGAATGATGAGAATATCATGCAAAAATGCAATGCCGACATTACCAATGTTGTGAATACGGTTTCGAAGCTTTATTTCTCAACTATCCTTAACCTGATTAAGGAAGATCGGAAAAAGATGAAGAAGGTTTTGCGAAAGATTGAAGAGTTTAACCAGTATTCGAAGGAACTAAAATACAATATATACACTACCCTGAGGAAGCTCGAGGAAGATTCAGTTGAAACCGGGCCATATTATGTGCAGATCCTCGACTATATAAGGGAAATAGCTCACTGTCTGAGATATATCGCTGATCCTATCTACGAGCATCTCGATAATAATCACCCTCCCCTTCTGCGTGAGCAGATAAAGGACATGCACGGACTGAACGAGGCAATATCATCTTTCTATGATGAAATCCACGCTCTGAGCAAGAAAAGGAATTTTAAAGATCTTTCCGTCCTGATATCACAGCAACAGGGAATTCTTGACCTGATTTTAAAAATGAAGAAAAAGCAGGTTAAGTTTATTAAAGCAGAAATGGTAGGAACCAGGAATACCCTCCTTTACCTTAATTTACTCTCAGAGAGCAAGAACCTCGTCCTGCATACCATTAATATGGCAAAATCGCAACGCGACTTTCTGCTGAACGGCAACCCGGCTAAGAAAAAATAGGCTCAGTTGCTTTTGATCATCGTCAGCACCATCTTGAATTTCTCCACTGCTCTCACTGCATGAGGTATATTCGCGGGCATTATTATGCTTTGACCTGCATCGAGGATGAATGATTTTCCGCCGATTATGATCTCACTTTTCCCGTCAACTACCTGGATGAGGGCATCAAACGGGGCAGTGTGTTCACTAAGAGCTTCCCCCTTGTCAAATGCGAAGAGTGAGATATTGCCTGTCTCCTTCTTGAGGACGGTTTTGCTTACGATGCCGTTGTCAGAGTAATTGACAGATCCGTCGAAGCTGAACACTTTCGATTTTTCAAATTCGTTTGATTTCATATGTCTGGTTACTGGTTACTGGTTACTAGTTGCTGCCCGCCTTCGCCGAGGCTTCGGCGGGTAAAAGTTGCTGGTTACTAATGACTTACCGATTACCGATTACCCGGGTTTCTGGCCGGAGGGAAGTTCAAGGCCGTAACCCTGTCTTTTGTCAGCCTGTTTCAGCTTATAAGCAAGAAATATCGAGACAATCCCGCAAATTACCAGGATAAAGATAGGGATTGTATAATCGTATGTCATTTCCCCGGCTCTTATCGCAAGCAGGTTTTTCCTGTTTACCAGATCCAGCAAGGCCCCTATACCCCAGAAAAAGAGACCCAGTCCCCAGTTTTGTACAGTGAACATGGAAGCATAAGCGGTCCCGAGGCGGTTTTCAGGAACTATTTTTGCGACCGAGGGCCACATGGCAGCCGGAACCAGCGAAAAAGCAATTCCAAGGCTGAAAAGTCCCATATATGCGAGAATTTTTATGCTGAAAAGCGAAAGTGCCACATGTGCAAAAATAAGAAGGAGCGACCCCAGGATCATTAATGAAGCGCCGTACCCCTTTTTATCTACAAAGTTACCAAATATCGGGGTGAACAGAATCGTGCCCAGTGGTATCAGTGATGCGGTTTTGGGTCCGTTGGTGAACCAGAGCCGGAATGTATCTTTAAGAAGATAAATGAACAGAAGGAAGAGGACAAAAATTATCAGCATGGAGATATTTTTGTTCATTCTCGTCCTGATGTTTGAAGGCACCAGCGAAAAAGCGAGTCCGAATATAAACAGAACGACAAAGACACTGGAATTGCCGATGGCTTTACTCCCAAACAGGACTATATTACTGCTGGGGTCATCCGGCAGGATGTAACTGAAGTTAAACTTGTTTACCAGCATATCGGGAGCATACTGTATGAAAGGGAAAACAGCTGCATAGAATGAGACACAGAGTAATGCTATGTAAATAAATGAGGGATTTGTAGCCAGCTTAACGAGGTCGGAAAACCTGAACTCTTCTTCAGGAGTTACACCTGACTGCTCTTTTCTCTGTGCATCAATCTTCCTGTCAAAGAAAGTATAGATCAGGAAAAGGATCAAAGCCAGGCCCATCAGGGTGGCAGCGAAAGTGACAGCGGGAGATACCACTCCGTTGGCTATATCGGGAGATACCGCAATTCCGAGTGCTGAACCCAGCCTTCCGAAGCCGATATTTATTGCCATTGCAAGGGCCAGCTCATAACCCTTGAACCATTTGACCGTGGTTTTGGTTACGACCACGCATGTTATTTCAAGTCCTGATCCGAACAGGATCCTGCCTACTATCATCATGGTAAGCATTGTTCTATGGTCCTCTCCGAAGAAACCGGCTGAAGCCAGAGCTGTTATGGCCCCTCCCACTGCTGCAAGCCCACCAAAGACCAGTCCTGCAAGCCTTATCCCCCATTTATCGAGAATGATCCCTCCAACGATGATCATTCCAAACATGTTGGCTATGGTAGTAAGTCCGATAATCCTTCCGAACTCTTCGCTTGTGAACCCCATCTCCGATTCCATCAGCCCCTTCAGTCCGGAAAAGAAGTCCTGGAACCAGTAAGTGCCAAACATCAGTGAACTGACCAGCACAAGGACAAACCATCTTAGGGCAATTGAGTCACGCAGTGTCTTCTTTTCAGTATTCATTTTTGATCAGGTT
>DIKJ01000047.1:39328-41726 GCA_002424525.1 Bacteroidales bacterium UBA5621 | reverse complement strand
GGGCAATATTGAACCAAAACGGAAAAAGTGTGTTATAAAGACAAAACATAAATTTGTCAAAGCGATAGTTATATAAAAATTCAGTTAATTTGCATGAAATTTGATAGTAATTTTGAAATCACAATTATGAAAAGAATATTATCCGTTGCGCTCCTGATAATTATAGGCGTTACTGCTTATTCACAGAATGCTGAAGTTAAGTGGTACTCACTCGAAGAGGCAGAAAGAATGCTGAAGGAATCTCCCAGACCATTGTTTATTGACACCTACACCGACTGGTGCGGCTGGTGTAAAAAGATGGATCAGGAGACTTTTACCCACTCGGTAATTATTGATATTTTAAACACGAAGTTCTATCCGGTTAAGTTTGATGCTGAAGGAAAAGAGAGTATAAATTTTTTCGGTCAGACATTCATCAATGACGGGAAAGCCGGAAGAGCTCATCAGCTGGCTGTCGCCCTGCTTAAGGGACAGTTATCATACCCTACTGTTGTCTTCCTTACCAGGAACGGGGATGAGTTCGGGATCTCACCTGTGCCGGGATTCAGGCAAGCCAGGGAAATGGAAGTCCTGTTAAGCTTTTTCGCCGACAAGGCTTACGAAAAGCAGAAGTGGGAGGATTATCAGAAGAGCTTCAGGGGGAGGATTCAATAGGGTGCACCGATAATATAATTTGCCGGCAGCTGCATAACCTCTCCGAACTGACAGATAAGCCTTCTTGAACTGTTAAGGATCTCGTTACCGAGATAAATTTTGATATTTACCACGTCCGGTACCCTGTAATAGATCTTATCATATCTTATTGCGCCCTGAGCAGGTTGCGTCCTTCTGATAACTGCAAGAGCCTTTGTTTTCTGCTCCGGCGTAAATTCAACCATTACCGGAGTTCCGGCCTTGTCGGTTGTTGCGCCCGGACCCGTGACCTCAGAGAACCTGAACAGAGCTACCGGGCTCGCTGCCATTTCCTTGCGTGGTATTATCTGGTAAGAAAATGTTTTTGTCTCTTTAAATATTTTACCCGTAAACAGCTCGGTGTATTCCTTTTCAAGACGATTCATTTCGGCTATGGCGGCTTCGCTTTGCGGAAAAACATTTGCCTCTCCCGTCAGAATAAGATGCTTGCCATCCCTGAGCTCCATCAGCCTTCGTGCGGCCCGTTCAGCCAGCTGATCAACCGAGAGCTTCCTTTTCTTCTCGACAAGATACGGGATCCTTACAAAACCGGTATCATAGTTAACGAGCCTGTATGCAGTATCGCTCTGAGAAAGGTAATATTCATCCGCGCCGAGGTCGAGGACCCTCAGAGGTTCAAGGTCGGCATCTTTTCCGGCAACCTGCCCCCTGTTTGTGTTGTAGATACTGTATGCCTGCGGGTTCAGATCGAGTATCAGTCCTGCTTTCTTCATTGACAGGAGGTTCGTCTGAAACATGGTGTTTGATTCAATCACATAAAACTCCGAAGGATCCAACTCTTCATGAGTCCTGACGGTAATGCTTTTAATTGTCCAGTATTCGTCCTCCCGGGTGATCACATCCGACAATCCGAGGTAATCGCCTGCATAACGGGAGTACGGGCCCGGCAGTTCGATCACCCTTTCGGTCTCCACAAAAACATCTATAACGGTCAGTGGCAGGGCATAGACCAGGCTTCCATCCCTTATTTCTGATTTGCCGGCAAGCGGTGTTATGACCAGTCCGCCGGAAGAGGCCCTCTGGCTGGGTGCACACGATATTGCAAGAAGCATGGAAGCAAGAAGAAACAGGCTATAAAACAGTGTTCTCATTGTAAATTCATTTATTCAATATAACTCAAAACTCATGTCATTTATTTCACTTCAGAGCTTACAGCCGGCTCCCCCCCTTCACCCGATCTGATATTTCTGAACGCATCTCCCAGATGATCAATGATATCTGAAGCGATAAGCGATTCATATCCTTTATCAACGGCTGCGAGGTCACCTGCTATCCCATGGAGGAAGACACCGGCAAGAGCAGCCTCTTCCGGAGTGTAGCCCTGCGCCAGCAAAGATAACAAAATACCGGTAAGGAGATCGCCGCTGCCGGCTGTTGCCATCCCCGGGTTGCCGGTACTGTTAAAGAACACACCTCCGTCAGGCAAAGCGATCGAAGTAAAAGCTCCCTTAAGCACCACAATACATTGGAACTCCTGCGAGAATTCAATTTGCCGCAGAAGTCTCCGGTAGCTGTTCTCTGTCGTCCCGGCCACTCTTTCAAACTCTTTCGGATGTGGAGTAAGGATCGTTTGGCCGGGGAGGATTTTAAGCCACTCCTTATTCATACCCAGAATATTAAGCCCGTCGGCATCTATAACCAGCGGTACTTTACACCCCTGAAGGAGTTTATGTACGGCACTCTGCGTTGCAGGGCCGGTTCCCAG
>DIKJ01000047.1:26374-39302 GCA_002424525.1 Bacteroidales bacterium UBA5621 | reverse complement strand
ATTATTTCATTGCTGTTATCGGGAATGACCATAGCTTCCGGGATGGCTGTCTGCAGAACTGAACAGCCGCAAGAGGGAACCTGGCAGGTAACAAGTCCGATCCCTGCCCTGAGAGCGGCTCTGGCGCCGAGGATGGCTGCTCCCATCCGGCCCCGGGATCCTGCAATCAATAATCCGTGACCAAAAACCCCCTTATGATCATGCTTCTTTCTCTCCTTAAGCAGAGGTGAAACATCCCTGCGTTCAGTCAACCGGAATGGCGAGCCGGTATTTACTATAGCCTCCGGACTGAGTCCTATCGGCAGAACATGCCAGTCGCCGGTATAAATTTGATTCTCAGCGAACAGGAAAGATAACTTAGGGAACTGGAAACAGAGGGTATAATCAGCTTCTATTATACTATCCATTATATTCTTACTGTTATCCTCCCCGAAAAGTCCGGAAGGCATATCCACCGAGATCACAGTTGCCTGACTCCGGTTAATTTTTCTGATCACTTCTGCAACCAGACCTTCAGCAGGGCGTGTCAGACCGGATCCGAAGAGTGCATCGATGACAATATCGCTTTCAAGGATTACAGGAAATTTATCCACGTCGTCAATAATGCTGAACCGTACTGTGGTCTCCGCTTTCAGCCTGCTGAAGTTATGATTCCAGTCAGGGGATTCACCTGAGGATATTTTAACATAATGGACTTCGGTTTCGTATCTGTAGTTATGAAGGAGTCTTGCCAATGCAAGTCCATCGCCTCCGTTGTTGCCCGGTCCGGCAAAAACAACAACGCGCATTGTGCGGCCAAACCTGGCTGTGAGCCACTTAAACAATTGAAGGGCAGCTCTTTCCATCAGATCTGAAGATGCAATGGACTCATTACTGATTGTGAATGAGTCTATTTCTTTTATCTGGTCGGACTGGAAAATTTTCATCAGGTTACACACTTAATTTATAAACTCAGGTTGCTCCGCCTGCGCTAAAGCTTCGGCGGACGGAGTGGTTGCTGGTTACTGGATATATAAATTGCATCGTCACGAAAGATACAAATTTTTAACTTTCAAAAAGATTAATATATTTGCTGCGGGCCGGATGGGTGTTACATAAACTTCGGCCTTTGATCTGTTTTGGAGCAAATGACCCCGAATATAAAATGAATCAAATATTAACTAACTAATAATTAAGACAATGCTTAAAAATCATCCCAAGGGTTTGCTGGTTGCCTTTTTCTCCAATATGGGTGAGAGATTTGGCTTCTACACAATGATGGCCATTCTTGTACTTTTTCTTCAGGCCAAATTTGGTCTTAGCGCCGAGAAGGCTGGCGGTATATACAGCTGGTTCTATTTCAGCATCTATGCACTTGCGCTGTTGGGCGGTATTCTGGCTGATGCAACAAAGAAATATAAGCTTGTCATCCTTGTCGGTATTGTTATAATGTTTGCAGGTTATATTATAATGGCTGTCCCGGGCATGACATTAACCATAACCATCATCGGTTTAATGACGATTGCCCTTGGAAACGGGCTGTTCAAAGGCAACCTGCAGGCTGTGGTAGGTCAGATGTATGATGATCCGAAGTATTCGAAATTAAGGGATACTGCTTTTATGATCTTTTACATGGGAATAAATGTAGGAGCTTTTTTTGCACCTTTTGCAGCAAACGGGATGCGTAACTGGTGGCTGAAAGTCAACGGATTTACGCACGACGGAACTATTCCTTCATTATGTCATCAGTATATAAACGGAACATTATCTGACACTTCAACCCTTCAGCATCTTGCTGATAATGTAAGCCTCAGCGGGCCAGTTACCGATCTGCCGGCCTTCGCGGTCAACTATCTGGAAGTCTTCTCAAAAGGATATAATTATGCATTCGGAATTGCAGCCGGTGCAATGATTTTATCCCTTGTGGTCTATGTCATTTTCAACCGGCTGCTTCCCAACAAGGAGAAGAAGGTCACCACGTCTGCCACTGAACTGGTTGATTTCAAGCCTGCCCCCCTGTTTGCTGCCATAGCTGCAATGATAGTAACTGCATTCGGTTTGCATTTCATCAAGGAGGTTGGCTGGGCGGCGGGTTTTGCATTTGGTCTTTTTGCCGCATTTGTCACATGGATATTGCTATCTTCAAGGAAAGAAGAAAGAGCACGTATTACTTCTCTTATTCTGGTTTTTGTTGTTGTGATCTTTTTCTGGATGTCGTTTCACCAGAACGGACTCACGCTCACGCTTTTTGCAAGGGATTACACTGTCAAACAGGTAGGGGGGTTCACTAATCTTTTCTTCACCCTTCCTTCAATGCTGGCTTCAATCGGCGCCATTGCAGGGATTGTAATTCTTCTGTACAGGAACCTCAAGGCAAATGTAAAAATAGCAGGTGGCATTTTATTTATTCTTTCGTTCTTCATTGCCCAGTTTTTCCTCACCGGGTTTGATCCCACCACGCTTCTGGGAAGGTTGTTCACACCTTTCGGACCCATGAATTCTATTGCCCCGGAAGTGTTTCAGTCCTTCAACCCGCTCTTCATTGTTGCCCTGACCTTTCCTGTAATGGCAGCATTTGCATGGATGAATAAAAAGGGAATTGAACCTTCAACACCAAAAAAGATAGGCATCGGAATGATCATTGCAGCTTTTGGATTTATCGTAATTCTTATAGCATCAATTGGTGCACCATCACCATCTTCACTTTCAGGTCTTCCTGCTGCAGACAGCGACAGGGTTTCTCCTTACTGGCTTATGAGCAGCTATCTCATCCTCACGGTAGCAGAACTGTTCCTTAGCCCCATGGGGTTGTCATTTGTATCAAAGGTGGCACCTTCGCGTTTTCAGGGTCTGATGCAGGGAGGCTGGCTGCTTGCTACGGCCGTGGGCAATAAGCTTCTTTTTATTGGAACAATCCTATGGGACAAAGTGAATCTAAGTACTCTGTGGCTGGTATTCATTGTTTGCTGCTTCATTTCTGCCGCGTTTATCTTCTCGATACTAAAACGTCTTGAGAAGGCTTCAACCAGTTAAGAGTACTGTTGACGGAATACAACTTTCGCAGGGGCGTTGCATGCAACGCCCCAACAGCAAATACATTTAATCTACCTGGTGCAAGGGCGTTGCATGCAACGCCCCAACCGATGGATCTGAAGGTTATTAATCCGGCAGACAACAAAGCTATATAATATAAACAGATATAGCCAGTATGTTAATAATCCGATAGATTATTAGAATGTAACTATATTTCTGTTATTTTTGCAGTTTCAATTTAATTAATTACGGATTGATTATCCGCTTTTGCCAGTCATAATAATGAAAGTCCTGAAGTTTGGCGGTTCATCAGTAGGCACCCCTGAACGCATAATAGGTGTCAAAACCATTATTGAGTCTCAGACAGCATCGTGTATCGTGGTGGTATCTGCTTTTTACGGTGTTACTGATCTGCTGAAGCAGACAAGTCAGCATGCTGCCCGCAGAAATGAATCCTATAAATT
This sequence comes from Bacteroidales bacterium UBA5621, assembly GCA_002424525.1. GTDB lineage: Bacteria > Bacteroidota > Bacteroidia > Bacteroidales > VadinHA17 > LD21. The sequence goes on along the minus strand of DIKJ01000047.1, from coordinate 35,826 downwards.
GTTTCTTGATGAGATTGCATCGCGTCACAGGGGGATTGTTTGCGAAATATCAGCTGACGACCGGAAAGATTTCATACTTTCCGGTATCGATATACTTTTCATTGAACTTGGAGAGATCCTTAAAGGCATCTATCTGCTGAGAGAGCTAAGCAGGCAGGCACTTGACCAGGTTCTGGCTTTTGGTGAAATCCTCTCATCAAACATTATCAGCAACCTGTTCGATGACAGCCTTTATATAGATGCCCGGACCCTAATCAAAACCGATGACAATTTTGGCAACGCAAACGTTGATTTCATCGATTCAAATAATCTGATCAGGGAGGCAATCACAGGCGAGGAAAAGCTGGTTATAATTCCGGGTTTTATCGCAAGTACAATAAACCATGAGACCACCACCCTCGGGAGAGGAGGATCGGACTACACTGCAGCAATAATCGCTGCAGCCATTAATGCTGAAGTTCTTGAGATCTGGACCGACGTTGACGGATTCATGACCGCTGATCCTAAAAAAGTCGAAAAAGCATATGCCATTGAAAGCCTGAGTTATTCGGAAGCTATTGAGCTTTCACATTTCGGGGCAAAAGTGATTTATACTCCCAGCCTACGTCCCGTATATAAGAAGCAGGTGCCCATAGTTGTTCTAAACTCCTTCAACCCTTCACTGAAGGGGACCCTGATAAGCAATAAACAGGCTGATGAGAGCCGCAGTCCGATTAAAGGTATATCGTCTATTGATCACATTGATCTGATAACGATCCAGGGCACTGCCATGGTTGGAGTCACCGGAACCTCCATGCGGCTTTTCAGTGCACTGGCACAGGGGAATGTCAATGTGGTACTGATCACCCAGGCTTCTTCTGAATATTCGATTACTTTTGCTGTTAATCCGCCCGATACCTCGGTCGCCTCAGCGGCAATCGACCGCGAATTTGAACGCGAGATAAAATTCAATAATGAGCTGAAGGTTCACATCGAGAAGGATCTTTCGATCATTGCCGTTGTCGGGGAGAAAATGAGGAACACTCCCGGAATATCGGCAACTCTCTTCAGGGCACTTGGAAGAAACGGGATAAATGTGATAGCTACGGCACAGGGGTCGTCCGAATTGAATATTTCGGTAGTCATCAGGAATGAGGATCTGAAAAAAGCTCTCAACGTAATACATGACGGGTTTTTCCTGTCGAGAATAAAGGAGATGAACCTTTTTGTTGCAGGAACAGGTCTGGTGGGAGACTCTCTGATGAAACAACTTCAAAAACAGCGAGATATCCTTCTGACGGAGCACAGCCTGAAAATAAATCTCGTGGGAGTGACAAATTCCCGCAAGATGTTTATTGCGGAAAATGCCCTGTCGGTTGAGAATTACCCGGAAAAAATGGAATCCGGCGGGGAGAATGCTGATATGAATTTATTCATCATGCAGATGACTAAGCTTAACCTCAGAAACCCGGTATTTGTCGATTGCACTGCAGATGCGAAAGTGGCATCAGTTTATGCAGATATTCTCACCAGGTATGTTTCCGTTGTTACAGCCAACAAGATAGCATGCTCATCCCATTATGAATATTATCAGAGACTTAAATCAATTGCTAACGGCAAGGGTGTAAGGTTCATGTTCGAAACGACCGTCGGAGCCGGCCTCCCGATTATTAAGACGATCAATGATCTGGTTCTGAGCGGCGACAAGATAATCAGAATTGAGGCCGTCCTTTCGGGAACCCTGAATTTCATCTTCAATAATCTGGGCCCTGAGCTTCCACTGAGTGAAGCAATAAAGATGGCTCAGGAAAAAGGTTTCTCCGAACCGGACCCACGAATAGACCTTGACGGGACCGATGTGGTAAGGAAAATTCTTATCCTTTCACGTGAGGCAGGATATCACATGGAACAGGGCGATGTGCAGGTAAGCAAAATCCTTCCCGAATGGTGCTTCGGGGGAGACCTTGATAATTTCTTCATGAAGGTGAGAGAGCTCGATCACGAGTTTGAGCAAAAGAGGCAGGAACTGATGAAGCGGAACAGGAAATGGAGGTATCTCGCAGTAATGGACCAGGGGAAGGCCAGTGTTGAACTTGCAGAGGTAGACAATACACATCCTGCATTTAATCTTGAAGGAAGCAATAATATTGTTCTGCTGACTACCGAGCGTTACAGAGAATTGCCGATGGTTATCAAAGGTTACGGTGCAGGACCGGAGGTTACAGCTGCAGGGTTGTTTGCTGATTTAATGAGAGTTGTGAACGTATGAAATAATTCTGATGGTGCAGGACAGGCTTCTTTTCCATTCAACAAATCTCAGATCTCCAGAAACAAGTTTCAGGGAGGCATTGCTGAACGGCCTTGCTCCTGATGGCGGTCTTTACATGCCTTCAACCATACCCGTTTTTAAGGCCGGAGAACCTGATCTGTTTCCCGCGAAAGAATATCACGAGATTGCAGCCAGTGTTCTTGAGAAGTTTACCGGGAATGAGATTGAGCCCACTCGCCTGGAAGCGATGTGTGCTGATGCCTATAATTTTGAGATCCCCATAGAAAGAGTTTATAACCGGTTATATGTTATGCGTCTCGACCGGGGGCCGACTGCGTCGTTCAAGGATTTTGCCGCGCGCATGATGGGAAGAATGATGCAGTATTTCCTTGCAGGCGATAAGAGGAATCTCACCATCCTCACCGCAACTTCGGGTGACACAGGAAGTGCCGTAGCAAATGCTTTTCACGGGCTTGACAATATCCGCGTGATCATTCTTTTTCCGGCAAACGAGGTAACATCGCTTCAGAGGAAACAGATGACAACTCTTCGCGATAACATCCGGGTCATCGCTGTTAATGGCAAGTTCGATGATTGCCAGCGGCTGGTAAAGAAAGCGTTCACGGACCCTCTTCTTGCAGATATTAATCTGTCATCTGCCAATTCGATTAACATCGGGAGACTGCTTCCCCAGATAATCTATTACTTTTATGCATGGTCAAGGGTTTCGGGAAAACAGGATGATCCTGTTGTTTTCAGCGTCCCTTCCGGCAATTTCGGCAATCTTATGGGGGGCCTGCTGGCGCGGAAAATGGGACTCCCGGTCCGAAAGTTTGTGGTTGCCACAAACAGCAATGATGAGGTTCCTGTCTATCTGGAGACAGGCATATACAGGAAGATCAGTCCATCGATAGATTGTATCTCGAGTGCAATGAATGTCGGCCATCCCGGTAATCTGCCACGATTGGTGGCTCTCTACGGGGGTGTAATGGACGAAGCCGGTAACATTGTCAGGACACCCGATCTTACAAAGATGCGTGAGGATATTTTCGCCACGGGCGTTTCTGACACCGAAACACGTGAGACGATCAGGGAGTGCCACAGGCAGTCTGGTCTGCTTCTGGAGCCTCATGGAGCTGTGGCCTGGAAGGGCTTGCAGAAATACCTGCATCAGTGCAAACTTTCAGAACCTGAAAACAGGATCTGTATCGCACTAGAAACAGCCCATCCGGCAAAATTCCACCAGGAGATCAGCAGACTGCTTGGTGCGACACCTCCATTTCCTGAATCGCTGAGTAAAGTTGAAGGTGAGACGGAAGATTTTCTGTCGTTCGATAATAATTATGATATCTTTAGGGATTTTCTCAGGAAGAATTACAAATAATAAAAACTGAATATATGTATATTGTTTGCTCTGATCTTGAAGGTGTGCTGGTACCGGAAGTCTGGATAAATGTTGCGAGATGGACCGGGATAGATGAATTAAAGCTTACCACCCGCGACATTGACGATTATAATGCACTTATGAAGCGCAGGCTGGAGATACTTCATCAGCATGGCATCACCATCAACGATATTCAGAAGGTTATCTCTCTGCTGGAACTGATGCCGGGAGCTCTCGATTTTTTAAACTGGCTCCATAAGCGGGCTCAGCTGCTCGTTGTTTCCGATACTTTCAGGGAGTTTGCAGATCCGCTTCTTGAGAAGATGGGATGGCCGTTTCTTTTCTGTCATCACCTGACAATAAACAAGGAGGGTTATATAACAGATTTTCATCTGAGACAGCCCGAAGCCAAGATGAAAGTTGTTGAGGCCCTGCAAAGTCTTAATTACCAGGTAATCGCAATTGGCGACTCATATAACGATGTTACAATGCTGAGGAAAGCTGAAGTCGGCATACTATTCAATCCTCCACAGAATGTTATCGATGACAACCCTGATCTGATGGTAGTAAATTCCTATCTGAGCCTTAAGAAGATTGTATCAGAATATCTCGAGGAGGACTAAACCAGCCGGGGTCAGATCTCCTCAGGATATCCCTGTCCGTTTCAGAGCATTTACAAACCCTATTTCAATATTCCGGAGATGTATTTATCTGCAATCCCGGACTGGTCTTTTGCCAGGCCAGATATTAATACTACTCTGTCGTCTTTCCAGGCAAGGAAGATATTCCCGTTATAACCATCGGTAAAAGCGTATCTGCCTTCAGCCTGGTCATCCGAATCCATCCCTGCGGATGCAAGGTAGGAAGCCACGGTCTTACCTGTTTCAGCGGTAGAACCGGTCGGGAAGATAAAGACCGAAAAGTTATCGGACCCGCTCTGATATAAAGCCCTGAAGGCTCCGTTCAGGAAGTTATGGCCAAGCACGCTTATGTTAATATAGGTCTCTTCGTTCTCCTTTTTTCCTTCGGCAGGGAACAGAGACAGAACTGCAGGCAATTCTGATGTTCCCTGAAGTAGTTCAGCAGTTCTGTATGCCAGTGATTCAGCAGCCTGAAGGGTTTTTGGCTTCTTCGAGTAGGTCCTTATCTTGACATAATAATTTCCTTTAAAGAAATTGATCGCACCATCGATGATATATCCCTGGGCGCCAATTTTCCGGAAGTTAAACGAAGGAGACCTTTCGGAGGAATAGATCCCGAATGCCATTGTGTTGTCCTCATGTCTGTAAACCTCAAGCTTTATGACTTCCCTGCCCTTCTTATACTCTGCAACATGCAAGTCGACAAAGTCGTATGCGAGATAATTATCAGCAGCGCCGTTAATAAAGTCCCAGAGATTATCAGGCACATAGACCGGGTAATCCGTCACTGTTTTAAAACCTTTAAGCGGAGGGAAAGGAAAGTCCTGGCAGTATGATCTGACTGTCAGCAGGCTGATCAAAAGAACCAAAAAAAACCTTATCTTCATTTTATACTGATTATTTAACTAAAGTTGCTAGTTGCTGGTTCCTTGTTGCTGGTTAACTTCTGATTTATAGATAGTAACTAACACCTTAGATTATTTAACATAAATTAGTTCAGGCAAGGAATTCTGCCGGAACGTTTACGAGTCTTGAAATATCAGCAATCTTTTCCCTGACTTTAAAATCGCGCGCACAAACAACGGTGCATTCTCTGCAATCCCCGCATGGATTATCGCCTGTTCCCAACTCGCCGAGAAGAGATTGTGCAAGGGCCGGGTTCGGATAACCGTAGGCATACATGTAAGCCCGCATAAGATCGGGTATGGGAAGGTTTCTCGGACATACGGCAGTGCACTGATTACATCCTGCACAGAAGAGCCCTGGTTCGGAGTTCATGGCAACCAGGTCGTTTTTCTCCTGGTCAGTCATACTTACATCGGCCAGTACTTTCAGGTTTATATTGAGTTCGTCGAAAGTTGTCATTCCCGGGATCGTGGTATGTATGTCAGGGTTGGATATTGCCCATTTGAGTGCGGCTGAAGTATTTACGTTTTTCCCTCCTGCCATAGTTTTCATGGCAACCATACCGATGCCAGCTGCAGAGGCCTTTTTAATTGCACTGGTAAGTTCGGAAAGGCTTCCGTGCCTGAAATTATAGGATGTTAGTATTACGTCATAGACATTCATCGAGGCTGCATGATCAATTACCATTGCTTCGTTCCTGTGGGTAGAGAATCCCACGAATCTGATCTTGCCTTCCTTCTTAAGCCTGTCAACTGCATTCAGAACAGGTTTGTGCTCAAGCATTTCACGACTGCTTATTCCATGCACATACAGGATATCGACATAGCTCATCTGAAGTCTTTCAAGGCTTGTGTTGAATTTCGAAAGAAAATCCTCGGCAGTTGTCTGCGGTCCGGGCTTACCTTCCTTGTCCGTGCCAGCCGGCGGAATCTTGGTAGCAAGCAGGAACGAGTCTCTCGGATAATCTTTAAAAAGATTACCCAGCATTGTCTCGTTGTTCCCGTTCTGGTAACCAAAAGCCGTATCAAAGAGGGTGATCCCATTCTCAAAAGCTGCCTTGCAGAGGCCGGGGTTATCAGCACGCATCACACCAAAACTGACCACAGGCACTTTAAGACCGGTTTTCCCCAGTGTCCTGAAAGTGATATTCTTCTCCTGTGATAAAGGGGCTGCTGTTGCCAGCGCAGGAGCAAGTGCTATTCCTGCCGCCCCTGTTATACCGGCAGTGATGAATTTTCTTCTGTTCAGACTTTTCATAAATATTCGATTTAGTTTAATTTTCTTATCCGAATTTCTATATCAGTATGTTTAAGCAATTCCTGTAACTTGCCGGTATCTGTTTCCCCGTAATGATAGGGGTACAAAATTTTAGGATTGAACGCGCTTGCTGCATCCGCAACCATTTCCGGTGTCATGGTGTAGGGCAGGTTCATCGGCAGAAATGCTACATCGATGTTTTTCAGTGTTTTCATCTCAGGTATGTTTTCTGTATCTCCCGCGATATAAAACCGCTTATCCCCTATCGAAAGAACAAATCCGATACCAATCCCTTTGGGATGGAACGGCTGGCCTTTGGCACGCTCGTGTTTTATGTTGTAGGCAGGAACCGCTTCAACAGTAAAGTCACTTACCGTCTTCCGGTCGCCTCCCTTCATTGCCTGTGCCCACGAAACAGCTTCCGCAGAGCTCTGGTTGGAGAACAAAAGAGTGTTCGGCTTTCTGAGATCTTCAATAAGTTCCCTGTCAAGATGATCATAATGATCGTGTGTAACAAGAATCAGGTCCGCTTTGGGGAGATTTTCATAATCCCCCATACTTCTTACCGGATCGATATGAATAACATAATTGTTCACTTTGAACATCAACGAACCGTGTCCGATAAAAAACATCTCCACATTCCCGGCCGAAGTAGCTATCCTGTCGGTATCCGGGGTGTTCCGGGAAAAAACCGGTGTGCTCATTGCAGTAATAATTATGGTTAACAATAGATTCCTCACAACCAGAAAGAGAAGGTGTTCTTGTGTTAATAAATTCACAGATTGCAAGATACGAATTTTTGTTCATTGCACGATTCAGGCAACCCGGTTCACTGTTAATAAATCCTAAAATATGTTTAATATCATCTTTGCGCTGAATTTGTTCAATTTAAGCGTAATCCTTATCCTTGTATTGGTTTTTTTTGAATAACTTTCCTCCGGAATTTGGGTTACAGGGTTAAATAACGTTGATGTTTTCAGGGAAAAAGAGGATTTTTCTTCTATTTAGCGCAATTCTGCTCACCTATGTTTCAGCAGAGGGGCAGACACTGAAAGGCCACAGATACTCCTTCAAAAGTGACCATAAGGAGGATTTTATCGTTTCCGGCAACCAGTCACTAATCATAAACTACTCAATTTCAGAGCTTAACATCGAGAGTCTGAATAATGAACATGGCTCCTGGTACCGTATTGCAGTACCGGGTCACACACCAGTCTCCACAGCCGGAAAACCTGAGCTTCCTGTTTTCAGCAGGATAATAACTATACCCGAAGGTGGCAATTACACAGTTAAGATTACAGATGTAAGTTCCTCAAAAGTTAAACCATCAGGTAAAGGAATAAGAGGCTTGCTTTACCCGGTTCAGGAGGGTATGACAAAAGCAGTACAGCAGAGGAGACCTGAATTTACTATTGACAGGAACCTCTACGCCTCCCGTAGTCTGATTGGCGCCGATACGGTGACAATTGAAATGCTGGGCAAACTGAGAGGCAGGCAACTGGCCAATATTGTCGTCTCACCTGTCCGGTATGATCCACGCACAAACCAGCTCGAGGTTATAACGTCAATGAAGATCGAAGTATCATTCCCACAGGCCCCGGGAAATGCAGTTAAGTCAATTTCTTCAGAATCAGCACTTTTTGGTGCTTCTCTTGCCAAGGGTGTACTTAATTACAGACCTGATGAAGTTATAACAGGATACTCAGATCAGCCCGTTAAAATGATCATTCTCACCGATACGATCTTCAAAAAACACCTGGATCCCTTCCTGAAGTGGAAAACACAGAAAGGTTTCAGGCTGAATGTATTGTACAGAGGACCCGGACTTGCAGGTAATACATACACTGAACTGAAAGATACCCTGAGCAAGATCTACAATTCCTACAAGGATATTGAGCCGAGTCCGGAGTATCTTCTCATAATCGGTGATATTACGAAAATTCCCCTGTCGAGCAGCACTGATGTTACAGACCTTTATTATGGTGAATTCGATGGCAACGGGGATTATATTCCCGATATTTTTATAGGAAGACTTCCGGTTACTGATACCACACAGCTGAAATCGGTTATCCGGAAGATCATCCAGTACGAGAAGTTTGAATTTGCCGATACCAACAAGTTTTATACCAGGGCTCTTGCTACAGCAGGCAGGGATGCGGTATATGCAAATTACATGAACGGCCAGATAAATTATGCAGTTACGAATTATCTGAATGCTGAAAACAAAATTAAAAATTACCATTTCTACTATCCTGAATCTTACACGAAGAAAGACTCAATAATGAGGCTTATAAAGAATGGCATTTCATTCCTTAATTATTCAGGTCACGGCGACAAAACCGGATGGTTGCATCTTAATATTTTGGGTACGGATATACCCAGATTCGGGAACAAAAACATGTACCCGTTTGTGATAAGTAACGCCTGCAGGACGGCTTCGTTCAATGACTCGACCTCTTTCGGCAACAGGATGGTAACGGCTATAGACAAAGGAGCGATCGGATTTATCGGGTGTTCAAACGATTCCTACTGGGATGAGGATTTCTACTGGGCCGTCGGCACGGGGGCGCCGAATGCAGAACCAAAATACTCAGAGACGGGACTGGGAGCTTATGACAGGCTCTTCCACACTCACGGGGAGCTGCCATCAGACTGGTACATAACAATGGGACAGGTCAATTATGCCGGGAACCTTGCGGTAAGTGCAAGTTCAAGTTTCCGGAAGAAATACTACTGGGAAACATATACCCTTCTGGGTGATCCCAGTCTGATCCCTTACACAGGTCAGCCGGATCATTTTGACATAGACCTGCCGGATAATCTTCCAAATGGAATAACCTCCTTTTCCCTTACTGTACCGCCATTTGCATACGTTGCCGTTTCACGCCGCGGCACTCTGTGGGATGCTTCATTTGCCGGCCCTTCAGGATCAGTAGTTCTTGAACTGCCAGGGATCTCTGACGATTCCTGCCTCATTGTAATTACGGGACAGAACAGGATACCGCTGATGAAAACC
>DIKJ01000047.1:26197-26354 GCA_002424525.1 Bacteroidales bacterium UBA5621 | reverse complement strand
TCAACGATCAGTCCGGTAATAATAACGGGATGGCTGACTTCGGAGAATCGATCTCCCTGCGGCTGAGAATAGCCAATCTCGGTCAGACAGATGCAAATAACCTTATTGCTACCCTGTCATCATCCTCTGAATGGGTGACATTGACAAATACTTCCGT
>DIKJ01000047.1:11009-26134 GCA_002424525.1 Bacteroidales bacterium UBA5621 | reverse complement strand
TTCGATCTGGTATTGAAAAGCAGCGGAAGTGAAAAACGCTATAAGATTGAAATAACTGTACACGCTCCCCGGCTTGATATAATTACCTGTATTATAGATGATTCTGAACAGGGGAACAATAACTTCACAGCTGATCCGGGCGAGACCTTCACTTTGGTCTTCAAAGTGAGCAATTATGGAAGCAGTAATACATCAGGATCGTTTAACATATCGAGTCTCACTGAGAATCTTACGGTACTTGAGCCCAGTGTAAAATCCGGGGTGCTCCATTTTGGTGAGACAGCGGATATATCTGTTACCGTGAAGCTCTCCGAGCAGGCTATGCCGGGTGAGTATATTTCCGTATCGTCACTTCTCGACTGTACGCCATATCTGGTCAGCAAAGACTATTCCTTCCGTGTCGGGAGATTCCGGGAAAGCTTTGAATCAGCAACATTTGATGTATTTCCCTGGATCAATATGAGCCAGAAACCCTGGATCATCACCGGAGTGAATTCGGCTGATGGCATCGTTTCAGCGAGATCGGGTAATATTACACATAACGGTACCTCATCATTAATTATACGGGCATTTTATTCCGGCAGCGACACCATGAAGTTCCATTATAAAGTCTCATCGGAGTATAATTATGATCATCTCTCATTCAGGCTGAACGGAACCGAGTTACTTAAAAAATCGGGGGAAGTTCCATGGGAGAGAAAATCAGTGCCTGTACCTGCCGGTCTGGCTACCATGGAATGGATCTACAAAAAAGATAATTCTGTATCGCAGGGTGCAGACTGCGCTTATATTGATCTTATCGACTTTTCCGTAAGTAGTCCTGTGAAATATATACAGAAGGATCTCGAAGTCGCGAGGATTGTCTCGCCTGGTTTAAAGAACAAGTATGGTAATGAAGCTGTTACTGTAAAAGTACTGAATAAAGGAAGGGATATAATTGAAGGGTTCTCCCTCGCATTTTCAGTCAATAACGCTACGGTAGCCACCCAGGTGTTCACCAATATCCTGCCTCCTCTGAGCGATTCTCTTACAGTTACATTTACTGCCAAAGCTGACCTGTCTCACTACGGAATATATGATGTGGCAATTTTTGGTTACGGTAACAACGACGATTACCTGCAAAACGACACCCTTTTGGTCAGGATTGAAAATACCCAAATTGCAGAATCGGTTACTGCATATCCCAATCCTGTAAGAGATGAGGTCAGGATAATGGTCACTTCACATGATGCCGCAGAGGCAAGGATCACGCTCACAAGTGTTTCAGGAGTACGTGTATATGACAACAGGACACAACTGGTGGAAGGCGAAAATATAATAACCATCGACACCAGGCATTTAAGTCCGGCAGTCTACTTCCTTAATCTTAAGGGAGGGAATTTAAACGAGACCATTCCTCTTGTAAAAATCAAATAAATAACTCATGTTGCCAGGTGCTGATTCCTTCGAGTAACTAGTAACCAGCAACTCAGGATAAATAAATAAAAAGTTATGGATACCATCGTTCCCTCGCGTGAGCAGGCTTTTGCCCTATTGAAAAAGTACAATAAATCCGAAAGTCACATCAGGCATGCCCTGGCTGTTGAGGGAGTAATGAGATACATGGCCGCCAGGGCCGGTGAGGATGGTGAAAAATGGGGAATTATCGGATTGATACATGACCTCGACTGGGAGATGTATCCTGATGAGCACTGTAAGATGACTGAGAAGATACTGACTGAAAACAGGTGGCCCGCGGAGTATATAAGGGCGGTGATGAGCCATGGGTGGGGCCTGGTTACGGAAGTGGAACCTCATTCCCTCCTTGAGAAGACCATCTTTGCAGTGGATGAGCTTACCGGACTGGTAGCCACCAGCGCACTGGTGAGGCCGTCGAAAAGTGTTTTGGACATGGAGTCACGGTCGGTACGGAAGAAATGGAATGACAAACGATTTGCGGCCGGTGTTGACAGGTCGGTGATAGAGAAGGGTGCTGAGATGCTCGGGGTCAGCCTTGATGATCTGATCACTGATTGCATTATGGGAATGCGTGAGGTTGCGGAGGAGATTGGTCTGAAGGGGTATTAAAGTTGTGGCGCAATTTCTTGCGCCACAACCGGAATTTCAATCAATTTTTTAAGCAGGCATAGGAGGCAGCGACCATCCCTTGCGGTAGGTGTGCTTAACCATTTCTGCGGCAAATGCTTTGGCATTCATCGGATCGGTCCACTTCTTGGTGAATGTAGGATGTCCGTCCTCAATGGTGAATGCATCTTCAGTGACGATTCTAAGTGTCTCAGAGTCGTTTATGTTGGTGAACTCCATTTTCTCGCCATTCCACTCAAGTTCCTTGTTAAGGGCCTGAAGTCTGACGGCAAGAACTCCCATAACGACCATTTCGTTGAAAGGACCTGCTTCTGCGAAATCGGATTTTGCAGGGACCCTGCTTTCCGGGCTCTCCTTGCAAGCGCGTACCCAGTCCATTTCGTGGCTAACCTTGTCAGGAAGCCTGCGTTCTGTTTTGGGAGTAGTGGGGACACGTCCTGACAGCAGCCACGGGTCTCTGCCATAGCAACCGGCTATCAGTTTATCTTTTGTCCCATGGAAGATCACTCCGCCTCCCTGGTTGTTCATGTTTTTACCTGCGGGCCATCCGGTTGGTTTGGGAGGTTCCAGTCCGCCGTCGTACCAAATAACTTCCACCTGCGGATATTTCATTTTTGATCCTTTCGGAGCAACTCTTGCGGGATAAACCAGTTTAACCATCTGGGCATTGGGAGCGCAGTCGGTCAGCAGAAGTGTCGAGCTGCCCTGAGCTTTGATGGGATACTGAAGCTTAAGACCCTTGAACACCGGGTGAAGTATATGGCACGCCATATCTCCGAGAGCGCCTGTTCCGAAATCCCACCAGCCTCTCCAGTTCCATGGAGTGTAGATACTGTGGTATGGGCGCATCTGAGCCGGGCCTATGAACAGGTCCCAGTTAAGAGTTTCAGGCACCCATTCACCTTTTGCAGGGCGGTTCAATCCCTGTGGCCAGATTGGCCGGTCGGTGAATGATTCAACTTTTGTCACCTCTCCTATCTCTCCTGCCTGCAGCCATTCAACGGTAAGATTAACGCCTTCGCCCGACGAGCCCTGGTTACCCATCTGGGTAGCTACCTTGTTCTTGACAGCAAGTTTGGTGAGCAACCTTGATTCGTAAACAGAATGAGTGAGGGGCTTCTGAACGAAGACATGTTTACCCATCTCCATGGCAATAGCAGCAACGATGGCATGGGTATGGTCAGCGGTAGCCACAATGACCGCGTCGATGGATTTGCCCATTTCATCATACATTTTGCGCCAATCCCAATAGGCTTTGGCATTCGGGTTTGCGTCAAAGATTTTCTTTGAATAACCCCAGTCGACATCGCAGAGAGCAACAATATTTTCAGATCCGGCTACGGCTCTCATGTTTGAGTTACCCATACCACCTACTCCGACTACGGCGATATTCAGCTTATCGCTGGGTGTTCTTTGATTGCCGATACCGCTGACAACAGAAGACGGCACAATGGTCAGACCTGCAGCAACAGCACCGGTTGTGCCAATGAACGACCGGCGTGTAATGTTCTTTGAGTTTTCTTTCATATTTTCAGGTATTTTAAAATTTAATTGATTTTATAAAAATAATAATTTCAAATGGATTGAAACACCAATAATGCATTATTATCCGCAAAGTGTTTCTAAAGTTCTCTGATCCAAATATTTCTGTAAGCAACCGGATTCCCGTGATCCTGAAGCAGAAGCGACATGGGGCCGTGCTTCTTAACAGAATACTCAGGGATTCCGATATAAATCGTTGGTCCCCTGAGGCTTACATTGTTCTGAATAAGTACTCCGTTGTGCAGCACGGTTACCCTCGGTGGAGTAAAATACCTTGTACTGTCGTTATCATACCATCTGGGGGCAGTGTAAATGATATCATAAGTCTGCCATTCTCCAGGTTTTCTGGATGCATTAACCAGCGGTGCATGCTGCTTGTAGAGGCTGCCTGCCTGACCCTGCGGGTAGGTTTCGTTCTGGTAGCTGTCGAGTACCTGCACTTCATAAAGTTCCTGCAAATAGACGCCGCTGTTACCCCTGCCCTGTCCGTCGCCAATAACTTCAGCCGGAGCTTTCCATTCTATATGGAGCTGGAAATCATTGAACTTTCTTTTGGTTTTGATAATGCCCGATCCCTTTACGCAGACCAGTTCATTATCCTTGACGATCCATTTTGTAGGATTTCCCGCCCTGTCGGTCCACTCTTTGTTCACATCGGTTCCGTCGAAAAGGTTTATTGCATCTGAAGGAGGCACTCCAACCTCGGCACCGGGTTGAATTACCGGTACTTTTGGTTCCATTATCTCCGTCATCCCCGGGGTCATCCTGTTCGGATCAACCGGACGCTGCTGGGGGGTCTGGCCGGCCTGGGGCGCCTGGCCGGTTCGCTGTGGTTGCTGCTGTGCCGTGGCAGCAATGAACAGGCAAAGCAATAAGCTGGAAATTAATAAGTGTTTCATTTGTAAAGCGGTTTTTGTCAGTTTTTAATATTAACTAATACTTCAAGATAAAGATAGAGGATAATTCAATTGTGTCCATTTTAATAAAAGAGAGGATGTATTTCCTGACAATTGAAGGAACAGTCCAAAATACACCCTCTCAAAAATAGTAACCTTTTAATCAAAGAACAATAAAAGGCATTGTTTTAACTTTTTTTAATAACCCGGGTTCTGAGTAAGCAGTGGATTTGCGTCAATAGCGGTATTTGGAATAGGCCACAATAACCGATATTCCGGAAGCGGATTAGCCCTCCAGCCGGGGATCGCATTTAAATATGTACCGAAACGGATCATATCCTGTCTTCCCCAGCCTTCCCAGGCCAGCTCCCAACGGCGTTCATGGTAAATATCATCCAGAGTAACGCTTGTTTTGAGTTTGGCAGGATCGTCAAAGACTCTTTTTCTGATCTCGTTGACAAGTCTTGTTGCCTCCACATTATCCTGACTTGCACGTACCAATGCTTCAGCCTTCATCAGGTAAACATCAGCAAGTCTGAATATTGCATAATCATTTTCCATTGCGGTAGCTCCTTTCTTATACTCCCATTTAAAGCATCTTGCCCCGTCTTCCTGTTCTGTCTGGCCCCAGCCGTCAGCATCAAGCGCGTATTTCATTTCGATATCTATTGTGTGTATAAGGGGACGGCCATGAGCAGTAATAAGAACCTGTCCGGTCGCAGGATCCAACTGCGGACCAAGAATGAAACTCCATCCCAGTCGTTTATCGGCCGGGTCAAAAGATCTGACAAAACTCGCGTGCGCAGCTATTCCATTGTTTGCACCTCCGGGAAGTCCCAGAGCTTTAGGACCCAGATAATGAAGGGTATAGCCACGCACTCCCAATGCAGATGATATGCTGTTAACAGCAGCTAAAATCGTTTCTTTGGAACCTTCGTTATTAGCAGTGAATTGATTTGTCCAATTAGTTTCCAGAGAATAACCAAGCCCCATTACAACATCACAAGCGGCAATACACTCCTGCCATTTCGGCCCGCCGGCAGGGTTCCACACCATGGCATTAAGGTACATTTTAGCCAGCATGGTATAAACAGCTCCCTTTGTATACTTACCATGGCTTGCGGGACTTACATCTGACCGAATAACATCTTTAATGGCATTGAGTTCAGACATAATAAAATTATAAACCTCTGCCCTTGTCTTTGTGGTAGGTTTCGACAGATCAGTGAAATCAGTAACAATCGGTACGTTCCCGTATTCGTCAACCAGTACAAAATATCTTAATGCCCTGGCAGCTCTTACCTGGCTTAAATATGGAGCTTTATCCGTAATCGCCGGACTGTTTTCTATCATATAAATAATCCGGTTGCATTCTGTTATGCGGGAATAACTGGTATTGTAATCAGCTCTTATTGCTCCCGTTTGTGGCCGCCAGGTACCCTGTGCCATTTCTTTAAATGCACCGCCATCCCACCAGTCTCCACCCCTTCGGGTCGGTGTTACAAACATATCAGTAGTATTATTTACTCCGCTCCTTATGGCATTGAAATCCCTCAGGCGTAAAAAGATCGGGGCAATTAATGAATTTATCTCTGTTTCAGTAGTTCCATATGCATCCGTTGGCAGTTGCGAATATACCTCTTCTTCCAGATCTGTACATCCCACAGTAAATAATCCCAGTAAGGTGATTATTGTAAAATATAACGATAACTTCTTCATAGTCAATCCATTTTATAGTTAAAAAGTAACATTTACGCCCAACAGGTAGGTAGTTGTTTTCGGATAATATTCCCTTCCCTCCACGCCAGGATCAAGACCGGACATTGACACTTCAGGGTCAACACCCTTATATTTAGTCAGAGTGAGCAAATTATGAGAGGTGGCATACAATCTTATCCTGGAAATACCCAGCAGATTTTTTGGCAAAAGTGAATGAGCAAGAGTAATATTGTCCAATCTGACAAAGGATCCATCCTCGATATAAAAGCTGTTATAAAATGGACTCTGCTTTAATCCAAGGACCAAAGCATCACTCAGCACATTGGCACCTGGCAGCCATTGTAAATTGGCATACGACATTTTCGAGAAATTGAGAACATCATTGCCATATACTCCACGGAAAAAGAAGTTTAACTCCCAATTCTTATAGGAGATATTGTTGCTGATTCCATAGGTTAACAGAGGCTGTGCCTTTCCAATATAAGTATAGTCATCAATTGTCACGCCTGGCTTTCCATCTACCATATCATCTATAATATACAACCCGTTTGCATCAATTCCCGTGCACAGCGGACCAAAAAACTGACCTACCTGATACCCTTCCTGAATAATATGAGTTGTATTAGCCGAGCCTCCTCTGACCCATGCGTTCCCGGTCTTTATTACCGAAGTAGTAAATTCCTCATTTGAAAGTGAAATAATCTTATTATCATTATGTGCAGCATTTAACGATATCGTCCATCTTAAGTCGGATTTTCTGATGACATCTCCCGTCAGTGTAAGTTCAACCCCTTTGTTTGACATCGATCCGACATTTGCTGTCATTGATGGATACATATAAGGTGGTACAGGTACCGGATAATTGTACAGCAGGTCGTTGGTAATTTTATCGTAATATTCAATTGTCCCATTAATTCTGGCATTGAGAATACTGAAATCGACCCCCACGTTAAACATCGATGTCGACTCCCATCTCAAATCGGGATTTGCATTCTGGTTAACCGCGTAAGCTGTTTGCCATCTTCCGTTATCATAATATAACCCGGAAGACCCATAAAGCGACAACGACTGATAAGGTGACAAACCACTCTGATTACCCGAGACACCATATCCAACACGCAATTTCAAATCATCAAAAGTACCTGATAATCCCTGCATAAATGGTTCGTCAGATAATCTCCAGGCTGCTGAAACAGATGGGAATGTTCCCCATTTATGGTCTTTACCGAATTTAGACGATCCGTCCCTGCGTATTGTTGCAGACAGAATATAACGCTGTAAAAATGAATAATTTATTCTTCCAAAAAACGAAATAAGTCTATCCATGCTTGCACTTGAGGATACATCACCGGCAAGAAGCCCTTCACCGGCGCCGAGATTATTATAACCAAAAAGGTTCGTTACAAAATACCGGTTTTGTGCAGAAGCTGTCTGGTATTTATTATCTTCCCATGAATACCCCCCCAGCAAGCCTAAATCATGTGCTCCGAACTTTCTGGCATAATTAACAGTAGTTTCAATCAGGTTTTTATCACTGGTTGAGAATGAGCGCGATGCGGTTCCGTTGGCTGCCCTTCCATAACGGGTCCGTGAATCTGTGTAATTTGCGGCATCGAACGAATTGCGTTCCTTGTAGAAATTTACTCCCGCGGACAAACCTTTTGTAATTGTCAGGGTTGCTTTTCCATTTACATATATCAATCCTGTTTTTCGGGGAGCCATGTTGTAGGTCATATTCCTGACAGGATTTCCCTGGTCATATTCATCAGAGTCCCACCATGTTCCGTCAGCAAATTTTACCGGGATTGTAGGCACCACATTGTAGGCCAGGACAAAATTACCTGTCGCGGTAGCCTGATAGTCCCTCTGGTTGAGACCACCCGACAGCGTTAAGTCCAGCCGATTATCCAAAGCCTTCTGATTGACTGAAAATCTTGTATTAAAACGAGTCTGGTAGTTGTCCATCATAACACCCTCCTGGTCCAGGTATGAAATGGAAACCCTGTAACTATTGTTCGTTCCTGATCCTGAGATTGATAAATCATGATTCTGGCTGACTCCTGTTCGGCTGATCTCATTAAACCAGTCAGTGTCGGCTCCCAGATCAAAAACGCTGACGTTAACATTGTTATCGCTTGCCCATTTCCTGTATTCGGCGGCAGTCAGAACATCCGGCTTATTGCTTAGTACGTCAACAGCGCCATATACATTATATTCGACTGAGGTTCTTTGCTGGGTTCCCCTTTTTGTGGTGATCAGAATTACACCGCTGGCTGACCGTGAACCATAGATGGCTGCAGCTGAGGCATCCTTCAGGACGCTGATCGATTCTATATCCTGCGGAGCAACTGAATTCAGGCTTAATCCGGGAACGCCATCGATTACAACAAATGGTTCACTGCTGCCTGTTAATGATGATGTACCCCTTAATCTCATTGATTGAGAAGCAGTAACATCACCGGTTGAGGTTGTGATGGTCAATCCTGCAACTTTTCCCTGTATAAAATCAGCGGCGGTTCTTGTAATACCGGCATTAAAGCTTTTTTCAGAAACATTTGTGACTGAACCGGATATCGACCTCCTTTGCTGGGTTCCGTAGCCTACAACCACTATCTCATCAAGTGCGGTTGCACTCTCAATCAGGGAGACATTAATCGTCGTCTGGGATCCGGCAATGACCTCCTGTGGAGTGTAACCGACGAATGAAAATACCAGGACTGAGCTTGCAGAGGCAACACTCAGAAAATACTTTCCATCGGCGCCTGACATTGTCCCGTTAACTGTCCCTTTTTCAATGATATTTACTCCGGGTATAGGATCCCCTTGAGAATCAGTAATAGTTCCGCTGATAGTTCTTTGCTGATCCTCTTCCGGGGTTATTCCTTCAGAAAGGTCAATAAGCTGACTGCCGGAACCCGTTTGAATTGTAACAGATGCAAGCAATTCCGGGTCTTTCTCACTGTTCATTGATCCGGCTTTGTCATCCTGCTGAAATGAAACGGCATAGATATTGACAGAGCCCGATAAAAACAGAACAGCCATGAGTCCCATTACTATCCTGATTTTTTTAAAATGCAAGAGCAATGGAACAAAATTGGTTAGTTTCTTTGTCATAAAAATTTAGGTTTTAATGTAAAAATGATTCAAGGTTATAAAACATGATTTTATAAAAGGTTGGAAAGGAACATATCCATGTTCCACAGGTCTGTTTATTTCTCATAGGCAAGCGGTCTAGGTTTAAGTAAGAATTGGGTTTGAAAGATATATTAAAAGAATTAAAAAACAAAACCCTCTTAAAAATTTATTTAAAAACCGTATTTATGGGTGCTCTCAAAATTGCTTTTGAACCAGCACCTGGCAATTGCATGTACATTTACCTTGCATCTATACCACAGCCTTTAATAACAGTCAGGTAACGGTCAGCGTCAATATCATACCAGACTTCCTTTTCCCCGTCACCCCATTGTATCTCAATCTGTTCAACTCGGGATGCCCGAATTTTTCGATGTAATAGTCATTGTAAACCTGCCTGATTTCCTCATTTGTATTCATCACAAACGGCCCAATGGTGATTAGGTTTTTAGAAAACCAAACAGTATATTTGTTTTAAACAACGGCACCAAAAAAATAGTATATAATCTAAGTTGCCAGTTACTAGTTGCTGCCCGCCTTCGCCGAGGCTTCGGCGGGTAAAAGTTGCTGGTTGATTGAAAGCATAATTAAAATCATGAAGGTTCCAATCGAACAACTTAATATACAATATTATAACAAAGCTAGTTTCGAATGAAACCCACATGGTACAAAATCACAAACAAACATGAAAAAATATAAATTCATGTGGGTTCCATGTGAACCACCTAATTTTCAACAATATACTATAATTATTCTCACATGAAAAGTTCAATTCATGTTTTAGTTATACTTCTACTGATTTTTTCCTGTAAACCCGGAGTGAAAGAAAAGGATGAATTGTTTACGTTGTTGTCCCCAGCCATAACGAAAGTTGATTTCGCAAATCAATTAAAAGAAAACGAGCAATTTAATATCATACAATATCTTTACTTCAATAACGGTGCAGGCGTTGCCGCCGGAGACATCAATAACGATGGCCTGATTGATTTGTATTTCACCTCAAATCAAAATTCCAATAAACTATACCTTAACAAGGGGAATTTTAAGTTCGAGGACATCACCAAAAAAGCCGGCGTGGCAGGAACAGGTGATTGGAAGACCGGTGTTACTATGGCTGATGTAAATGGTGATGGTTTTTTGGATATTTATGTTTGCCAGGTCGGGAAATATAAGGTTCTTCATGGAAGAAACCAGTTGTTCATAAATCAGGGGGACCTTACATTTAAAGAGGAGGCACAGAAATACGGGCTTGATTTTCAGGGCTTTTCTCATCAGGCAGCATTTTTTGACTATGATATGGATGGGGACCTTGATATGTACCTTCTTAACCATTCGGTTCATACTGCCCGCAGTTATGGTCCCGTATCCCTGCGATATGATCATGATCCCCTGGCAGGTGACAGGCTATACAGGAATGATGAGGTAGATGGGAGGCGGTTTTTTACTGATGTCACATCTCAGGCAGGTATCCACAACAGCCAGATTGGCTACGGTCTGGGTGTTAATATAAGTGACATTAACAACGACGGCTGGCCCGATATTTATATATCGAATGATTTTCACGAAGATGATTATTTGTACATTAATAATGGCAATGGTACTTTTTCAGAGCGATTGGCTGAATTAATTCAGCATACAAGCAGATCTTCTATGGGTAATGATGTTGGTGATATCAACAACGATGGCCTTTTGGACATAATTGTTTTAGATATGATTCCCGAGGAGGAAAAGATCAGGAAACAATCAGGAGGGGAAGATGATTATGAGCTATTCATGCTGAAGCTGCAATTCGGCTATGGTTCCCAGTTTGTACGCAATACCCTGCAACTTAATCTTGGTGGCGATATGTTCAGTGAGATTGGATTACTGGCCGGGGTTTACTCAACTGACTGGAGCTGGTCGCCATTGTTTTGTGATGTGGACAATGACGGTTGGAAAGATCTTTTTATTACGAACGGAATCTACAGAAGAGCCAATGATCTGGATTATGTTAAGTTTTTAGTGGATAACAGCTTTTTTACCTTAAAGAGTAACAAAGATGCTCCGGACAGGGTCCTGTACGAGAAAATGCCGCTCTATCCGTACTTCAATTACATGTATAAGAATAACGGCGATCTCACATTTACCAATATGGCCGGAGAATGGGGTTTTAAGACCCGGTCTTATTCAAACGGGGCCGTTTATGCTGATCTCGATAATGACGGAGACCTTGATCTGATTGTCAACAATATCAATGACAAGGCATATATCTACAGGAATAATGCGGAAACACTGCTTGAGAACCATTTTTTATCTGTGGCATTAAAAGGACAAGGAATGAATACCCGGGGAATAGGGGCCCGTGTAACTCTTTACTATGACGGTCAGATACAGGTTTCCGAGCAATTCCCGACAAGAGGCTTTTTGTCCTCCATCTCCGATGCATTACATTTCGGATTGGGGCCGGTAAGTGTAATCGATTCAATTGTTGTGCGTTGGCCCGACCTGTCAGTTCAAACAATAAAGAATGTCGAGGCTGACCAGATAATAACTCTGGAAATGAAAAATGCCGCAGCGGGAATAACATCAGATAATCAGGAGAATGAAAAGATAAAACTCTTTTCACCTGCCAAAATTCCCGGATTGGAGTTCAGACACCAGGAAGATGATTACGTGGATTTTCACCGTGAGTCTCTGATCCCCCATAGTTTGTCTGCTGAAGGTCCGGCCCTTGCAGTTGGGGACGTGAATGGCGACGGCCTGGACGATCTGTTTGTCGGTGGAGCCAAAGGTCAGCCTTCAAGAATATTTATACAAAGAAGTGACGGATCTTTCAAACATTTGGATATACCTCATTTTATAATTGATAGTTTCGCTGAAGATGTGGATGCATGCTTCTTTGACGCTGATAATGATGGTGATATGGATCTCTATATTGTACGTGGCGGTAATGAAATGCCGGTTGGAAATCCTCTTCTTGCCGATTTGCTGCTGATAAACGATGGAAAAGGAGTGTTTACCAGGGCTGATTTGCCGTTTATGGCTTACAATGGTTCCGTTGTGAGGCCTTGTGACTTCGACGGAGATGGCGATATCGATTTGTTTGTGGGATCCAGATCAGTACCAGGTGCCTATGGTTTATCACCTGATCAGTTTCTTCTTGAAAACGATGGAAAAGGAAATTTTAAGGTAGTCACAGATGACAGGATAAGCGCATTTAAGAGTATTGGCATGGTGACTGACGCGAGGTGGATGGATTATGATCAGGATGGTGATCCGGATCTGGTAATAACAGGAGAGTGGATGAAGGTAAACATATACAGGAATGACAATGGCCATTTTACAGATGCTACCACCACGGCAGGGCTTGGTGAAACATCTGGCTGGTGGAATTGTATAGTGGTTGCTGATATCGACAGTGACGGAGATCTGGACCTGATAGGCGGGAACCTGGGGCTTAATTCGATGCTTAAGGCTTCAGTTATGGAACCGGTGGAGATGTATCTGAATGATTTTGACATTAATGGATCACTTGATCAGGTGATCTGTTCCTATCGGAACAGCATCAGTTACCCGGTAGCTTCTCTTGATGAGCTGACCATTCAGATGCCTGGTTTAGGAAAAAAGTATACCAGGTATTCTGATTTTGGCGGTAAGACGGTTATGGATATCTTTGATAAAAATGCAATCAGTCAATCCACTTTAAAGAGAGCAGAACTCTTTGAAACCTGCCTTTTCATTAATAACGGCAACGGGACTTTTGAAATTAATCCGCTTCCGACACCAGCACAGTTTTCAAAGGTTCGCGATATTCTGGTCCGTGATTTTAACAGGAATGGAAAGATGGACCTCGTCCTGGTTGGGAACGATTATTACGCAAGACCCTCGATGGGTCGTTATGATGCAAGTTATGGCTGGTATATTCCTGCAGGTCCGGGTCATACCTTTAAGCCTTTAATGCCGGATGAAAGCGGTCTGAAGATAAAAGGGGATGCGAGGAGGATAATCCCTATTAAGGTATTGGGTAAACATTACCTGGTAGTTGGTTTAAACAACGGGGATCTGCAAATATTCGAATTCTAGCACCTTATTAAAATATCATCACCGTTGAACATTAAATTTTACTTAAAAAAAAATTAAAAATCAATTAAAATATTTAAATAATTGTTTTATCTTTGGGATTACTAACCCTAACCTTTTAATAATAAGTGCTATTCTATAACCTGGATTTCCCGAAAAATATGTTTGCCGAATTGTCTAAACACCATATTATTGTCACATCCAACAATTAACTAACTTAATTGCCTCTATTATGAGAACCTTGCAAAAAATTGCGCTTTTCTGGAGAAGGAGTATAATATCTCTTCTCCTGTTCGGCTTCGCAGTCACTTTAACCTACGCCCAGCAAAGAACGGTTCGAGGAACGGTGACTTCTGAATTAGAAGGACCACTCCCGGGAGTCAATGTTGTGGTCAAGGGTACAACAACCGGGATGCAGACTGATATGAACGGGGAATACAGCATCACTGTTCCCGGCCCCGAAGCAGTCCTGGTTTATTCATTCATTGGTTACACTCCTCAGGAGATTGCTGTTGGCAGCCAGGCAACGATCAACGTTGAACTTGCACCAACTGTAAGCGCACTGGGTGAAATCGTTGTTACGGGATACAGCCAGCAGCGGAAAAAAGAGATTACCAGTTCAATTGCCAATGTAAAATCAGATGAGTTCAACAAAGGATATGTAAGTCGTCCTGAACAGCTGATTGTTGGTAAAGTTGCCGGATTATCTTTAAGCAGGCCCGGAGGCAATCCAAATGAGGGCTATAACATACGACTGAGGGGATTAAGTACCGTTGGGGCCAACACACAACCATTAATTGTGGTTGACGGCGTGCTTGGTGCATCTCTTGAGAATGTTGATCCAAACGATATTGAGTCAATGAGCGTTCTCAAAGATGGTTCTGCTGCAGCTATTTATGGGACCAGGGGTTCCAGCGGGGTAATCATTGTTACGACCAAGAAAGGTAAAAAAGGCACTTCTGTTATTGATTACAATGGTTATATTACTACTGAAACGGTTGCCAAAACAACACCTGTTATGACAGCAGCTGAATGGAGAGCCCTTTCCGCTGAGCTGGAAGCAGGAACTGATTTTGGTCACTCTACTGACTGGTTCAAAGAAACTACTCAAACTGCCATTTCACACACACATAATCTTGCCATATCGGGCGGAGCCGGGAACTCAAGTTACCGGGCATCCATAAATTACCTTGATTCAAAGGGTGTTATACTTAATACCGGACGTCAGCAACTAAATGGAAGAATAAACTTTACACAGAAAGCTTTAAATGATAAGTTTACCCTGGAGATTAACCTGGGTGCCACAGATGTGACAGCTAAATATGGTTTTGCTGATGCATTCCGATATGCTTCTGTTTACAATCCTACAGCTCCTGTAAGAAGTACTGATGCAGCATATATGATCTATGACGGATATTTCCAACAAGTACTATATGATTATTATAATCCCGTTCAGATTCTGGAACAAAACCTGAATGACGGCAAAGACAGATTGTTTCTTTTGGCAGTAAGAGGTACTTATGAGATAGTGAAGGGATTATCTGTTGACGCTTTCTATTCGAGGCAGAATAATAATTATCTGAGGGGACAATATTATGACAAAAACAGTTATTGGGTAGGAATGGACAGAAACGGCTTAGCCAGCAGAAGCTTTAATATAAATACCAACCAGCTCTTTGAAACATCCTTCCG
>DIKJ01000047.1:10070-10966 GCA_002424525.1 Bacteroidales bacterium UBA5621 | reverse complement strand
CAGGACTTTGTATATGAAGGCTCATCTGCAACCGGCGGTGATTTTCTGACGGACGCATTTTCTTACAACAATCTTAATGCAGCGCTTGATTTTAAAAACGGGATAGGGACTGTGACAAGCTATAAAAACTCAAATAAGCTTATTGCATTTTTCGGACTTATCAATCTGAATATAAAAGACACCTGGTTTCTGACTACAAGTGCAAGGTATGAAGGCTCATCGCGTTTCGGAGCAGATAACAAATGGGGTTTGTTTCCATCAATCGGAGGTGGAATGGACCTTGCCAGATTCATCAGTAACGATGCAATCAATGCCCTTAAGCTCCGTGCCAGTTATGGTCTGACAGGAAACCAGCCGGGAAGCAGTTATTTATCACTGCTTCGTCTTGGTCCGAGCGGCAACTTCTTTTATAATGGGGAATTCGTACCGGGCTATTCACCTGTAAGTAATGCAAATACTGATCTCAAGTGGGAAAAGAAGAGTGAAATAGATGTGGGGATTGATTTTGCTTTCTTTAATTCAAAATTGCTCGGTTCATTTGATTATTATACAAGGACCACGACAGATTTGCTTTTTGAATATGAAGTACCTGTTCCGCCGAACATTTATAACAGGGCTCTTGTTAACCTTGGTGAAATAAGAAGCAGCGGTCTGGAATTATCACTTACATGGAATGTAGTTGAGAAGAGTGATTTCGCCTATAATATGACCCTTACACCATCCTACAACCTCGCAAACGAGCTGGTATCCCTCTCGGGTAGTTTTAACGGGGCTGATCTGAATTATGGAATTCGTGACCTGGGAGGTATGGGTGCACCCGGGCAATCTGACGTACCCCTGGTAAGAGCTGAAGAAGGAAAACCTATCGGGCAGCTTCTCGCCCTGGTTTACAAAGA
>DIKJ01000047.1:0-9902 GCA_002424525.1 Bacteroidales bacterium UBA5621 | reverse complement strand
CGCGGCTTCTATGAAGTTCCTAAAATGATAGGTTCTTATAATCTGCCAAAAACAGCAAAAGATATGAAGAATCCAACATCAGGGACTTACCTGAACAACTCTTCAGGTGTTTTGAACAGCACTCACATCGAAAATGCCGATTTTGTCACTCTCGATAACATGAGCCTTGGTTATAATTTCAGTGTACCCCAGAGTACGGGTTTTAGCAAGATCAGGCTGTACTTTGCAGGCAACAACTTATTCTATATAACCAAATACAAAGGTGCGGATCCGAACCCGAGGTATGGAGATATTGAAGGTGGAAACAATCCTCTTATACCGGGTATTGACAGAAGGAATACATGGTTCAGAACCAGATCTGTTACTTTCGGTGCAAACATTGTTTTTTAATCCTGAAATAGTATAAGACATGAAAACAATAGTAAGACAAAATTTTAAAAGGTATTTGTTACTGATAAGAGTTGCATTATTTGCTTTATTTGTAACAACATTGAGTCAGTCCTGTACCAATCTGGATGAAGAACTGTTCGATTCCGTAACACCGGCCAATTTCTTCAAAACGCAGGAAGAATTCATCTCAGCCCTTGGTGCCGCATACACACAGTTTGCGGATTATGCTTCCAATGACCCATGGTCGCTGCACTCAATAATGACAGATGAGATAGTTGTACCAACAAGAGGTCAGGACTGGGATGACGGGGGAACGCTTAGAAGAGCTCATTTACACTCCTACAACGATGAAGATGGTTATTTCAACGGAGGCTGGAACTTTGGGTTCGGAGGAGTCAATACGGCTAACAGGCTGATCTTTCAGTTTCAGTCTCTTGTTGAGAGCGGACAGGTTGATCAGGCTAGTGCCGATGCTTTTATATCTGAACTCGAAACTGTTCGCGGTTTCTTCTACTGGCAGCTCATTGACTGGTTTGGCAATGTACCCCTGGTTACTGATTTCGCCAGTGCCGAAGCAGCTCCACCGACAAAAACAAGGTTAGAAGTTTATAATTTCATTGTTGGTAATCTGGAAGCAGCTGTTCCAAAACTTTCGAAAGCTGTTGATGGAACAACTTATGGAAGAATGAATTACTATGCCGGACAAACATTGCTTGCCAAATTATACCTCAATGCCAGGGTTTATAGCGGGACAGTTCAGTGGGATAAAGTGATTACAGCCTGTGATGAGGTTATCAATTCCGGGAAATACTCACTGGAAAGCAATTATTTTGCAAATTTCAATGTAAACAATTCAGGATCAAAGGAATTTATTTTTGCAATTCCCTATGACCAGGTATTTTTCCAGAATTTTAATTTAGCTGTAAGGACATTGCACTATGGCAGCCAGCAAACCTATAATCTGACTGCTCAGCCGTGGAATGGGTTCTGTGCCATGGAAGAATTCTATAATTCTTACGATGATGCCGATATAAGGAAAGGAGATGTGGGGACCCTTTCAGGTCCTGCTACAAAAAGAGGCAATTTCATAGCCGGGTATCAATACAAGGCAGGAGGAGGACTTGTTATGGACGATGGGTTCGAAATACCTCAGCCTAACCGTCAGCCCGTTCCGTTGCTTGGAGATCCCGATGGTGCACCTCTGAATTTCGGGAATATAGGGTCGACCCAGCCTCAGATCAATGAACTTGGTCCTCAGGCATATCGCCAGGCCGGTGTCAGGATAGGCAAATGGGAAATTGCCCTTGGAAGTCAGCCTAATAACATGAGTAATGATTACGCCGTTTTCCGTTATGCCGATGTACTTCTGATGAAAGCTGAAGCATTATGGCGCAAAGGCGGTGCTGCAAATGCAGCTCAGGCACTTACACTTGTAAACCTGATCAGGAACAGGGCCGGTGTGCCTGATCTTACTTCTCTTGACGGACCTGTCAGTTATGATATGGCAGGACCCAGTGTACCAGGTGGAGAGCTGTTAAATGAAATCGGACGTGAGATGTTCTCAGAGAATCACAGGAGACAGGATCTTATCCGCTGGGAGTTATGGGATGAACTTGAGAAATGGATACTTCCATTCTATAATCCTGGTGATGTAGTGAAAAAAGGTTCATATCTTACAATCTTTCCGATACACAAGGACAAAAGAGCTGCAAACCCCAATCTGGTTCAAAACCCGGGGTATTAGAACTATTATCTGTAAATCCTATAAAGAGAGCAGGTTATTATTATATTTACCTGCTCTCTTTTTCATTTGCAAAATTCGGATCATAGAAAGATTGTCTCTTAGTATGGGTTATTACATCATTAATAGTTTCTTTTCGGGATTGATTATTTTAATACCCCTCCTTTTTTGCTCGTGCAAAAATGAACAGTCTCGTTTTGTACAAAAACAGTTATTTACTCTTCTCAACGAACAACATACTGATATCGGTTTCATAAACAAGGTAGAATATACCGAGGAATACAATACATATACTTACAGGAACTTTTATAACGGTGCAGGAGTTGGCATCGGTGATTTTAACAATGATGGCCTTCCCGATATTTATTTTTGTGCAAACCAGATAGGAAACAAACTTTATTTAAACAAAGGCAATTTTATTTTTGAGGATATAACCGAAAAAGCAGGAGTGGGTTGTTTGGGATCATGGTCAACCGGAGTAAGTATTGCAGATATCAATGGCGACGGATGGCTTGATATTTATGTCTGCAAATCAGGTGATCCTCAGGGTAAGCATCGCTTTAACGAACTGTTTATCAATAACGGAGATCTGACCTTTTCGGAGAAAGCTGAAGAATATGGGCTTGCAGTTCTGGGGTTATCAAACCATGCATCCTTCTTTGATTATGACAGGGACGGAGATCTTGATTGTTATTTGCTTAACAATTCCTTCCAGTCTGTCGCAGAATTTGATATGAAACAGGGGCAGCGGGAGATACCTGACTCCCTTGGCGGAAATAAACTCTTCAGGAATGATGAAGGGCATTTCGTTGAGGTGACAAAAGAAGCCGGGATCTATTCCAGCAAAATTGGATTTGGCCTTGGCGTTTCCGCAGGGGACATTGATCGTGACGGATGGCTTGATATTTACGTATCGAATGATTTTTTTGAGCGTGATTACCTTTATATTAATAACAGAGACGGCACTTTCACCGAATCGCTCGAATCGCAGATGCGGGAAATAAGCCTTGGAGCAATGGGCGCTGATATGGCTGATATAAATAATGACGCCTGGCCGGAGATCTTTACAACTGAGATGACAGCTGAAGACAATGAACGCCTTAAGACAAAGGTACTGTTTGAGAACTGGGACACATACCAGATGAAAGTCCTTAACGGTTATTATCACCAGTTTGCCAGGAATGTTCTTCAGTTAAATAACAGAAACGGTTCCTTCAGTGAAATAGGAAGATTGAGTGGTGCCAGTACAACCGACTGGAGCTGGGGAGCATTGATTATGGACCTTAACAATGACGGATGGAAAGATATTTTTGTTGCCAACGGCATCTATAAGGATCTTCTGGACCGTGACTTCCTGGATATTTATTCAGATCCGGCCATTATGCGGTCGCTGATTAAAAGTGAGGAGGCAGCGATTCTGAGTCTCATTGATATTATACCGTCAGTGAGGATTTCCAATTATGCTTTTAATAACAATGGCGATCTGACTTTTACCAACCTTTCAGATGAATGGGGTTTGAATACACCTTCCTTTTCCAGCGGAGCTGCCTATGGCGATCTTGACAATGACGGAGACCTTGACCTGGTTATTAATAATGTAAATATGCCTCCTTTTGTTTTCAGAAATGAGTCACAAGCCAGACCCGATGCCAACTATATTACAGTGATCCTTAAGGGCACAGGGCAAAATACAGGAGCAATTGGCGCCAATGTCACACTTTACTGTCAAGGAAGAATAAATTACCAGGAACTTATGCCTATGCGCGGTTTTAAATCTTCTGTCGATTACCGCCTTCATTTCGGGCTTGGATCAGTAAGTTTAATCGATTCCATGATGGTAAACTGGCCTGATGGCAAAATCACTTTTTTGCGGGATGTAGCTGTTAATCAATTTATAATTCTGGATCAAAAAGATTCAGAAAACAGGCATCCAGTTATTACTGAACAACAGCATCCACAAATCTTTAAGAATATTAATAAAGTTGCAGGTCTTGATTTTACACACCGGGAAAATGATTTTGTGGATTTTGAGAGAGACAGGCTTTTATTCAGGATGTTATCAAATGAGGGGCCGCATATTGCGGTGGGAGATGTGAATGGTGACGGACTTGAAGATATATACATCTGTGGTTCGAAAGATTACCCTGGTGCCCTGTTTGTACAGTATCCACAGGGTTATTTCAATAAAACAAATTTGCAATTATTTGAAACTGACAGAAAATCAGAAGATACAGATTGTTTGTTTTTCGATGCTGATGGTGACGGAGATCTGGATCTATACGTAGCCAGTGGAGGAAATGAATTTCCTTCAAGTTCGTCAGCGTTGCTCGACAGACTTTATATTAATGACGGAAAAGGAAAGTTTTCGAAATCACCACAAATGCTCCCTGCGTCGAAGTTTGAAAGCAGTGCCTGCGTTGAGGCCGCAGATTTTGACAATGATGGTGATCTGGATCTGTTTGTTGGTATCCGCCTGCGCCCGTTTGAATATGGCTTACCGGTTAATGGATATTTGCTGGAAAATGATGGCCGGGGAAATTTCTCAGATGTTACTGTCACGAGGGCACCCGGACTGATAAATATAGGCATGATTACAGATATGAAGTGGGCCGATATAGACAATGATGGAGATCCTGACATGGTTATCGTTGGCGACTGGATGCCGATAAAGATATTTATTAATGAGCGAGGAACATTCAAAGACGAATCTGAACAGTTCGGCTTATTGAATACCGAAGGTTGGTGGAATGCTATTGTTGCCACGGATCTGAATGGCGACGGGATTGTCGATTTTATTTTGGGCAATCACGGTTTGAACTCTTTCTTCAAAGCATCTGACAAAAAGCCTTTAACTATGTACGTTAATGATTTTGACCTGAACGGGAGTATCGAACAAATAATCTGTGGTTACAAAGGGAATAAATCGTATCCTATGGTAATGAAGGATGATCTTGTAAGGCAAATCCCTTCCCTGAAGAATAAATATAAGAAGTATGATGACTACAAAGATCAGGCAATTGATAATATTTTCCCGGCAGAGGTATTGGAAAGGTCCGTCATATTAAATGCAAAAATAATGGAGAGCTGCGTAATGATAAATACTGGTGATAAATCATTTAACTTGTCCCCACTACCTATTGAAGCACAATTCTCGCCGGTTTATGCGATTGTTGCGGATGATTTTGATAATGATGGCATATGTGACATATTAACAGGCGGAAACCTCTACCGGGCCAAACCTGAAACAGGGATCTATGATGCCAGTTACGGCCTGTTTTTAAAAGGAACAGACGAAGGAGTATGGCAGCCTGTTTCACCTCTTATCTCGGGCTTTTTTACCAGAGGTGAGATACGCGATCTGAAGATAATAGTAATAAATAAAAATCCGGTTATCATTGTTGCAAGAAATAATGATAATCTGCAGTTTTACAAATACTGATATTTTACCATGAAAATAAGAGTTTTAATGCTATTCACGTATCTGCTTTATTTATCGTTAGTGTCAGGGTGTTCTCCATCATCAAGATACGAGAGAAGACTTAAGCACCAACTGGCAAGTGGAATGAGATACGATACCTTGTTTATGGGGATTTACCTTGGGATGCCAAAAAAGGATTTCTATATGCATTGCTGGAAGCTTAATCGTCAGGGAATTATTAAGCAAGGCTCGAGTAATACAACTGTCGAATATGTATTAAAAAACGAATTAAAGCATCCTGCTCTAATGGATTTCTATCCGACATTTACCGATGACAAGATATCTGAAATGCCGGTTAGATTTGCCTATGCCGGATGGGCTCCATGGAATAAAGAATTATCTTCCGGGAACCTTCAGATTGATGTGTTGAACTGGTATAAGAAGATTTACGGACATGGCTTCATAAAGGTGAGACATCCGAAAAAAGGAACTGCATATTTAAAGGTAAACGGAAACCGGCGTATTCTGATTTTTAAAAGAGATGATTTGTACGTATGGGCGGTCTTTACGGATATGCTTATAAATAAGGATTCTCTTGAATTCAATACTGATTTCCGAAATAATATCGATACTCTCTTAAATAATTCTGAGTTGAAATAGAATGGGGAAGACCGGAAAAGTGATCAATACGTTAACAGGATTCTTTTTATTCCTGACACTTTTTTGCATATCTGCCTGTGGCAGAAAGGTAATCAAACAACCAGGAGACTGTTTGTTTACACTGATGCCATTATCTGTTACAGATGCGGTATTTGTTAATCATCTCGATTACGACAAACAACTCGAGACCAGATTCAATATATATACTTATCGCAATTTCTATAATGGCGGAGGAGTAGCTCTCGGAGATGTAAATAATGATGGACTTATCGATATTTTCCTGACATCAAATATGGGCAGTAACGTTCTGTATCTGAATAAAGGAGATTTCAGGTTTGAAGATATTTCAAAAAGGGCCGGCATCGAAGGAAGGGGACAATGGCCGACAGGTGTAAGCTTTGCCGATGTGAACGGTGATGGATGGATGGACATATACGTCTGCAACTCAGGAAACCTGGAAGGCGATGACCGGAGAAATGAATTATATATCAATAATGGCGATCTGACTTTCACAGAGCTGTCACAGGAGTATGGCCTTGATGATCCCGGTTTTTCAACACATGCAATCTTCTTTGACTATGATAAAGATGGCGATCTTGACATGTATTTACTGAATAATTCTTCAAAAGCAATTGGCAGTTTTAACCTGAAAGATAACCAGCGGTTTATCAGGGACTCAATCGGTGGAGATAAGCTTTTCAGAAACGATAATAACAAGTTTACCGATGTCAGTCATGATGCAGGTATCTATGGAAGCGTGATAGGTTTTGGATTGGGGGTAACTGTCGGGGATATTGACCAGGATGGATGGATGGATATTTATGTTTCGAATGATTTTTTTGAGATGGATTATATCTATTTAAATAATCGCGACGGAACATTCAGGGAGACTCTTGCAGGTATGATGAGATCAATTTCCGCTGCCTCAATGGGTGCTGACATGGCAGATATTAACAACGATCACTTTCCGGAAATATTTGCGACTGATATGGTACCCGAACATAACGACCGTCTGAAAACAAAAACCACATTTGATAACTGGGACAGCTACTGGTCAAATGTTGAGAATGATTACCACCACCAGTTTACCCGGAATATGCTTCAATTAAACAACGCTGACGGGACTTTCAGTGAAATAGGACGGTTTTCCGGGGTTAATGCAACTGACTGGTCATGGGGTGCTTTGATAATGGATCTCGACAATGATGGATTAAAAGATATTTTTGTCGCAAACGGTATTTACAAGGACCTGACCGATCAGGATTATATTCAACACTTCTCAAACCGCGATATGGTTATGTCTATTGTGTCAGGAGACAAAGTTGATTATAAAACTCTTATAGATGCTATCCCTTCGGTTAAGATTCCAAACTACGCTTTTAAAAATATGGGTGATTATGTTTTCCGGAACGTAGCGACTCCCTGGGGCCTGGATGAACCGAGCTTTTCAAACGGGTCTGCATATGGTGATCTGGATAATGATGGTGATCTGGACCTTGTTGTCAATAACGTAAATATGCCTATGTTCATTTACCGTAACGAAACCAATACTCAACTGCCTGATAATCACTATCTAAAAGTTATTCTGAAGGGAGAACCGGGTAATACGATGGCTATTGGTGCTAAAGTAACAGCAAAACACAATGGAAATATCATATACCATGAGCAGATGCCTATGAGAGGGTATCTGTCATCCAGCGATCCGCGCCCCAATCTGGGACTGGGTCCTTTAACGATGGTAGATTCACTTATAGTTATCTGGCCCGATAACCGGGTAACAATTCTGAAAGATGTAAAGGCAGATCAGATATTAACTCTTCACCAGAAAGATGCAGAAAGAATATCCTGGAATATTTCAGGTTCAATAAAGAAAGGTAACTCGTTGTTTAAAGATATTACCGCTGAAAAAGTTATCAATTTCACTCACAAGGAGCTTGATTTCAATGATTTTGAACGGGAATCTTTGATTTACCACATGCTGTCTACTGAAGGTCCCCGTATGTGTAAAGGTGATGTAAATGGAGATGGACTCGAAGATGTATATGTCTGTGGTGCCAAAGGAGAGCCGGGTGCTTTGTTTATTCAACAGAAGAATGGTTCGTTTCTCCCGGTTGGAAACTCGATATTTGAAGAGGATAAAATATCAGAGGAAATGGATTGTGTCATGTTTGATGCAGATGGCGATGGCGACATTGATTTATATGTGGCCTGCGGAGGAAATGAATTCCCGGAAAGTTCTTCGGCTTTAGCTGACCGGTTATATTTAAATAATGGCAAGGGGCAGTTTATTAAATCGGTGCAGATTCTGCCCGCAGGAAAATATGAAAGCACTTCCTGTGTCAGAGCGGCAGATTTTGATAATGACGGTGACATTGATTTATTTGTCGGCATACGTCTTAAACCTTTTCTGTATGGAGTTCCAACAAGTGGTTATATACTTGAGAATGATGGGAAGGGTAATTTTACTGACGTTACTTCCCGGATTGCCCCTGAATTGAAAGATGTAGGTATGATAAGGGATATGCTGTGGGAAAATGTTGACGGAGACGGAGATAAAGATATAATACTTGTCGGTGACTGGATGCCGGTTAAGATCTTCATCAATGAAAACGGCACATTCAAAGAGAGAAAAGAGGCAATTGATTCCAATACAAAAGGCTGGTGGAATTGCCTTGCATCCGGCGATTTTAATGGTGACGGGTATATTGATTTTATAGCCGGGAACCATGGATTGAATTCAAGGTTTAAAGCAACACCCGAAAAACCGGTAACAATGTATGTTAATGATTTTGATCTGAATGGCACAGCAGAGCAGATAATCAGCGTATATAACGGAGAAAAATCGTATCCTCTTGCCCTGAAACACGATCTTACCAGGCAAATACCTTCCCTTACGAGGAAATATCCGAAATATGAAATGTATAAAGATCAACAGGTTACAGATATTTTTTCACCTGAACAATTAAACAATTCCATATATCATGAGGTATGCCTCCTTGAAACCACGGTTTTCTTAAATGACGGAACCGGCCATTTTAAAAAAGGAGAGTTGCCTGTTGAGGTTCAGTTTTCAACAGTATATGCTGCCTGTACCGGTGATTATAATGGAGACGGGAAATGCGATATATTACTGGGTGGTAATCTGTACAAAGTCAAACCGGAGGTTGGACGTTACGATGCCAGCTATGGGGCATTCCTGGAGGGTGACGGGCAGGGAGGTTTTAAATATATCCCTCCAAGAGTGACGGGATTTCATCTTGACGGAGAGATCAGAGATATTATGGAAGTAACAACTTCCCGTGGGGAAATATTATTAGTTGCCCGTAATAATGAACCACTGCAAATTTTCAGGAAACGCAGCAGATGAAGATTTCTTATGAAAAAACATCTTCAGGTTTTGCTTATGGTTTTGTTTTTTGCCTCATGTAAACACGGGGGTGAAGAGAAAAACAGTCTGTTTTCATTGTTACCGCCATCTGTTACAAATATCGACTTTATTAACCAGCTTACAGAAAATGAGGAGTTCAATATTATCGAATACCTTTATTTCAATAACGGCGCCGGAGTTGCAGCCGGTGATATAAATAATGATGGCCTGATTGACTTATATTTCACTTCAAACCAAAAGCCAAATAAACTTTATCTGAACAAGGGCAATCTTACATTTGAAGATATCACTGATGCTGCAGGGGT
>DIKJ01000067.1:2944-5705 GCA_002424525.1 Bacteroidales bacterium UBA5621 | reverse complement strand
TTACGTCCGGGCTGTTCTTTCAGTGCATCAAGTACTCCCTGTCCATAAGTAGCAAAGGCCCATTCTTCTTTTTGTGTTGTTGTATAATCATACATGTTCTCACCGGTAGTGAGCCCTATTCCGGCAAGGTCAGGATAAGTAAGCACCATCTGTTTTATGCTTTTCCGGAAATAGTCGATTGTAACCGGATTTTCGAGTTTATCGGTGATGCCGTATTTGCCATCGGTTCCGTACACAAAAATATTCCAGGTTACAATGAAAAACTGCACATTTCGCTGCTTGCCATAAGCCATCACCTTGCGCCAGAATTCAATCTTTTCATCAATGCTGATCTTTTTGATAACCTCATAGTTTTTAACTATTTCCGGGGCATCGAACCCCCATCCGTTCAGAGAATAATTTTCCACCCATTCCACGGTGCTCCTGCGAACATCATCCAAAGCAACCTCCGGATATCCGGGAACTTTCACCATCGATGGGAAAGGATGCATGTTCCATAAGGAGATGGTGTTGTAACGATAGCGTGCAAGGTTATCAATATACTCTTTCCAAAATTCGAAATTCCACATTTCGGCAATATTATTCTGAGCTGCATCCGAAGGTTCGGTATAAGTTGGGGTTCGCATATCCAGCGGTACATTAAACTTGGTTCCCCTGACCTTCATATACGGGTTTTGCAACTGGCTTTGAATGGCATCAATTCCCCGAAGCTGAATGATTTCGGCAACTTCAAGCCCGCCGTACATTACACCGGCATCATCTTTACCTGCTATCCAGATGGTTTTGCTGATACCGTTGCTCTTGTGAATGATAAAACCTTCACTTTTTAATTTTTCAATATCCTTAATCCCTGAAGCATCTAAAAGTTGCAAATTGGCTTTATCTCCAATATTCAGCAGTATGATATTGTTCTCATCATCTTTCAACTGGCTGATTTGTGAAACAGGCCGGACAACGGATTCATGCCCCTTTTCATTTAGCGAGCTCTGTATCTCACCAACGGCAAACTGAATTTGCTTTGAATCGTTACTGGCAAACAATCTGATGTTCTCTTTTGCCTCCGAAGGCAGGCTAAAAAGCAGGAGTAAAAAACCCACAGGGAAAAAGTTTAATGACTTCATTTGAATTGATCTGTATTATTTAAGTTTATGCTAAATACTCCCTTCACTCAGACCACGGGTTTATAAAAATAAGAGATATTCACTAACTACTTATTCACCAGATTAACAAATTCATCGATATTTTTCCAGGCAATGATTCTGTTTTCTTCTATCAGCTTGTCAGAGTCTCCCCCATAAACAAGAAATGTTTCCTTCTTTTCATTTGCTGATATTTTTTTCCAGTAATTCAGGCCTGTAAATAACTTCTTCGTATAAGTGCGTGCTGACTTTATCTCAACCGGGATCAACTTCTGGGCTTTCTCAATCAGGCAATCTACTTCGTTGCCTTTATGATCTCTCCAGAAATAACAATTATTGCGTAAACCCCTATGATAGCGACTCTTTATTAGTTCTGAAATTATAAAGTTCTCGAATAATCCTCCTGTGAGATAGTGTGTCTCCAACTGGGATGCCGTCTCAATGTCGAGTAATGAGCAGGCAAGGCCGGTATCAAAAAAATAGAGTTTAGGCATTTTTACAAGACGCTTGTTAAAATTTTTATGATGCGGCTGAAGTAAGAATATAATGAAACTGGCCTCCAGAACCGATATCCACGATTTAACAGTATTAACACTTACACCTGTATCATTTGCCAGTGAATTCATATTAAGCAACTGCCCTGTTCGCCCTGCGCATAATTTCATAAACCTGATAAACAGGTTCAGGTCCCTGATGTTTTGAAGTAATCTCACATCTCTTTCAATATATGTTTGTATATAGCTCGGGAAAAAATCTGCAGGTTCTATTCCTTTATCATATATCCTGGGATAGAATCCTTTAAAGATCAGTTGTTCATATGAGCTAAAGTTAATATCTACGTTCCTTAACTCAGAATAACTGAAAGGAAGCAGTCGCAGGACAGCAACCCTTCCGGCAAGTGACTGTGCAATATCCTTATTAAGCAGGAAACTTTGTGAGCCTGATATAATAAACTGACCGCTAATACCTGTTTGATCTGTAAGTGTCTGTATATACGAAAACAACTCCGGTACACGTTGTATTTCATCAATGATCATTCTCTCTGACCTGGCCAGGAAAGACCGGGGATCTTCACTTGCAATTATCCTTGTATCAGGATCTTCAAGGGATGTGTAAGTATATTCAGGGAAAGATACCCTTAACAAGGTTGTCTTACCTGACTGCCTGGGACCGGTAACAGAAACAACCGGAAACTTGTTTGCCAGTTCAAGCAGCTTGCTTTCCAATTCTCTCTTTATCATACCTCAAATATAATACAATTAGTACAATATTGCAATTATAATTCAATATTGTACTAACATTGACCAGAATGATTTCTGGGGCTTGCCAGTTAAACTAAGGCTTATTCCGGGTTTTCCGCTTCATTATGACATGGATTACCGGTAGGAAATATCCATAATTCCGTACACAATATCTCCCATGTCCCGTTTTAAAGTAACCTTGTCTCCGACTTTTTTGTTTATCAATGCTTTGGCTAACGGTGATATAAATGAGACCTTCCCTTTGGCAACGTCAGCTTCATCAACACCCACTATTTGAAAATGCTGAATGTTGCCAGACGCTTCATTTTTAAGGGTCACCGTTGCGCCGAACCTTATTTCGTTCTGTGGTTGCTCTTTCAT
>DIKJ01000067.1:0-2857 GCA_002424525.1 Bacteroidales bacterium UBA5621 | reverse complement strand
GATCAACATCTGTTTTTCAGCCAACAGTTGATCCATTCCTGCCGGTGTTACAAAATTTGGTACACCCTCCGGTAAATATGCCCTCTGGGGCACTATCGGAACTTCTTCCTGATCATCTTCTTTGACAAATCCTCTGCTCATAGCTAATGGGGTCGGATAACTAAAGCTTCTGTATTCAAAGATAGTATTTACAACTGCTTTTAACGTGATCTAAGTTATCTTTATACATAGAATTCAAATGACATAATATACCTCATTTAAACCAAGAAATGGTCATTTTGTAACATTTTTCGGCAAAGATGCAATCTCATATTAATTGCCGACGCGACGGCAATTCACTGAAGTCGACGGCAACTCAGAGTAACTACCTCTATTGACTGTGGCTTAAATGGAC
Source organism: Bacteroidales bacterium UBA5621 (assembly GCA_002424525.1). GTDB lineage: Bacteria > Bacteroidota > Bacteroidia > Bacteroidales > VadinHA17 > LD21. The sequence goes on along the minus strand of DIKJ01000067.1, from coordinate 2,463 downwards.
CAGGCAAGAGCGGGGGCGGACAGACTTTAACTCCTGGCGGTCAGATACTTTTCTGGTAGATCCTGTACCTGCGCAGCGGTTTGGCGTTAAGCTTGATTAATGCATTGTTCATGGGAGCATTATCTTCCAGAACATAATTAATTTCCAGCCAGATATCCGGAGTATACAGTGCTTCATAAAGAGCCCTGTAAATAAGGCTGTCGATCCCCTTCCCCTGATATTCCGGAAGGACTCCAAGGGCAAAAAGGCGATATCGTCTCAGACGGGGCAGTCCCAGCATGATCTTAAGCCATCCGAACGGCAGAAGACGCCCTCCGAGATCCCTGATCAGGGAGTTAATATCAGGTATGGTTATTGCAAATCCGACTGGCCGCCCGTTTGAATCCTCAGCGAAAATAACTCCCTTAGGATGGATTATTGATTTAAGATCAGCTCCGATTGCTTCAGCCTCTTTCCTGGTAACCTGTGTGTATCCCCAGTTGTCAGCCAGACTTTTATTCGACAAATCAATTATCCTTGATACTTCATTGTAATAATCACTCATGTTCAACTGCCTGGTCCGGATGTTGTAACGTTTTGCAACATCATCGGTAAGAGTAAGAATCCTGTCAGGAATCTTATACCCTTCAGCGGCAGAAATGTAGTACACCAGCAGATCCTTGACCTTTTCAAATCCATATTCCCCGATATATTTAATATAATAGGATGGATTGTAGGGAGCCATTACTGTGGGTGAGGGTGTAAAACCTTCGATTACGAGTCCCCATTCCTGCGACACAAAGCTCCATGGTCCCCTCATGAACTTCATTCCCCTGCTCCTTAGCCAGCCGGCAGCAGCATCAAGAAGGGTTTTGGCAGCATCAGCGTCATCCATACATTCAAAATAGCCAAAAAGTCCCACAGCATCTTTCCATTCCTGCAAGGCCACATCGTCAGTGAATGCTGCTATACGTCCTATTATTTCACCTCCATCTTCGAGAAGGAAGAGTCCATACTCACAGTGGGCAAGGGTCGGATTACGTTTCCTGTCAAATTGCCTGGAGACCTCTGACAAAAGGGGCGGCACCCACATGGGATCATCTTTGTAAAGTTTGTATGGCAGTCTGATGAATTTATTAAGCTCAGCCTGGGTGGTGACGGGAATGATCTTCATACTCTGGCAGCCTGTTAGTCTTTTAATGAAATCCGGCAGGCAAAGCCTCCTCTATCCAGCAGATCGGGAGTTAATGATGAACCGGCTTTCACTTCAATAATCTCCCTTTTCATTGTCTGGTGGGTGTCATCGCTAAAAATCAGAGCGTTGTAGTCCTTTCCCGGATCCAGGAAGTTTAAAGGTAGAACAACGGTCCTTGCCGAATCCGTCATCCCGGCAACATACCAGTCTGAACCCTTTCTTCGGGCAACGACTATATGACTTGCGGGAAATCCTTCAATAAACCTGGTCTCGTCCCATGCGGCCGGTATATCCTTTATAAGTTCCCTGCCCGGCCATTCAAGAAGGGTTCTGCCATGTTCGGCGTATATCTTCAATCCAGCCTCATAAACAACCGGCATTGCGAGCTGGTAAGCATGAGTACCCGGTGAACGTTCAAAATGTATCACAGTATAGCTCACAGGCCCCATAACATTCCTGGTATAGGGTATTGTAAGGTCATTCGCTGCAGGCTTTGCCCTTCTCTCCATTCCGTCAACTCCTTCCAGCGTCATCAGGTTGGGGAATTGCCTTCTTTCTCCCGTTGGCATAGTATTTCCGTGCAGTTCCAGGAGAAACTCGTTGGGGATGGCAAGTTCAAAGATCCAGTCCCTCATCTGCAGGCTCTGCTGGGTGTCTTCGTAATCCCTCCATTCACGGGGATTTTCGCTCAGCGTGTTATGGTCAAAGAAGTCAATTTTGGCGCCTTTAAGGCCCCAGGAAGCATACTGCATCAGGGTTTCGGCAGCCTTTTCGCGGGTATTAAACTCGCGTGTATGAGCCCATCCTATTACATTGACGTTCTTCGTTGATGCATATTTGATAATGTTCAATACTGAATCACTTCCTCCCCACCTGTTTGCGAAACCGGCGTCGGCCATATAATAATCCCAGCCCATTTCGGAGGTGGCGTCAATCCACATACGAGGTTTATCAGCATCTCTTGCAATATAATCCCACATTACATTACCCGGCTTTACCCATTCTTTTATTTTGCCATCCACATTAAGGAATGCCGGGTTTGTTGGAGGATTAAGGTTCTCCATGAGGTAAGATTCAACGATCTTTCCCGGATCATCAGGAGAAATAATTATCATTCTCCAGGGGGATACAAAAGGAAGAGAACTCCTGACAGGGCCGGTTTTCTCCTGGTCGAGTGGAAAGGAAAAAGCAAGATCAGACCCTGTCCGTTTGAAATGAGGCTGAATATAATGGCCGTAGGTGGCTGCCTGGCCTATTAACACAAAATGTCCCCGGTCTTTGAGTTCTGC
>DIKJ01000149.1 GCA_002424525.1 Bacteroidales bacterium UBA5621 | reverse complement strand
CCATTAATACGGTAAAAGGCTGCAGGTTCTACAGAAATGCTGATGATGGACTCGATCTATGGAATAATGAGGGCGTCGTTGTAATAGAGGGTTGCTGGGCATGGCAAAACGGATACAGGGAAGATGGCTTTACAACCGGAGGCGACGGAGCAGGTTTCAAGTTAGGGGCGACTGAAACAGCTAATTACTCTGTTTACAAAAGAATATTGACCAATAACCTCGCTGTTTCCAACAGGAATTTCGGCATTACCCAAAATGCTGCAACATGCAAGATGTTTATCTGCAACAATACCCTATTCGACAATAAGCAAAAAGGAATATACTTTTCCGCATCATGGGGAGACGCTCAGCATATGATCAGAAATAATATTTCATACAAGAATTTGACTGATGCAGCCATTGGAATTAAACTTCCGATAGTGGATCACAATTCCTGGCAACCGGGCTTCACTGTAACCGATCAGGACTTTAAAAGCGTTGATCCAACCCAGCTTGTCAGACCAAGAAAATCCGACGGATCTCTTCCCGATATTGATTTCATGCATCTTGCTACCGGCTCAGACCTGATCGACACTGGTGTTGATGTCGGACGTCCCTACCTGGGTAAGGCACCTGATCTTGGAGCCTTTGAAACAGCAGCCCCTGCTACTGTTGTCGCAAACAAACCACCGGTTGTCAGCATTTCGTCACCTGCCAAAAGTGCTTCCTTTACTTCACCTGCAACAATTACTGTCACTGCGGCTGCTTCTGACCCGGATGGAACTATAGTCAAAGTAGAATTTTTTCAGGGCACCGTTAAAATCGGAGAAAGAACGACAACCCCTTATTCCATAACGTGGAAAGAGGTCCCAGAAGGGACCTATTCTTTAACCGCGGTTGCTACAGACAATGCTAACTCAAAAACTGTTTCGTCTGCCGTTTCCATTACTGTCGTTAAACCGGTCATCGCAGAAAATAAATTGCCAACTGTTAGTATTTCGTCTCCTGCCAAAAGCAGCTCATTTACATCACCGGCTAGTGTTACTATTGATGTCATTGCCTCAGACTCGGATGGTTCAATAACCAAAGTGGAATTTTTTCAGGGTAACGTCAAAATTGGAGAAAAAACAACTACTCCATATTCTATCACCTGGAAAGAGGTCCCTGATGGGACCTATTCTTTAACAGCGGCGGCAACAGATAATAAAAATTCAAAAACTGTTTCGGCAGCCGTTTCTATTACTGTCGTTAAACCGGTCTCCCCTGTAAATCAACCGCCAATAGTAAGTATTTCGTCACCTACCAAAAGCAGTTCATACACAGCTCCGGCAACTGTGACTATTGATGTAAATGCCTCAGACCCTGATGGTTCTATCACCAAGGTAGAAGTTTTCAACGGGTCTGTAAAACTTTTTGAAAAAAATACTGCTCCTTATTCATTTACCCTTAAAGACTTGCCGGCCGGCTCCTATGAGCTAAAGGCTGTTGCCACTGATAATATGAATGCCACTGCAACTTCGTCTTACCAAGCCTTTACTGTGACACCCATCCTCGAAGCAAGGGATTACTTCAATCTCTACCCCAACCCTAATAACGGACGGTTTTCTATCGACTTTACCACATTGATGGAATCCGATACCTTCACAATTACTGTTGTTGATCTTATAGGAAAAACCGTGTATCGCGAAGAACTTTCGAAAGAAGAAAGCACCATGCAATTCGATCTGTCGCATCTGTACAGCGGCACTTATATTGTAATTATCGCAGCTAATCAGATTCTTCTAACGCAAAAATTCATCAAGGGATAAACCTTCTCCTTAGTTCAGAATTATCAGTTTCCTGATATAACGATCCAGGTTGTCTCCCTCCAGCGTTATCGTGTACATTCCCGAAGAAAAATTCTCCGGTACAGGTATCTCTGTCCTTCCGTGCTCGACAGGCCTCCTAAATACTATCTTGCCGTTAGAGTCAAATATCTTCATTGTCTTATATATTCTGACCGGATCCGTAAGTAACAAATAAAAATTGCCGTAAGCTGGATTCGGATAAATCAAAGTCATATTGTGCGGCAGTTCCTCTTCCTCATCTCCTGTAGTTGCATTAATTACGCGGGCTCCTACCTGCCATATGCCATTCTGGTTTTCCGTAACTATTGCTGTCCTGTTCCACGTTGCATTCACTGCCAATCCCGACTGTAGATCTGGTCCCAGGTCTTTTCCATAATCAAGCCTTGCTACGGGTACGAAACTGTCCAAATCAATGAAGTTCGGATTTATCACCACCGAATGGAGATCATAACCCATAGCCTGCCACATGGCAAACGTTTTGGTATTTCCAGCAACCTGAAAGATCGGATCGCCTGCCTCACACCAGTACACATTGTAATCACTTTCAAACGCTTCAAGACATTCCAAGTCCTGGACATTAATATTAAAAATCCGATTCCTTGTATAGAAAATATTATTGTACACCTTTGTTCCCTTTGAAGGCGCATTCAGCTCATTATCAGTGTTTTTATGTATGTCAATCAGTCCCCTTGATGTCTGTTCTGATGTCTTGTCACTGTAAAAGGTGTTGTTATAGATCCTGATGCCGTTAATTCCCTTGACAGCTATTCCAAGTCTCGGGTTTTTAAGAATATTATATGCTATCACACCTTTGCCATCCGTCATACCATTGGATTTTCTTTGAATTCCGTTAGGGGTCTTGAGCAGGTAATTGTACTTGATGACAACATCTATATTGTAACCCGTAAACAGCGCATGGGTCATGCTGGTCGCATCAGTGCCGTTCCAGGTGAACTTGTTGCC
>DIKJ01000129.1 GCA_002424525.1 Bacteroidales bacterium UBA5621 | reverse complement strand
CCATCAGGGAGACATGCTTGTAGGCGGCTGCATGAAAGACAATGTCGGGGCCATGATCGGAGAAGATCTGCTCCATTCTAGAGGCATTGGTGACGTCTGCGGGCAGGATCTGAAACCTGTTATCCAGGAATTTTTCCCTTAGTTCATTCTGAATATAAAACAGTGGCGTCTCCGCCTGGTCAACAAGTATTACTCTGTCGCACTGGAAACTTGTCAGCTGTCGTGCAATCTCAGAACCTATAGACCCCGCGGCGCCGGTAATAAGTATAATCTTATCCTCGAGGCCCTTCTTAATTAATCCAATATTCAGTTTAATAGGCTCGCGGCCAAGCAGATCCTCCAGGTCAACCCTCTTAAACTGAGGCATCCTGAGTTGTCCGGCCACCCATTTATCAACCTCCGGAGTATCAAGCACTTCAAGACCCAGGTTTACGGATGAACGGATTATGCTGCTCTTCCTGTCAACGCTAAGGGCTTTTATTGCGATAATCAAACTTTCAATCTTGTTCTTTTCAATGAACTCCGGCGATAATATTGAAGGACCATAAACATTAATCCCATTTATCTTCTTTCCCTGGAGGCTCCTGTCGTCATCAATAAAACCGGAAACATAAAACCCGTATCGAGGATCACTGAGAACAACCCTTTTGACAACAAAACCCAACTCGCCCGCTCCATAAATAAGCACTCTCTTCTTATTCGTTACAGTACCAGTGGCAAACAGGAATATCAGCTTGATCAGGATTCTTCCGAAAAAAAGGAATAATGATACCGCAACATAATGGATGAGAAGAATTGAGTGGGGAATTGCAAGTATTGCCGCCCAACTCAGCCATTTGCCAAAGGAAGAAAGTATAACCAGTGAAACAACCGAACAGGTGGTGACAACAAATACAAGTGTTATATCAGTCAGGGTTGTATGTCTTAACAACCCTGAATATGATTTGAATACAAGGCCGAAACCTGCGTAAACAGCTGTTGCTAAAAGAGCCTGGTAAATAAAAATATGTTCACGATCCTCAGGCAGGAGGAAATTAAACCTGAGAACATAGGCCACAATAAATGCAATAAATACGACCGATGCATCAACAAGGAAGACAGTCCATCTGGGAACCGAATGGCGGTTGAAAAAGTTAAGAGTCTTCCTCCGCAAATTCATTATCCAAGCAGGGTAAACCATTGTCATCAAACTTTCCTTAATCAGGGAGGGCAATTACCCTCCAGTCTATATCCTAAAAACCACCCCGGACGATACATCCGGGCGTGCTTCCGCCCCGTCAGTCCCAGCCATATTCCTTTGTAAACAACTATAATTGAACTGATTGCAACAGTGTTGCAGATTTTATCTCAGCCAATTACTTCTGCAAAAGATGCCTGGTCGGACAAGGCATTGCACAAAACTTTCTAAATGTGAAAATACACAAAAGAAACGTTTGTATAAGGGCTGGAGTACGTCAGAGTGGCAGAAAAAATGGCCTCTCCACCGCCGTTCACCCCTCATTTTCAAGGGCTCATCATTGCATTTGATCATCTAATCCAACAGCAACCGCATTTGATCAAAACCATGTTTCTTTTGACGAAGGTACCCCTAAAGTTGACGTAATGTAATTTCATACTTCAGAATGTTCCAAGTCAAAAATTTTTTCCATATGTTTGCACCCTGCCTTTTGCAACAAAAGGGGTCATTCGTCGTATAAAATATTGAATTGGTCAAAGAATAAGTACTATTCGTCAAAGAAACGAGCTTATGAGATATATCCTTCCCGTTTTACTCCTGCTTTTATCGATAACGCTGAAGTCCCAGACTTCCCTGACCATAGAAGGGAAGACCTATACGAATTCCGATGCAACATGGATGGGTGTAAGTATTGCACGCTCAGTACCAACAAGTTTTACCTTTAAGAATAATTCGATCACATCTTTAAACACCTTTGGATACATGCTCCAGGCAGGTGACGAAGGTATCGCAGGCACAAACAACAACCTTGATGGCGCCATAATTACCGGCAACAAATTCGTGTGGACCGGCTCCGATATGAAATCTATCACTCATGGATTATTCACAGGCCAGAATATCAACACGGTTATCAGATATAATTACCTCGACCGTGTGCCTATGGGCATAATCCGTAAGTCTGCAAACAATATGGTCAATACGGCAGGTGGAGTTGCCTACAACATAATTAAAAGCGGCGCGGTAGGTATTAACATCAAGGGAATGAGCAATGTCAATGTCTACAATAATACATTGTATACCGACAGGACCACCTCAGAGACCTGGCGCGGATTGATTTACATCTATACACACATAGATGTCACTCCGAATTCAGTGTCGCACGGTACTAAAATCTACAATAATATTTTTTATACCAAACACCAGACCTATTGCATCCAGGTTGATGATATTGAAAGCACTATCGGATTAGAATCAGATTATAATATCTTCTATTGCGAAAGCGGTACCCCTGTGTTTTATTATTGCGGATCAAGAAAGACCTTTGCTGAGTGGCAGGCGCTTGGATATGACACTCATTCCAAAGTGATTAACCCAAATTTCAAGGACCTGGTCAACTTCGTCCCGGCTGCAAGGCTTGATTACGGAAAAGATCTTGGTTCAGCATGGACAAAAGGGCTCTCGGTTAATGCCCGTTGGGGAACGACAGATCCTGAAACGGCCAACCAGAATGGTAAATGGCAGGTAGGGGCTATTGTTTACAAGGAAGTTATAACACAGCCAGCTCCAATTCCGGTTTATACGGGCTCAATCATTAACAATGCCACTCCGTCAAGGCTCGAAATGACCTATAACCTGACCCTTGCCAACATCGTTCCTGCCGCCTCTGCCTTTACTGTAAAGGTTAATAATGTTACCCGTAACGTCAGCTCAATAGCCATCTCCGGTACAAAGGTCCTGCTTACTCTTGCAAGTTCTGTGAGCTACGGAGATGCAATAACAGTTGCATACACTAAACCCTCCGCCAATCCGTTGCAGA
>DIKJ01000077.1:697-9470 GCA_002424525.1 Bacteroidales bacterium UBA5621 | reverse complement strand
GACAAAGCTTCGAACACATTTATGCGGTCCTTTGTGAGGGGATAACGCCCTGGAGCATTCACCTCCCCAAGGACACTAATGAAGTTATTAACCAGGCGAATTGTAATTGCCGCGTCAGTAACATAATTCGTAAAAATTAAATCAAGCTTTGTTTTTATCTCAGAGAGAGTGAGCCCCCCTACCTCAACCTTACCAACAAACGGGATCTCAATATTACCCTTATCATCAACTGAATAACCAAATAATCCGGCGCTCTCCTGTGTCACCGATCCGCCTGCCCCTATTGGCATGCTGTTGAATAAGTCTGACCACTGAGGATCAGGGGTAATAACCCGTATATAAAGATTGTCATATGGCAATATCTTATAAGCTGACGGAGTGACCGAAGGTCTGTTTTCTCCAAGACTCAGGCCAGATTCAGGAGTCTTGTCATTAAATTGAAGATAAGTCAGCTTTTTCCTTGAAACACAGGAAGTTAGTAAAATCATTAAAAGTACAATAATGAAGGGTATTGCAGAGCGCTTTTTCATACCGGGAAGTTTTAGCATATAAATATATAAAAAGCACCTAAATAACGCGACAGATAATTAATATTAGATAAAATTTTGAGGCAGGGGTGCTCAAATGCCGTCAATAATTTGCCCTATTTAGCAATTCCATACCAGACATTTGACAATGACGACCCGCCTTGAATCAATTTCAGTACTCTCCAGGATGTGTCAGGAATCTTGTATTCATCAGGGATCTCCTTAGAGATTTGGGCTTCATGCTCGCTAACGGCTAACCTGATTGAGGAAATAACAACATCTGCATCAAATCCTGTTAGAATTATTGTGCCTGCATCCTGAGCCTCAGGACGTTCCATTGAGTTTCTGAGGGAAATGGCCGGGAAATTCAATATCGCTGATTCTTCACTTATTGTACCGCTGTCAGATAAAGTACATAATGCATTCATCTGAAGATGAATATAATCGGTGAAGCCAAAGGGCTTTAGAAACCGGACCAGAGAACTGGTTTTGAAGTTCGCTGTAGCCTCTATCCGCTTTCGTGTGCGTGGATGTGTACTGACTATTATCGGAATCTTGTACTCTTCTGCCAGCCGGTTCAGAATCAACAGGATCTTTTTGAGATTGCCGGGATTGTCTACATTCTCTTCGCGATGAGTAGAGATTACAAAATATCCTTTAGGAATGAGATTCAAACTGCTGATGATCTCAGATTCCAATATCTTACTCTTGTAGTGATTCAGAACTTCGAACATTGGTGATCCTGTGAGATAGATGCGGCGATGAGGAATCCCTTCATCAATGAGATGCCTTCTTGCGTGTTCAGTATAGACCAGATTGAAGTCCGATATGTGATCTATTATTCTCCTGTTAATCTCTTCCGGAACATTGAAGTCGAAGCAGCGGTTCCCTGCTTCCATATGAAATATTGGTATATGCAACCTCTTTGCCATATAGGCTGAGAGACAGGAATTCGTATCGCCCAGGACAAGTAGTGCATCCGGGCTCTCGTTTCTTAGTAATTCTCCGGATTTCCGGATTATGTCACCAACCGAAGCCTCAAGTGAGGAAACATCAACATTAAGAAAGAAGTCCGGTTTCCGTAACTCCAGGTCTTTGTAAAATACTTCATTAAGTTCATAGTCATAATTCTGCCCGGTATGAGCTATGATGTGATTAACGTGTTCATCAAGCAAGGACATCACCCTGGAAAGTCGGATTATTTCCGGACGGGTTCCAACAATGGTTAGAACTTTGAGAGCTGGGCTATTCATGATCTGCCAGAGGTTTGTTAAAACAAAGAAGGTTAATGCTTGTCAAGTTACACTATTTCGAAAAATGTATCAGGGTCAGAGGGATCATAGAATTCGCTTATCCAGAAAATGGTGTAAAGCTCCTCGTCGCCGATATTAGTTATGTTATGAGTATGCCATATGGGCATATCGACATATGACGGCTCATTCCCGTCAAGCTCAAAATTCAGAATATCATCTGTTCCAATTCGTCTAAGCTGAATGCGTGCCTTACCCTTAATAACCGCAAATCTTTCGGCTTTGTGGGTATGGAAATGATTACCCCGGGTTATCCCGGGTTTAGTCGTGGAGAAAGAAACCTGTCCACCGCTCTTCAGTTTAACTGTTTCAACAAATGACCCTCGCTCATCAACGTTCTTCTTCAGTTTAAATGGAAAGTATTTCGAATGGTCAAGATAGCAGACAAATGTGTTGAATAAATTAGACTCAAACGGATCCTTGAGGTCAGGTAAAATTCCATTTTCAAAATAATGGTCCTTAAAGCTTTGCAGTAAGTTTAATAAATCCGTCACCTTAGCCTCATCAGTAGGAGGCACTCTGTATTCTTCGTCAGTGATCCGGTTGGTTATGAGATAGTAGATAGTTTTAACAAGGTCACCGATGTAAATAAGCTTTAGCAGAGCGTCCGTCTCAATTCCTGGCTGCTCATTGTGAGTAAGTTGATGAGAAAAGGTTGCAACTACTGAATTGTAGTACGGTCTGCCGAAAGGTCCGAATACATTGGGTATAATCAACCCTGTAAATAAGGCCCCGTTTCTTTTTGCCCAGTTTGCAAGCAGTACCCTTCCATCTCTTTTTGATTTTCCGAAAACATTGTCTCTCTCTTCCTGTGTCGATGAGGAAAATAGTACATGAGGTTTGGAGGAGGTCTTTTCGAGGGCCTCGATCAATCTGTTTATAAGACTGATATTTGTATCATATATGACCTGAGGGTCATTATGACGGTTGAGAGCGGCCAGATGGACAATCACATCACATTGGCCAACAAATGATTCCAGGCTGTTTTGATCGGTGAAGAAATGATCCTGAAAAGGAATACGCACAATCTCCTCCTTTTTCAGTCCAAGAAAATTGTAAAGATGGCTTCCAATGAAACCGGTCTGGCCGGTAATGCCGATTTTGATCATGCCTGCGTTGCCCTGAAATTATCTTAATAAAAATGGAATTGCACAGTGACATTCATATTATTCTGCAGGAAGAAAGAGCAGAAATTCTACAAATTAAATGCATATGCAGCCTTCAGGAAAAGGCCAAAAGAGTTGTAATATAATTTGCCAAGGTCAAATGCTCCAATGAGCCCAAGGTTTAAACCACTATCCAGTTCCTTGTTTAATTCGAGAAATCCCGAAAACTGCCTGACTTCGCCAAAAACTCCCAAAGATCCGGGATCCGGCAGGTTGGTTGATTGCTCCTCATCTGTCGTACGATAAGTACCATAGTTCTTTGACCAGGATGCTTTGAGCAGATACCCCAGGTCTTTAACCTTTCCATCACAGCCAAAATGAAAAGCCATCACCCGGTTATTAATAAAATACTCCACAGGGTGTGCCGGCAGGTCTTCTCTGATGTAATCTCTTGTGCCTATAAATGATGTCCCCAATCCTGTCCCCAGATAAGACCACCCTGAAACATACTGGCCATGATTATAATAAGGTTCATATGCAGACCCTGTTTCAGGAGACCATGGTTCACCAGCCTGGTTCCTGGTATACAGAAACTCAAAAAGCAGTTTGTTCCAAAGACCCTTTTTATCTCCCTTGTGCAGGTTCTCAATACTGAAACCATTAAGTCCATCCTGTATGTTCGCAAGATGAGCAAGTGCTCCTGCTTCGAAAAAATTCTGTCGGTATAGTAATAATCTGACTTTCTCAAATTCATATTCCAGGCCAATATCGATAGATCCTAAATGATTACCTTGTCTCTCATCCTGTATATAACCGCTGGAGTACTTAGTTCCGGTAATTACATGGAGGTAAGTCTCAACCGGCGATAAAGTGTAGACTTCAGTATAATATTCCTGCTCATGCCCCCAAACCACCTGGTGATTAAAGCCTCCATACAGCTTGATTCTCCATGCCGGTTTCCCAAATCTTCCATATAACGATTTTTGATGGAGATAGGAGTCAAGCAGCAAGGTGTCCTGCATTATAAACCTTGCCATGGATACCGTTCCAAGCCATCCATGTGCATAATTACCTTTAAATGCAAAAAGCTGCCCAAACCAGGGCAAAGTCCAAAAATCACGGACGGACAGTTCAACTTCAGGAATCCCCAGATTGGTCCCTGACACAGCCCAGGAACCTGAAGTGAGAGTTGTGTCGCAAAGACCCATTATTTCCTTTGATCGGCCTGCTCTAAGCTCAAATTTGCCAAGTCGGACTTTACCATATCCTTCAATCAGGGTCAGGTTTGAACCCTGCCCAAGATTAGCACGTCCTTCAAAGGAGGTGCCCCAGTCAAACAACTTATCTCCAGACTGTTTATATTCCTTTTTGAGTGAGCCAATCATGCTCAGGGAAGGCCCATCCAGAGGTATGCTTCCAAACTGATTTGTCCTTAACCAAAATGGCATTATGTCCCGGGTTGTGATCCCTCCCAAACCCTGTACATTAAAATTGAGGTTGCTGTCCTGTGCTTTAACCGCGAACGTTGCCATGCAAAAAGCCAAAGCCAGCAAACCAGTTGTTTTTCTACCCATTTTATTAAAGTTTAGTGTAACAGGTACCTGAAACCTCAGGCTTACATATGATAATTAATTCCTTTTCTATTACTTGTGGAACCTACAGGTTTTCAATAATCCCATGGACCTTCTGCATCCTTTTATGGTTCGTATAATACCTCCGGTCCCTCCTTGAGAACATCCTGCCTTATAAAGCTCAGAGTCATAAGAAGCTCCTTGGTTTCTTTAACATCAAGTCGCTTTGTATTGTGTGAGGTGTATTCATCGGTCTGCGATACAGCCTCGGTACCTTCTGTGAAGAACTTGTTATAATTCAGATCCCGTGTATCTGCCGGGATTTTGAAGTAATCGCCCATATCCTCTGCCTTTGCCATCTCTTCGCGATTGACGAGCGTTTCAAACAGCTTTTCGCCGTGGCGTGAACCAATGACCTTAATCTCGGACACTGAATTATAGAGTTCTTTAATTGCATGAGCAAGGCTCTCAATTGTTGTTGCCGGCGATTTCTTTACAAAAATATCGCCATTCTCGCCGTGCTCAAAGGCAAACAGGACCAAATCAACAGCGCTCTCGAGGGTCATCATGAATCTGGTCATATTCGGATCGGTAACGGTTATAGGCTGATCATGCTTCATCTGTTTCACGAACAGAGGAATAACCGATCCGCGGGAGGCCATGACATTGCCGTACCTAGTTCCGCAGAAGATCGTAGCACTGCCATTGAGGTTGCGTGACTTCGCTACCATGACCTTTTCACTCAGGCCCTTGGTCATACCCATTGCATTGATCGGGTAGACAGCCTTGTCAGTACTCAGAACAATTACCCTTTTAACCTTGTGAAACTGGGCCGAGTCAAGCACGTTTTCGCAACCAAGGACATTTGTCCTTACCGCCTCTGCAGGAAAGAACTCGCAGGAGGGCACCTGCTTGAGAGCGGCAGCATGGAAGACATAATCAACCCCTTTCATTGCATTGTCTATGCTCTGCCTGTCTCGCACGTCTCCAATGAAGTACTTGATCTTTGGATTCTGGTAGAACTGTCGCATATCGTCCTGCTTCTTTTCGTCACGACTGAAAATCCTTATCTCACGGATTTCAGTATTGAGAAACCGGCGCAAAACCGCATTGCCGAATGAGCCAGTTCCTCCGGTGATCAGTAAACATTTTCCGTTAAAGTCCATTATTACAATTAATAAGTCAGCACTGTTTTCGATTTCATATTATTTGTGCGATTTGCTATGGACCTCCCTGAATTTTCCGTTAGTAGTCTGGTACTCGGGAATGAGGTCTTTAATGGCCTGAACCACCTCGCATGAACACAATGTATAAAGGTCCCTTAGAAGCCAGTCAATATGTTCCAGTACTATCTCGCCATCAATTTCCTCAACCTGGGCTATTTTTATTTTCTCATGGTGTGTCGGGATGGTTTTCTCCGAATCGGTCAGCAATTCTTCATACAGTTTCTCGCCCGGTCGCAATCCGGTGTATACAATCTGGATATCCTTGTCGGGAATAAAGCCTGACAACTTGATCATCGCCCTGGCGAGGTCGGCTATCTTAACCTGCTGTCCCATATCGAAGACGAAAATCTCGCCTCCCTGACCCATGAATCCCGCTTCAAGCACAAGCTGGCATGCCTCCGGGATGGTCATGAAGTACCTGTACACCTCGGGATGGGTCACCGTGACCGGTCCTCCGTTCTCGATCTGCCGGGAGAAGATGGGAATCACTGAACCGTTGGAGCCAATGACATTCCCAAATCGGGTAATAATAAACTGGGTATTATGTCCTTCTTTACGGGCGCTCGCCTGCACAACTTTCTCACATAGGCGCTTCGATGCGCCCATGACACTGGATGGATTCACGGACTTGTCAGTTGAGATCATTACAAATTTCTCCACCTCATACTTTATTGCAAGATCCGTCATTACCTTAGTTCCCCCCACATTAACCCGTATTGCCTCATGCGGATTCTCTTCCATCAGGGAGACATGCTTGTAGGCAGCCGCATGAAAAACGATGTCGGGGCCATGCTCGGAGAAGATCTGCTCCATTCTTGAGGCATTGGTTACATCGGCTGGCAGGATCTGAAACCTGATATCCAGAAATTTTTCTCTGAGTTCATTCTGAATATAAAACAGTGGCGTTTCTGCCTGGTCAACAAGTAATACCCTGTCGCACTGGAAACTTGTCATCTGTCGTGCGATTTCAGAACCTATTGACCCCGCGGCGCCGGTAATAAGAATAGTCTTATCCTCGAGACCTTTCTTAATCAATCCAATATTCAGTTTGATAGGCTTCCGGCCAAGGAGATCCTCCAGGTCAACCCTTTTAAACTGAGGCATCCTGAGTTGTCCTGCCACCCACTTATCCACCTCCGGCGTATCAAGCACTTCTAAACCCAGGTTAACTGAAGAACGGATTATACTACTTTTCCTGTCTACACTAAGCGACTTTATTGCGATAATCAAACTCTCAATCTTGTTCTTTTCAATGAACTCCGGCGATAATATTGATGGACCATAGACATTAATTCCATTGATCTTCTTGCCCTGAAGACTCCTGTCGTCATCAATAAAGCCGGATACATGAAACCCGTAGCGAGGATCGCTAAGAACAACCCTCTTAACTACAAAGCCCAACTCGCCCGCGCCATAGATGAGAACTCTCTTCTTGTTCCTTACAGTACCCGTGGCAAACAGGAATATCAACTTGATCAGGATCCTTCCGAAAAACAGGAATAATGATACCGCAACATAATGGATGAGAAGAATTGACTGGGGAATTGCAAGTATTGCTACCCAACGCAGCCATTGATTAAGGGATGATAATATAACCAATACGATGACCGAACAGGTGGTTACAACAAATACCAGAGTTATATCAGTCAGCGTGGTATGTCTTAATAACCCTGAATATGATTTGAATACAAGGCCAAAACCTGCATAAACAGCTGTCGCAATAAGAGCCTGATATATAAAGATATGTTCCCTGTCCTCAGGCAAGTCAAAATTAAACCTGAGAACATAGGCTACAATAAATGCAAAAAATACGACCGATGCATCAACAAGGAAGACAGTCCATCTGGGAACCGAATGCCTATTGAAGAAGTTAAGAGTCTTCCTCCGCATATTCATTATCCAAGCAGGGTAAACCATAGTCATCAAACTTTACTCAATCAGGGAGGCAATTACCCTCCACTCTATATCCTATAAACTTCTCCGGACGTTAACCTCCGGGCGTGCTTACGCCCCGTCAGTCCCAGATACATTTCTTTGCAAACGATTATAATTGAGCTGATTGCAACGATGTTGCAGATTATATCTCAGCCAACTAATTTTGCAAAAGATGCCCGGCCGGACATGGCATTGCACAAAACTTTCCAAATGTGAAAATACATAAAAGAAACGGTTGTATGAAGGCCAGCGTATATCAGAGTGACAGAAAAAAGGACCCCTCCACCGCTGTTTAACTCTCATTAATAACGACTCATCATTACATTTGTTCATCTTATCTAACAGCACCCGCATTTGATCAAAACCATGTTTCTTTTGACGAAGGTACCCCTAAAGTTGACGTAATGTAAAATCATACTTCAGAATGTTCCAGGTCAAAAAGTTTTTCCATATGTTTGCAACCTGCCTTT
The DNA here is from genome assembly GCA_002424525.1 of Bacteroidales bacterium UBA5621. Classification (GTDB taxonomy): domain Bacteria; phylum Bacteroidota; class Bacteroidia; order Bacteroidales; family VadinHA17; genus LD21. Next base: position 1,325 of record DIKJ01000077.1, on the reverse strand, counting down.
GCAACAAAAGGTGCCATTCGTCGTATAAAATATTGAATTGGTCAAAGAATAAGTACTATTCGTCAAAGAAAGCGAGCTTATGAGATATATCCTTCCTGTTTTACTCCTGCTATTATCGATAACTCTCAAGTCCCAGACTTCCCTGACCATCGAAGGAAAGACCTATACGAATTCCGATGCAACATGGATGGGCGTAAGTATTGCACGCTCGGTACCAACAAGTTTTACCTTTAAGAATAATTCGATCACATCTTTAAACACCTTTGGATACATGCTCCAGGCAGGCGACGAAGGTATCGCAAGCACAAACAACAACCTTGATGGCGCCGTAATTACCGGCAACAAATTCGTCTGGACCGGCTCCGATATGAAATCTATCACTCACGGATTATTCACAGGCCAGAATATAAACACAGTTATCAGATATAATTACCTCGACCGTGTGCCTATGGGCATAATCCGCAAGTCAGCAAATAATATGGTCAATACGGCGGGTGGAGTTGCATACAACATTGTTAAAAGCGGCGCGGTAGGTATTAACATCAAGGGAATGAGCAACGTCAATGTCTACAATAACACATTGTACACTGACAGAACAACCTCAGAGACCTGGCGCGGATTGATCTAC
>DIKJ01000077.1:0-652 GCA_002424525.1 Bacteroidales bacterium UBA5621 | reverse complement strand
ACAAAAATCTATAATAATATATTCTATACAAAACACCAGACCTATTGCATCCAGATTGATGATACCGAAAGTGCAATCGGGTTGGAATCTGATTATAATATTTTTTATTGCGAAAGCGGTACCCCTGTGTTTTATTATTGCGGATCAAGAAAGACATTTGCTGAGTGGCAGGCGCTTGGATATGACACTCATTCCAAAGTGATTAACCCAAATTTTAAGGATCTGGTCAACTTCGTCCCGGCCGCAAGGCTTGATTACGGAAAAGATCTTGGCTCCGAATGGGTAAAAGGTCTCTCGGTTAATGCCCGTTGGGGAACGACAGATCCTGAAACAGCCAACCAGAATGGTAAATGGCAGGTAGGAGCGATTGTTTATAAGGAAGTTGTAACACAGCCAGCTCCAATTCCGGTTTATACGGGCTCAATCATTAACAATGCCACTCCGTCACGGCTCGAAATGACATATAACCTGACTCTTGCCATCATCGTTCCTGCGGCTTCTGCCTTTACTGTAAAGGTTAATAATGTTACACGCAACGTCAGCTCAATAGCCATCTCCGGTACAAAGGTCCTGCTTACTCTTGCAAGCTCTGTGAGCTATGGAGATGCGATAACCGTCGCATACACAAAACCCTCCGCCAATCCGTTGCAGA
>DIKJ01000253.1:744-5351 GCA_002424525.1 Bacteroidales bacterium UBA5621 | reverse complement strand
AGTTATTCAATGAGACAGGCAGAGTCAGGGATCCTCTGGAGGCTCCTCTCTTCACTCATTTGCAGTCATGGTCGGTCAGGATCAGATCCGAGAGGTTATACCCCGCATCAGTCGCTTTTTTTAGGAGCATATTGAAAGTTTGCTCATCCATATTCTTTTCCCTTGCCAGGATCCAGAGATACCTTAGTCGTGGTTCACCTACAAGCACATACCTGTAATCCTCATCGAGCTCCATAATCCAGTAATTGCCGCGGAAGGGCCAGAAGAACTGTACCTTGAGTTTCCCGGGAGCTCTGTAATCCGGAGCAAAAGCCACTCCCCTCGATGAGGTGGTCTTCTGTGGATCAGTGATAAAATGTCCTCTGTTCAGAACGGCTATCCTGCCATCTTTTCTGAGCGAATAGGTTGCCGTTATGCATTTGAGTTTTGATTCAAAAGAAAAAGGGAGTCTGGCTATTTCATACCATGTGCCGGAGTACCTGTTGATATCAACTGAGGATACGACCGGCAGATTCCGCTGTTTCGCCGGGAACAGCGAAATGAATGCCACAACCGTTATCAATGAAATCATTTTCATGCCGTACCCTGATAATTACATACAAATCTACGAAAAATGACGGATTAAGCGATATGGCTTTTCTGCAATGATTTTATATCTGTAATTAATAAGGGTGTTGCATGCTACACCCTTACAGCTTCAGGTGCTGATAATACCCCCCCCTGGTTCCCCCTGGAAGGAGGGAAATTTTGTTTTTTATTACGGGTACCGGTTGAACTGTGAAATATTCTTTGTAATATTAATTCCCGGAAAAACCTGGCAGAAACAGAATGAATCGTGAATTGCTGATCAATGATTTGCAGCGGCATACTGCCGGGCAGTGGGATCTTATTGTCACCGGCGGCGGGGCAACGGGTCTCGGTATTGCACTGGATGCTGTCACGAGAGGTTATAAGACCCTTCTTCTTGAGCAATCGGATTTTTCAAAAGGTACATCATCGCGGAGTACAAAACTGGTTCACGGTGGCGTACGTTATCTGGCTCAGGGAGATGTTTTCCTGGTGACGGAAGCCCTGCACGAAAGAGGAAGGATGCTGAAAAATGCTCCGCACCTGACGGCAAACCAGGAGTTTGTGATACCCGTTTACACTTTATGGGATGTGATCCTCTATACAGTGGGGTTAAAATTCTATGATCTGCTGGCGGGCCGGCTTAGCATGGGAAAGTCTTGTTTCATAAACCGGGAAAAGACGCTGAAGCGATTACCCTTATTGCGGCCGGAAGGACTAAAAGGAGGGGTGGTTTATCACGACGGACAGTTTGACGATGCGAGGATGGCTGTAGCTCTGGCTCAGGCAGCTGTTAATCATGGAGCGACCATTCTAAACTATTTCAGGGTTGAAAGCCTGATAAAGGACGGGTCGGGGAAAATCACGGGTGTTAAGGCTCAGGATCTGGTAACACGAAAGAGTTATGACCTGTTCTCAGGGCTGGTAGTCAATGCTACTGGAGTTTTTGCTGATGAGATACACCGCATGGACGATCCGGATGCGCCTCTTGCGATTCGTCCGAGTCAGGGTGTGCACATCGTTCTGGACAGCTCTTTCCTGCAAAGCGAATCAGCCATCATGATCCCAAAGACTGATGACGGCAGGGTCCTTTTTGCAATACCGTGGTACGGGAGGGTTGTTGCAGGAACAACTGATACCCCGCTGGATACTATAAGCCTGGAGCCGAAAGCCCTGGAGGAGGAGGTGAAATTCATACTCGATACGGCCGGCAGGTACCTGACGCGGCCACCCGGTCGTGAGGATGTACTCTGTATATTTGCCGGACTGAGGCCACTCGCGGCAGATCCCGGGAACCCGATGTCGACGAAGGAGGTTTCGCGCAGGCACAAGATAACTCTCTCGCGGTCGGGACTGCTCTCGATTATTGGCGGTAAATGGACCTCATACAGAAGGATGGCGGAAGAAACGATTGACAGGGCTATTAAAGCCGGGTTCCTTGAAAAGCGGAATTGCATTACCAGGAACCTTAAAATCATCTCTGGTCCTGAGAACGATTCAAACGACAGGTTGAGGATCTACGGCGGTAAGGCTGATGAGATCAGAAAGATGATAAATGGCAGTCCTGAGCTGAGAGAGTTAATCGAACCAAGGCTTCCTTATACAAAGGGCGAGATCGTCTGGATATGCAGGAACGAAATGCCGGTAACCCTGGAGGATATGCTGGCCAGAAGGACGAGGGCTCTTTTCCTCGATGTCAGGGCCAGTCTTTCAGCTGCTGCTACGGTTGCAGATATCATGGCTGATGAATCAGGATTCGACATGGTATGGAAGGAAGAACAGATCAATGAGTATAATAAATTAATCATCAATTATTTATGAAAGATTTTATTCTGTCTCTCGATCAGGGGACAACAAGCTCCCGGGCAATAGTATTCAATCATGACGGGATCCCGGTTGCCACGGCGCAGAAGGAGTTCACCCAGATCTATCCCCAGCCCGGATGGGTGGAACACGACCCTGAAGAGATCTGGTCCACCCAGGCAGGAGTGGCTCTCGAAGCAATTACCAAAGCCGGCCTTAAGAGCACGGATGTTGCAGCAATAGGTATAACGAACCAGCGTGAGACTACCGTGGTCTGGAACAGGAGGACGGGGAAACCGGTTTTTAATGCCATCGTCTGGCAGGACAGGCGGACTGCCGGTTTCTGTGACAGGTTAAAGAAGGAGGGGCACAGCCGGACCATACTCGAAAAAACAGGACTGATAATTGATGCTTATTTTTCTGCAACAAAAATACGCTGGATACTTGATAATGTGGAAGGTGCCCGTGAACTTGCCGAGAATGGAGGGCTGGCTTTCGGAACTATCGACTCATGGCTGATCTGGAACCTGACAAGAGGCAACCTCCATGTGACTGATGTGACAAACGCGTCACGAACCATGCTGTTCAATATCCATACTCTTACCTGGGATGATGAATTGCTTAAGATATTCGGCATTCCTGCCGCAATGTTGCCCGAAGTTAGGACATCAAGTGAAATTTATGGCGAAACAGTTAGTCAATTTTCATCAACGATACCAATAGCCGGGATTGCAGGTGACCAGCAGGCAGCTTTGTTCGGACAGATGTGCACTGAACCGGGAATGGTGAAAAACACCTATGGGACAGGTTGTTTTATGGTGATGAATATTGGAAAAAAGCCTATCGAATCAAAAAGTCAGCTTCTCACAACTATAGCGTGGAAGATAGGAGACGAGACGCACTATGCTCTTGAGGGGAGCATCTTCATTGCCGGTGCGGTTGTTCAGTGGCTGCGCGACGGGCTTGGGATTATCAGCAACTCGGCCGATGTGGAAAAACTGGCCGGTGAAGTAAAGAACAGCGGAGGGATTTCATTTGTGCCTGCCTTTGCCGGGCTTGGGGCGCCTCACTGGGACCAGCATGCCAGGGGTACAATAGTCGGGATTACAAGAGGCTCGACAGGTGCGCATATCGCACGGGCGGCCCTGGAGAGCATTGCTTTTCAGACGCTCGATGTGCTGAGTGCAATGCAGATAGATTCGGGGATTGATATCCGCGAGCTCAGGGTTGACGGAGGTGCTACAGTGAATAATCTTCTTATGCAGTTCCAGGCGGATCTTCTTCAGGCTAAGGTGGTACGGCCAAAGATAACGGAGACAACAGCCCTGGGGGCAGCCTACCTGGCTGGCATGGCGGTTAAATACTGGAGCAGTGTGGAAGAGATCAGGAGGCAATGGCAGATTGACAGGACATTCATCCCGCTGATGCGTTATGGAGAGATCGAACCTCTGATTGAAGGATGGAAGAGGGCTGTCAGTGCTGCAAAAGAATGGGCTAAAGAGTAAGACAAAAGACAAAAGACAAAAGACAAAAGACAAAAGACAAAAGGTAAAAGATAAAAGTGAATTACATAAAATTTAAATTGACTGGACTATGAATGCATTTTTTGCTGAATTCTTCGGAACCGCGATGATAATTGTGTTCGGAGGCGGTGTGGTGTCAAACGTCCTCCTGAGCAAGACCAAAGGGCACAACAGCGGCTGGATAGTTATCTGCTTCGGCTGGGCTGTCGGTGTTTTCACGGGTGTACTCATTGCTGCTCCGGTAAGCGGCGCCCATCTCAATCCGGCTGTTACCCTGGCACTGGTGATTTCGCATAAATTTTCAATTTCACTGATGCCACTCTATGTATGTGCTCAGCTTCTTGGGGCAATGTTCGGGGCAGGACTGGTATGGCTTGCCTACAAGAAGCACTTCGACGCAACGGATGACGGGGACTCGAAACTTGCAGTGTTCTGCACAGCTCCCAACATAAGAAGCTACTGGTATAATATCATAACAGAGGTAATAGGCACTTATATCCTGGCACTGGCAGTGCTCTACATGGCTGAACCTGAGGTTGGGCTCGGTGCACTGAATGCGTTGCCGGTAGCACTGGTGGTCCTGGGTCTGGGATTGTCGCTTGGCGGTCCTACCGGTTATGCTATCAATCCGGCACGTGACCTGGGCCCGAGAATAATGCATTTTTTGTTGCCTATACCACGAAAGCGTAACAGCGACTGGAGCTATTCATGGGT
>DIKJ01000253.1:0-526 GCA_002424525.1 Bacteroidales bacterium UBA5621 | reverse complement strand
TTTTTTCTTTTGCGCATCTGTCAGCACAGGATCCCACTTTTAATAAAGGGGACAAGGTTCTTAACCTTGGCATCGGCCTCGGATCAACACTCTATTCGGGATTGTACTATAAAAGTCAGGTACCTCCTGTATCAGCTTCTCTTGAGATCGGGATTGTGGATGAGATTTTGGAGAAAGGCGTAATTGGGGTGGGCCCCTATTTCGGATACTCTTCCTATAAGTATTCTTACCTAACCTCAGGTTATAAATACTCTAATCTGATTTTAGGCGCACGAGGCAATTTCCATTACCCTCTTCTTGACAAGCTCGATACCTACACAGGTCTGCTCCTGGGGTTTAATATTGTGTCATCTAAATGGACGGGAGACGGAACAGATCCCCTTAATGCTACGTCAGGCGGTGTTGCCTGGGCGTGGTTTGTGGGTGGAAGGTATTACTTCTCCGAGTCTTTTGCAGCCATGCTTGAACTGGGTTATGGTATCGCTTACCTCAACCTCGGAGTGGCTCTTAAATTTTAAGGCGGGAA
>DIKJ01000157.1:4574-4823 GCA_002424525.1 Bacteroidales bacterium UBA5621 | reverse complement strand
TATTCTGATAGCTACAAATCCCGATTTCGATATTCTGAGGGATAATCCACGCTTCCTGAAAATCATAGATGAGATCGGATTAACACGTTTTAATAACAGACCGGCAAAGCGACTCTTCACCGCCACCGCAGATATGTAACCCTGCTTTTTCGGTGTCCGAACCCATATTTAAATTACTTCAGATTTCCGTCTTTTATGGATCAGGGCTCAGGCTCTGCCAGCCATAGCTGGACGAAGGACAGCGACGGC
>DIKJ01000157.1:138-4566 GCA_002424525.1 Bacteroidales bacterium UBA5621 | reverse complement strand
GCAGGGAGCAGGGGGCAGGGAGCGTAGAGCGTAGAGCAGGGAGCTAAGGTTGTTTGATTTGGATTGTGATTTTTGAATTGTGATTTTTGATTTCTAAATCACAATTCAAGACTCACGAATCACAACTCACAAATCATCGTTTCGGTCGTCCGGCTTCCCTACCCGACTGACTGCGTCAGCGTTCAGGCGGGGGTCTTCCGTCTTCTGACTTCGCATTGCTGCTTCTTAAACTTGTCCCTGCAAATATTTTATAAGTTCACCGACAGATACCACATCAGTTCTTTCATCCACAGACCATCCTTCTTTTACCGGAGCAACTATAAAGGTGTGATCAGGTCTTATTGTATCTATGGCATACCGGTTACCTTTATTTAGTTTTGGTGATAAAGATGACTTGCATTCAATTGCAAAAACCCCCTTTTCTGTTTCAGCTACGATATCAATCTCTGCGCCATTGCTTGTTCTGTAGAAGCTGAGGTTTGCTCCCGGTATGTGGCCTTTAATATTTGTCAGCACAATTGATTCCCATAAACTTCCTAATACGGGATGTCCGCTTATCTGGGCGAATCCCCTGATCCCAAGAAGACGGGCCGTAACTCCTGTATCAGATACATAAACTTTAGGGGCCTTTACTATTCTCTTCCCGAAATTCTTATGACAGGCAGGAAGCAAATCGACCATGAATGTTCCTGCCAGCAGATCTAAATAATTTCTTATCGTTGTATTGCTGACGCCAAGTGAGTTGCCGAATGAAGTATAATTAATGGTCTGGCCGTTATTATGAGCTGTCATCTGCCATAATCTCCTCATTGTTGATGGTGATAATCCCGACCATAGCAACAGGTCACGTTCCAGGAATGTGGATATAAAATCATCAAGCCATTCAGCAGAGCTTAGATCATCTTTTGCGAGAAGACTTCTTGGAAACCCACCGCTGCTTATATAGTCATTCAGGGAGTATTTATCCTCTATTTCAGATAAAAGGAATGGCGTCAGTCTTTTATAAGATATCCTCCCTGCAAGACTTTCTGATGATTGCTGCAACAAATCTCTGGAAGCCGACCCCAGTATTAAGAATTTGCCATTTTGCTGCCATTCGTCACAGAGACTCCTTATCAAAGGAAACAATCCCGGTTTACGTTGGATCTCATCCAGTACGATAAGCTTATCCTTCTGGGATTTCAAGAACCATTCGGCATTATCCAGCTTATTAAGATCAGAGGGTTTTTCCAGATCAAGGAAAATTGTATTATCCCGGTCTTTTATTACAGCTCTTGCCAGAGTCGATTTGCCGCACTGCCTCGGCCCTGTTATTGCTGTCACCGGGGTATTTCCCAGCGACTCCAAAACTCTATTCTCAAGCACCCTGTTTATGTACATAAGCATCTAATTAACCATGCAAATATAAACTTTATTTTTTAATATACATGGATACATAACATCTTTCTGTTCGCCTCCGGGACTTTCACAACCTACGGCTATCCAAAGATCAACGCCAGGTGGGTGTGGGCGGGGGGCAGGGGGCAGAGAGCAGGGAGCGCAGAGCGTAGATCGTAGAGCGTAGAGCGTAGAGTCATTCAGTAGTCATTCTTACTTCGGTCTTCGGTTCCGCTGTCGCGGAATTGCGTCGCCTCGCTCCTTATCTTCGGTCTTCGGACTTCCGTCTTCTGTCCTCCGGCTTCTGACTTCGGTCTTCTGTCTTCTGTTTTCTGTCTTCTGAATTTTTTGTATCTTGTCCTGACATACCCTTTTAGGACAAATCCGCGGTATTATGAAACTTCCAGGGTTTGCAAGGGCAGATGACCGAATGACCAATAACCCGGATTAATAGTGTATTCATTAAGAAATGATCAGTCATAAGAAAATCAACATTAAAAAGGGAGATACCTTCCTGGCAAAAGTAAGGGGAAGAATGACAGCCAACCTCAGCAACGAGTTGTACAATATTCAGAGCCTTTGCAGTGAAGTAGCAATGAGCCGCACACAGCTCTATCGTAAGTTCCGGTCTCTGACCGGTACTACACCGAATCAATATTTTCTTGCCATGCGCCTTCATAAGGCCAGAAAGATCCTGAGCCGGCCTGACATCACCGTTGCCGAAGCAGCCTACAGAACCGGATTCAAGAACATCTCCCACTTCAGTCAGGCATTCTCCCGGGTGTTCGGCACTCCTCCAAGTGAAGTCCGTAAATAATCACAAATCAATCATGCTTTGTCAGCCGTAGCCTTCTTTGACCACCGGAGCTTTAGCGGAGGTGGTGGCGAAGGCTGGCAATCTTGATATCATGATATAAAAAAGCTCTTCAGACTTCGGTCTTCCTTTTGGCACTTAGACTAATGAATTTGGGACGCAGAGTAAAATGAGTAAAGTACTTATTGAATAATTTGTGTTTGAATTTCAACTAAAGCCAGGATCATGAAAGTACCTCTCAGAATTTTCGTAATAACTTTACTTTTTGCAGGCTCTGCTCTCTGGCTCAGCTCCTGCAAAAAAGATCCCGTTCCTCCAACTCTCACCACGGCAGCCGTGTCAGCGATCACCCTTACAACAGCAACTTCCGGGGGTAATGTCACCGCCGACGGAGGTGCAGAAGTTACATCAAGGGGAGTCTGCTGGAACACTTTAGAGAATCCGACAGTCTCAAACAATAAAACTTCCGACGGCACCGGTACAGGTCCATTCACCAGCAGCCTTACAGGGCTGACTCCGGGCACCCCTTATTTTGTCCGCGCATATGCCACAAACGAAGCCGGAACGACCTACGGCAACCAGCAGTCATTCACCACCAGTCCTGTTATGCTTGCCACGGTAACAACAGCTGAGATTACTTCAATTACGGAAACAACTGCTGTTTCCGGCGGAAACATCACTGACGACGGAGGAGGGGCGATAACGGCAAGAGGGGTCTGCTGGAGCAGTAGCTCACAGACTCCGACTGTTGCAGACAGCAAAACAGAGGATGGATCGGGTAAAGGCATTTTCATAAGCAATATAACCGGACTTGAACCCGGCACTACTTATAATGTTAGAGCTTATGCTGTGAATAGTGCCGGTACACAATATGGTCCCGTTAAATCATTTCCCACGGAACAGGTAAAAACCGTTACCGACATTGATGGTAACGTTTACAATATTATAACCATAGGCGATCAGCAGTGGCTTAAAGAAAACCTGAAGACAACCAGATACAGGAACGAGGATCCCATACCCACAAATCTGAACGATAACGATTGGTCCAATACCCTATCCGGAGCATATGCAATTTATCCTCATGAACTAATTGATGTCCTGAACTCTGAAGCCGGAGTATTATCGGTTTACGGTGCATTATACAACTGGTACACAGTTGATGATGCCAGAGGGCTCTGCCCTGATGGCTGGCATGTCCCAACGGATGCCGAATGGACAACAATGGAAAATTTTCTGATATCTAATGGATATAACTATGATGGCACAACCGGTGGGAATAAAATAGCTAAATCTTTAGGTTCCTTGTCAGGATGGGCATCCTCTCCAAATGTATACGCTATTGGGAATACTTCTTATCCTGAAAAAAGAAATGCATCTGGTTTTACAGCACTGCCCGGAGGTTACCGGTGGGAGACGTATGGTAGTTTTGGAAATATTTATACCCAGGCAAGGTGGTGGGCATCAACAGAAACTAATACCTATTCAGCCTGGCAACGTTTCGTGTCTTACGGGGATTATCCATGTATTAGAATAGATCATGACAAAAATGTGGGAACTTCAATCCGCTGCCTGAAAGACTGACAATACTATCCGGTAGCAGGAATATTGAGACCACCTGGCATTCAGCCCTTCGGTCTCCGGTCTTTATTGCTCAGGGCTAAGAGCGGGGGCAGGACGCGGGGGGCAGGGGGCAGGGAGCGTAGAGCGTAAAAAGTAAAGCATGGAGCTAAGGTTGTTTGATTCTTGAATTGTGATTTTTGATTTCTAAATCACAAATCAAGACTCAAGAATCACAAATCACAAATCATCGTTTCGGTCTTCCGTTTCGCTGTCGCGGAATTGCGTCACTCTTCCGCTTCTCACCTTCGCTTCCCTTCGGTCAGCTTCGGTGAGCAAAGCGCGGAACTTCGTCGTCCTGACTGCTGTCAGGCCTCCTTGGTTCCTTATCTTCCCTCTTCTTCCAGCCTTCTGCAATATAATTTAAAGAATTGCCGAAATACTTATAGTATTTGATAGAAAATTGCTATGCACTACCCTGATATTTCGCTGAAATTTGTAAAAAGATCAGGTTTTAGAAAGGGGAAGCCTGATCAATCGAAGGTAGTTTTCAGGTTACCGTAAGAAAAGTGAAGTTCAGGCTTCACTTTTCTGTCATTTTTACTGCCGGTTCTGCTTATTAAACCACCGTCATTTGCCCTTCGGGCGTCATTCAATTGTCATTCGGCTGCGCCGTCATT
>DIKJ01000157.1:0-121 GCA_002424525.1 Bacteroidales bacterium UBA5621 | reverse complement strand
ACAATTGAATGACAAATCATTGTATCCTTCTGTCTTCGGACTTCATTCTTCTTCCAGTCTTCTGCAATATAATTTAAAGAATTGATGAAATATTTACATTAATGGGCATTAGATAAATTAA
>DIKJ01000134.1 GCA_002424525.1 Bacteroidales bacterium UBA5621 | reverse complement strand
ACAACACTCAAAAAAATCAGGGTCATTCCGCTCCCCGCCCGCAGATAGTCAATATTCCTGTAGCCGCCGGACGACATGAGCAAGGCATTTACCTGATGCGTGGGCAAAATAAATGAATTGGCAGCACAGACGGCAGCCATAAGCGCCACCGGTTTTGGATCGATCCCCGCAATATTGGCCATGCCCATCACCAGGGGAGCCAGCACTACGATGGCACCTACGTTGGACATGAAAAGCGAGAAGAGTGTTGATAACAGGCCTATGGTCAGTATCAGGACAAAAGGATGCAGATCAATTACCAGGGACATGATTGATTCTGCAAGAAACTTTGCCGTTCCCGTCTTTTCCATCGCCACTCCCAGGGGAATAAGCCCTGCCAGAAGGAAAACAACTTTCCACTCAATAGCCTTATAGGCATCACCTATACTCAGGACCCTTCCAAGCACCATGCAGAGCGCTCCGGTCAGAAAAGCCATGGAAATCGGAAACCCAAGCATGGCCAGGACTACGCCGGACAGAAAACACGCTGAAGCCAGCCATGCTTTTGAGGGATCTCTTTTCTCCGCATCAGAATGGGTAATAACTATAAAATCGTGGTTATCCCTGATGTCAGTTATTTTTTCCCATCTTCCGTAAACAATCAGTGTATCACCGGGAGCGATAATGATGTCGGAAAAATCTCCTTCCACCTTTTCACCTTTATGAAAGAGAAGTACAGGCTCAACGGCAAATCGTCTTCGCAGGGAGTATCCCCGGATATTCTTTCCCGTGAGTTCCGAGCCGGGAGGGACAATGAGCTCTGCAAAGCCGGATTTGTCAGGGTCAAAATCATCTGAAAAATATTTCGCCGGACTGTTATCCTCCAGGTAAAAATCTTTTAAGAATCTGTCGATATTGCCTGTTGTGCCAAGAACAGCGATTGTCTGCCCTTCTTCAAACATTGTTTCACGCCAGGGTGCATATATTACCTCGTCCCCCTTGCCAATACCCAGTACATTTATTTTGTAGGAATCCCATATCCCGGATTGTTCGGTTGTTTTACCCGCCAGGGTGCTATTGCCGGTAACGCTTAACAATCTGATATTATGAGGCAGATGGAGTTTCTCTATGAGCTTTTCCTGTTCTGTCGGACCCTCATTTTTTATTTCACGTGATGGAAGTACCTTATTTCCAAAAACCAGGAAAAACCCTATACCTGAAAGTAACAGCATTATGCCGACGGGAGTTACGCTAAAGAGGTTGTAAGATTCCAGTCCGGCATTCCTGAGAAGATCATTGACCAGAATGAGAGGGCCGGACCCTACCATGGTGAGGGTTCCCCCGAGTATTGCAGAAAAACCGATCGGCATTATGAGGGACGAGGCTGGAATTCTGGTTCTGCGCGAAACCTGCATGATGCCGGGCAAAAACAGCGCCGCAGCGCCTATGTTTTGTATAAACCCGGATATGATTCCAACAAAAAAGGAGATTAAACTGATAAGCTTTCTTTTGCTGGTTCCTGCTTTCTTAATAGCAAATCCCGAGAAATTCTCCATTATTCCTGTCCTGGCAATGCCGCGTCCAAGTATCATAACAGACATCATTGCTATAACGGCATTGCTTGAGAATCCGGAAAACATCTCACCGGGAGTGAGAATCCCCGTCCATCCCAGGGCGAGCATGCAACAGATGGCAACAACATCGATGCGAACAACCTCAAAGATCAGCATCAGGACTGTTGTTGAAAGAATTGCCAGGACTATTATTATATTCGTATCCATCAACATTAGGCCGGAATGTGCCAGATCAGTCAACTGCTCTCCGGAATTCGGGGAACAGCAACATTAAAGATAATAAGATTTTTCTTTAAACAGGTTCCTGATTAATTCATGAGGATCATCATTCCTCCGGATCCGCTGTTTCCGAACCTCGGATTGACAACATTATTGTAGATCGACCCGAATGTATAGGTGAAGCCGAAGCTTGTAAAATATTGATACTGAGTGGCAAGTTCTTTCCGTCGCAGAAGTATTTCGTCAGTCGAAAGATCCTGTTTGACGAGGCCAAGCTGATCATGGATCAGTGAAGCCCCACCGCCTAATGTCACGGAAAGTCCTTTGGCAATCCTTAAGCTTAAATAGCCGTTCAGAGAAAGATTGTTCTTGGACCAGTCGTGAAAATAATTACTGTAGCTCAGACTTACATCTACTGAGCCCCACTTCTGAACAACCTCATACGATGCCGAAAGGGAATGTAGCCATAATGGTTCCCGGATCTTGTCATAAATAGTTGAATCCATGTAATATACATAATTATAGCCTGCTGAATAGAGAATTCTTAACTGCCTTCTCGTTGATTCGGAATATGGGAACAGATCGTATTCGATTCCCGGCATAATGCTGAGCATTACCTTCTCATTGCTGTAACTCGAAGATCCGATCCTTCCTGACCCGCCAACCGACCAGTGGTCGGATATACTTTTTACGATCAGTCCGGTAACATATTTTGAATCGTTCCTGCTGTTAATTACATTGTCACCAATAATGTACTTGCTGTTATTGGTATAATAACGGGCGTTGATATTGATTTTCCAGTCCGCAGTTATTCTTCCGGCGGAAATATTTCCCGAAATATAATTCGACTTGTATGTCTTCTGTCCGTTCAGATAACCGTTTACAGATGATCTGAAAACCCAGCTGTCCCATTTGTCGGAAGAGACGGTTTCCGACAGGGGTTCAGTAAAGCTGATTCTCATATACTTTGAAAGCGGCGTTTTGGCTACGTATCTCATCAATCCCATTTGTAATGTACTTACCTGTTTCTGTCTGATCAGGTCGGGAGTGTCATCAGGTGATGTTACAAAGGTCAGGGTGTCGCTCATGCCCGCATACTTATGCTGGCCAATCAGAAAATAAGAATATTCACGACCGCCCGAACCTGTGGGCTGGCTGGTTGAAATAATGTAAACTCCCGCATCCTTGATATCCCTCACATAATTTACCCAGGGGATCTCTTTCCGGATAAAATCACTTGCTGTCATAAAGACGTTCAGAGCGTCCTTACGCAGAGTATCTGATTGCACGGGGAGCTCCTGCGATTTTCCCTGTGGAAAAAGGAAGAGCAGCAGGATAAGACAAATAATACTTTTCATAGCTTGCTTAAAAGATTAGTTGACAAAAACAGACAACGAATTTAATGAAAGAATCGTATCCGCAAACTAATATTTTGACGATTAACATATCCTTAACAAAAAAATCCGGCGCCTGAAATAAGAGGTGCCGGATCTGAAAACACACAGGATCGATGAATTTCTTCTAAGGATTCTCCCTGGCAGAGGATCTTCTAAGGCCATTTTCAGTCATTATCCAGCTGTTTGTTCTTCCTGATATCTCGTCTGTATCATAATTGCGGTCATAATATCGATCTGGCGGAAACATTCTGGAGGTTGTTTCGTCAAACCGCACCAGGGTACCCTCAGGAATATATAGAACAACTCCGACATTATCGCACGACCACTTTGAGTCCGGTGGAAATGTGAAATACTCATCCAGCGAAAGGGAATCCCCTGTGATCTCAAAATTATAAATCAGGCTTTCGGCTTTCCTTCTTGCATCAGTCTTGCTTCGACCAGCTGAGCGCTTTATGATATCGATCTTCAGGGTTTTGTCCTCTGACCTGTTTATGCTTAGCTGGGTGTTTATATAAAGGGTCCTGTTATCATCCCGGAAATAGAGGCTATAATTCTCATCGGAGATTGAAATGTCTTTATCATAATTGAGGGCATCAGTAGTTTGCCCACCCACGATATAAAGTTTCTCCGGAGGATTCTCAATAATCTCCCGCGAAGATGTTCTGGCTGTCTCAGCAAAGCTTACACCTTCATTAAAGAGGATAAGTGAAAGGGCCGCTACACTTATTACCCAGGCTACCAGGCCGACAAGGCCGATTATACCATCTTTAGCCCTGAACCAGAATATCATTTTGACACCCCAGTAGATCATTGCAAGCAGGGGCAGAATTACCACCAGGGTTGATAACAGCATAATCCATGGTGCAACGGCCGGGTTTACCACATAATTTAGAAAATCGGGAAGATAGAACAGGTTCACTCCGAAAGCATCCGTTGAGAAATACCCCGGGTATCTGAAGAAGAATACCATGACAAAAGTGACAAGTGCAAGAAAGCCTGCAAGAACGAATGACACACCTATAATTATCAGGAAAACACGCACGATGATGTAGATAGCTTTTCCTAAAGCCCTGAATACTTCATTAAATGCACTTCCGACACCTGAGTCGGGGTATGTGCCGGGGCTGTAGCGGGATGCCTCCGATGATGCCCGGCCTGATCTGTACCTGCCGGCATGCATTTCTCTCTTCTGAGTATCCGGATCTGCAGAGGGAAGAGCTATCCATAAAGCTATGTAACCTGAATTATTCATAAAAAAGG
>DIKJ01000241.1:7009-9118 GCA_002424525.1 Bacteroidales bacterium UBA5621 | reverse complement strand
GGTTCTCCGATGGGTATTTCATAATATCCTTCCGGAACACCTCCTTCCCGGAACATCTCACCCACATCATAAATTCTCTGGCTTTCGAAAAAGATTACCGGGTCGGTTCCCTGAAGTGCACTGTTCATCAGTCCTTTGGCATCATAAGGTGTGGCCGGGAAGATTACTTTGAGCCCGGGGATATGTGCAACAAGCGAGGACCAGTCCTGGGAATGCTGAGCACCGTATTTTGAACCTACCGAAACTCTTATTATGACTGGCATCCTGATTATATTACCGCTCATTGCCTGCCACTTGGGCAATTGGTTGAACACCTCATCTCCGGAACGGCCAAGAAAATCGCAGTACATTATTTCGGCTATCACTCTGCCTCCACACATTCCGTAACCTATTGCCGTTCCGACAATTGCGCCTTCGGATATCGGTGAATTGAAGAGCCGGTGATAAGGAAGGGATTCAGTAAGCCCCCGATAGACTGCAAATGCGCCACCCCAGTCACGGTTCTCCTCTCCCCAGGCCGCGAGAGTAGGGTCCCTGTAAAACCTGTCGATCACTGCCTCGAATATCCCGTCGCGAAGCTGAAACAATCTTGCTTTAGATACCGGGTTTCCTTCACTGTCTTTATAAAACCTTTCTTTGTTTTTCAGCGATTTAACCCTCGGGTTTTCTTCCAGCGGAAGCAGTACATCAGCGACTCTATCATCCATACGCTCCTCTGAACCGTTGGAAAACATCATCTTTCCGAGAGCGTCAGGATCTTTCAGCAGGTCGATCCTCGGAGAGATTTCGTCATTTATGGCAAGCCTTAGAATATGTCCGGTAAGATCTGATGCGTTGTTTCTTATTTCCTCAAGCTGTGCAGGATCTGAAATACCTGAGGCGGTCAGCAGGTTTCCGAACGCAACTATTGAGTCTTCCTTCTGCCATGCTTCAACCTCCTCCCTTGACCTGTATGATGATGCGTCGGAAGGTGAATGCCCGCTTATCCTGTAGGTAACTGTATCGAGTAGTACGGGTCCTTTTTTTTCTGAAATGATGTCCCTTTTCCGACGGAAGGCGTCGATAACGGCGAGAGGATTATAGCCGTCAACGCGCTCTGCGTGCATCATCTCGGGGTTGACTCCCGCACCGACCCGGGCCAGCATACCGTATCCCATCGTTTCTCCGGCTGTCTGTCCTCCCATACCATACATGTTGTTCATGAAATTGAAGATCAATGGAAGTCCCCCTTTGTAATCGCCTTCCCAGAGGGTTTTGTACTGATCCATGGTAGCGAAGCATATCCCTTCCCATACAGGCCCGCAACCCATAGAGGCATCGCCTATGTTGCAGACCACGAGACCTGGTTTCCTGTTGATCTTCTTGTACAGGGCGGCACCAACGGAAATATCGCCTGACCCACCCACAATGGCATTGTTGGGATATATTCCGAAAGGAGTGAAGAATGCATGCATCGAACCGCCCAGACCTTTATTGAATCCATTCTCGCGGGCAAATATTTCAGCCAGGGCACCATACAGCAAAAAATGAACAGCAAGCTCACTCACCGATCCGTGAAATCCTTTCTCAACAACCTTCAATGCCGCACCTCCGAACCAGTTGGTCATAATTGAATATAGCCTCTCTTCATCAAGCTTATTGATCGCTGATAGCCCTTTGGCCAAAATTTCACCATGACTGCGGTGGGATCCGAAGATGTAGTCATCAGGGTCGAGCGTATAGGCCATTCCGACTGCTGAGGCTTCCTGGCCGATCGAAAGATGTGCTGGTCCGGGATGATTGTAAGGGATACCATGATACTCATTTGTGGTTTTGATCAGGTTCAGCATGTTTTCAAATTCCCTGATGATAACCATGTCGTGGTAGATCCTCAGCAAATCTCCGGTGCTGAACCGGGCTTTTTCTTCTTCGATCGATCTGTTATACTGGTTTACAGGTATTCTGCCAAATTCAATAAACGAAGGTTTGCGTATCTCATTCGGTTCAATATTCTGGTTCTTCGGCATTTGTGTATTTGTTATTTATTTAATATGGCTAATTGGTTTAGTATTTCTTCTAAGCATAACATTGATATTCCATAATTCTACCGTCATTGCGAGCGAAGCGAAG
>DIKJ01000241.1:0-6990 GCA_002424525.1 Bacteroidales bacterium UBA5621 | reverse complement strand
TCTACGCTCCACGCTCTACGCTCCAAACTCCTCTATCTCTTTCCTGATCTCTTTCAGAAACAGCGTGGCCGGTCCTCCGTCGATTGCACGATGATCATAAGTGAGCGACAGACCCATATACGGCACAAAGCCAAAAACGTTGTTCCCCAGATCAGCTGGCCGGTAAGTTATGGTGCAAACACCGAGGATAGCCACCTGGGGAAGGTTAAGAACGGGCGTAAACATCTCAACTCCATAACCACCGAGATTTGTAACTGTGAATGAGGCGTTGCTGCTTTGAAGCAGTTCCGGGTCTATATTTCCCTTTCTGCAGGCTTCAGCAACTGATTTCAATGATGCCGACAATTCCGGGAGAGTCAGGGTACCTGCATTCCTGACGGCCGGAACCATCAGTCCCCTGGGTGTGTCAACAGCTATTCCCAGGTGAACATCATCAAAATTCCTTATCCTGTCGTCAAGAAAATGGCTGTTGGCATCCGGGAATTTTCGCAGGGCTCTTACAACACACCAGCAGATCATGTCGTTCAATGTAATATCCTGACTTTCGGGATTATGCGACATATCCTCACGGACTTTTCTCCTTGCATCGAGCAGGTTGCGTGCATCAGCGCCCATGTGGTGGGTTAACTGAGCTGAATTTTGCAGGGATGAATGCATTGCTTTGGCAATCAGCTTTCTCACATTGCTTAATGGCTGGTCGGTGAAACTGGCGACCGGTCCATGCAAGCCGGCACTTTTAACAGGCCGGGTAGTAAGTGCATTTTCAACATCCCGGAAAATTATTCTGCCTCCGGGACCCGATCCCTCCATCCCTGCGTAATCGATCCCTCTTTCCATTGACAGCCGTTTCGCCCTGGGTGAAATCCTGGTCCTTGTATCTGATTCAGCCGCAGGGATCGGAGCGGCGCTGACAACAGGATCAGGCTGATCACCGGGAACAGAAGTGGCAGCTAAGGCCTCTTTTATTGACGCACCTCCTTGCAGGGAAGGACGAAAGAGATCGGCTGACTCACCAGCGCTCCCTATTACCGCTACATTATTCAGGACCGGTACTTCATCACCTTCACCATAAAAGATTTCAAGAATGGTGCCGTCGGCAGGAGATTCAAAATCAAATGCTGCCTTATCCGTCTCATAGGAATAAAGGATGTCTCCTGCCTTAACAGCATCTCCGGCCTTTTTGTACCACTTTGTGATAATGCAGGTCTCGACCGACTGGCCTTGTTTTGGCATAATTACAGGTATAGCCATCTTTATTTTCGTTTAGGATTATTTACCTGGGGCTCCGGGACTTTAAACATGTCATTATAAGTTAAATTGACTTTTGAATATTATTAAGTGAATCAGTTAATATTCAGGGGTTACAAAAATAATCGATTCTACTTGTATTAACAAGTAAAAATAAATATATTTACACAAATATTTTCATGATGTTGAAGAAGAGGGATATTCCACAGCACAGGAGACTATACGAGACCCTCCGCAAACACATTGTCGACGGTGTCTACCTTGAGGGTGACCTTCTCCCGTCGGAAAATGAGTTATGCCGGCTGTATGGCATGACAAGACCGACTGTGAGGCAATCGCTTGGCAATCTTTCAGCTGATGGTTACATCAGGAAGCATCAGGGCAAGGGGAGCATTGTCCATTATCTGCCGAGAGAGATCGGTATCCTTTCAGTGTCAGGAACCACGACTGCCGTAGGGGACAGGAACCTTAAAACCAGAATAATTGTAAAACCGGTGCTGATGCCGTGGCCCGGCGATTTCATGTTTCCCCTCAATGATCTTGAAAAGGAATCAGGTTGTATCTATATGGAAAGGCTCAGACTGCTTGACGGTGTGCCTATCTTTTATGATATCACTTATATAGCCAGTATAAATTTGCCGAGAATAACGTCCCGTCAGTTCGAGGACCGGTCTCTGTTCAAAATACTGAGGGAGCATTACCAGATAGAGATAAAGGGTGGTGAGCAAAGAATAAAGGCCATTAATGCAACACCCAAGATCAACCGGTTCCTGAAGATGAGGAGAGGAGAGCCTGTCCTTCACCTTGAAAGGAAAATGGAAACGAGCACAGCCGGGTTGCATCTCTACTCATCTATATTCTGCAATACCGCGAAGTACTCTATATACGGAAGATTCTGACAGAGTGTCGCAGAAGCATTGAACGAACTGTAAACTTTCAGATATAAAATTATGAAACGAAGAAGCTTGATCAGAACTGCCGCGGCATTTGCCGCGGGACCTTTGTTTTTTCCTGATATTATGGATCTCAGATATGACAGCCCTGTTCCGCAAGGGGCTTCTTCAGGGATAAAAAGGTTTGGTGACGGACGTGACTGGTTTTTTGAAAGGAGATACGGGATGTTCATTCACTGGGGCGTATATTCAATTCCCGGCTGGCATGAACAGCACCAGTGGCGTGCACGAGTCCCAAGAGCAGAATATGTAAAACTGGCGGAACAGTGGAATCCTGTAAGATTCAATCCTGATGAGTGGCTTGACCTGATGGAAGCGGCCGGGATGAAATATATTACCATTACTGCCAAGCATCACGATGGCTTTTGTTTATGGGACACCCGCCAGACTAAATTCAATACAGTGAACACCCCTTACGGGAAGGATATTATCGGTATGATGGCTGATGCATGCCATAAGCGCAGTATACCCCTTTGCATCTACTATTCCATTGCCGACTGGAATCACCCGAATTATCCCAACCAGGGAAGGCACCACGAACTGCCCGGCCCGGAAAAAGGAGATAAACCAGACTGGGACAGGTACATGGAGTTTCTTAAAGCTCAGGTTCGCGAATTATGTACCGGATATGGCGAGATTCACGGATTCTGGTGGGATATGAATGTGCCTGAGCATAAGGATACCTCGGTCAATGAGATGATAAGAAGCCTCCAGCCGAATGCTGTCATCAATAACCGCGGGTTCGATGATGGAGATTTCGGCACCCCGGAGCGTGACTACGATTTAAAAGCCTCTGAGACTGCTGCCTTCGACCGTCCCACTGAAGCATGCCAGTCGGTCGGAATGGAAAGCTGGGGTTACAGGAAGGATGAAGACTACTATTCAGATCTTCACCTGAAAAGGAGCATTGACAGATATCTGGCCCGCGATGCAAACTATCTGCTTAATGCAGGTCCGACGGCTGAGGGAGTGATACCGGAGGAATCGGCAGCAATCCTGAAACGTCTCGGCGAATGGTACAATTCGGTAAGGGAAGCGTTTGAAGATAGTGTTCCTGATCCTGATTTTATTACGAGCCGCGATGTCCTGGTCACAAAAAGGGACAAAATACATTATATTCATCTTCATAAGGGGATCCCGGGGAATGGATTAAAGCTTAAACCATTGAACACTCTCCCGGCGAAAGCAGTACTGCTTAACGATGGCAGGATGCTGGAAGCCGTTGTGAACCTGAGTCCTTCAGACCATGTTGAACAACAGCCATGGCTTCGGATACGTGGTCTTCCGGTCAATGAGATGGCAGACACCGTTTTGATTATAAAACTTGAGTTCAGATAATCAGGTTTGTATTAAGAAAAATCTTAAATTTACGATCAGTAATCGCAGAAATTGCTTCTGGACATTGATATTTCCAAATTTATTTTAACCTGAAAATTAACTAACCTATGAAAAATCAGAAGAATTTATGGTCGAGACGTCGCTTCCTCGGATCTGCTGCTGCCGGAATGGCTGGTATAGCTATTCTTCCCCGTCTGGCGACATCATGCAAAAGCAGTCCGGATACTGACATTAAACTGGGATTTATCGGTTTGGGCAGGCAGGCAATGTTCCTGCTCAACGGTTTCATTCAGCTTGAAGGTGTGAAAGTTCTGGCAGGATGCGATGTTTATGGTGTCAAGCGCACCCGTTTTGAAAGAAGGGTAAATGCTTTTTATACTGAAGCAGGTAAAAAAAATAAGATCCAGACATATGAGAAGTATCAGGATCTGCTGGCCAGACCGGATATTGATGCCGTCGTGATTGCAGTTCCGGATCATTCTCATGCAATGGTAGCGATTGCAGCATGCAAGGCTGGAAAGGATGTTTATCTTGAAAAACCGCTGACATTCACTATATTGGAAGGACAGGAGCTGAAAAAAGTGGTCCGTGAAAACGGCAGGATCCTGGCAGTCGGCAGTCAGCAGAGGTCCGATACCGGATTCCAGCATGCTGTCAGGCTGGTCCAGACAGGGGCTCTGGGAAAAATAACCCTGGTCAATGCCTATGTGGGAGCTCCTCCTGTTCCTTACAACCTTCCTGAAGAACCCCTGCCAGCTGATCTTAACTGGGATCTGTGGCTGGGCTCCCTGCCCGGAAACATTCATTTTAACAATGAGCTTAATCCTCCCATTTCCCTCGACCCTCCGCAGGACGAGACAATATGGGGTGCATGGCGCTGGTATAAAGAGATGGGAGGGGGATTTACCACCGACTGGGGCGCCCATATGTTTGATATCGCACAATGGGGATTGGGAATGGATAAGAGCGGTCCCGTTGAAATATCACCGATTGGCGACGGCACCGAATTTATGATGTTCAAATATGCGGACGGAGTCGTGATGACATCTGAACCCTTTGATGAAAACCTGACTAAAGGGGTTAAGTTCTGGGGTGAGAACGGGTGGATTGAAGTTGCACGCGGCTATTTCAATGCCTCCGATCCGAAATTCAATGCCGCTGAAACTGAAGTCATTGAGGGTCCGTATGAGACACGTATACCCCATCAGATCAACTTCATTGAAGCTCTTCGTACACGTACCGATCCGGTGGTTCCGGTTGAGATCGGACACAGCAGCTGCACCGTCTGCACACTCGGCAATATTGCGTGTGAACTGAAGAGGACAATTAAATGGGATCCCCGGTCTGAGACTTTCGTTGATGATACTGATGGTTCTGCAACAAAACTACTGCACTATGAGTATCGCGCTCCCTGGAAACTGATTTAATAGTTCAGACAAAAAAAGAGGCCGTCCCGGAGTTTGGCTTGAGGACGGCCTTGATTTTTTAGATTTTAACAGATCTATTCTACTTTCTTAACCTTTATGGCAACCGGCCCTTTTTCTCTCATTTCAACTTCAAATTCTACTTCCTGACCGGCTTCAAGATCGGTATGAGATACCTCTAATCCTGAACGATGGATAAAAATATCCTTGTCATCTTCAGTCTGAATGAATCCATAACCTTTCACTCTGTCATACCACTTTACAGTACCTTTCATAATGTTTGATTTTTGTTGTTTCCTACCCTCTGTTATCCCTTCTCCTGTCACCACCACCTCCACCTCTGCGGTCGCTGTCTCCACCTCTGAAATTACTTCTTCTTTCGGTTCTTTCAATAGATTCGTTAACGATAATGTTTCTTCCGCTAACTTCTGCTCCGTTAAGCTCCTGAATAGCTTTTTTAGCTTCGGCTTCGTTAGGCATCTCAACAAAACCAAAACCTTTACTTTTTCCAGAGTATTTATCAATAATGATTTTTGCGCTAGTTACTTCGCCATACTCTTCAAAAATTTCTCTTAATTCTGCTTCATGCATTTTGAAATTAAGACTTCCTACATAAATGTTCATAATTCAATAATTAAAGTATTTAAAAACAGGGACAAAGATCATATTTATTTTTGAGAACTAAAAATAAATCTTTATGATATATTCTAATTTGATAGCTTTTTGTTTAAATAATTCATTCATCCGCTTCTTTTCAGGCATAAACATGCCCGGGCTCACTTTTGTTCACAGAAACCTGAAATTATTTTCGGTTCTTAATATAGATATATTTGATCCCGCCCTGGCCGGAATCTCTCTCATCAATCTCAAAATCAAGAGATCTTATAAGCGGGGTCAGCTTCACGAACCCGAAATTCCTCGGGTCGAAATCAGGCTGTTTTTTTAAAATCAGGTTACCCACGTCACCCAGATATGCCCAGCCATTCTCATCTGCCAGATCGGTTATTGAGGATGAAATAAGACGTTTTGCTTTCCTGATCTGAACCTGTGAATCATTCTCCTCGCTTTTTTTCCTCGAAACAGACGGCTTCCCTCTTTTCTTATTTGCTGAGGGGTGCTCTGTTATCACAGGCTGTGCCCCGAGAATTTCAATATAGATGAACTTGTCACAGGCAACAATGAACGGGGAAGGGGTTTTCCTTTCGCCAATACCGAAAACCTTCATGCCTGCCTCACGTAGTCTGGTTGCCAGACGCGTAAAATCGCTGTCGCTCGAAACCAGACAGAAACCATCTACCTTGCCGCTATAGAGTATATCCATCGCATCAATTATCATCGCCGAATCAGTGGAATTCTTACCTCTGGTGTAGCTGTACTGCTGAACGGGGGTTATTGCATTCTCAAGCAACACAGATTTCCACCCGGCTATCGTGGGCTTCGTCCAGTCGCCGTAAATCCTTTTAAAGGTAGGGGTTCCATACTTTGCGACCTCCTCAAGCATCCCTTTTACATTTCCGTAAGGAATATTATCAGCATCAATCAGCACTGCCAGTCTCAGATCATTCAGGGTTTGCATAATGCAGAAATAAAGATTATTAACTTTCGGCAAGTTACACTTTTTTGCATATTCGTATCTGAAAGTAATTATTTTTTTGTATGTTAGTCCGTTAGCTGGTATCTTCCCGGGCTGAATTTCAGACGTTTTTTATGACTGGTTCCATTTCAACAGAAACTACTTTTTTTGCGGTTTGCTCGATTCTTGCAGTTCTCCTCCTGTTCGCCGGATACTGGTACTCTGTAACAAAACGTCTTTTATTCAAACTGTCCGGCAGACCAGGACCTATTCAGCTTTCTGAAATGAGCATGCTGTTCGCATCAGAGAAGGTTACCGGTATAATTATGACGGGTGTGATACCATTTGTGATCTTCAATATTGTGCTCGGTATCGATCCGGACATGCTGGGGCTTGCCTGGGGCAGTACATTCAGGTACTGGTATTTCCCGGTTTTGCTGCCATTGCTTACCGT
>DIKJ01000094.1:3400-14052 GCA_002424525.1 Bacteroidales bacterium UBA5621 | reverse complement strand
AAGAAGCCGTAAAAAGCCCGTCTCCAGCGAACAGGCAGGAGGGCGCACAGCCATCTGCTGTCATCTGTTGAATCAGCTGTATTTTAATAATACACCGATGAAGTGGGACCCAACACGGTTCAGTTTCACCGGCGGCACAGGAAATCCTTCATGGCTAACCCGTGAATCCAGAGACTGGAAAAAGGCCTAAACCCTGAGCAGAATGAAAAACACACTTTCACGACAAAAGTTAATTCAAAAAGGCTTCTCAACAGGTTTTTTACAGCGAGCCCTGTGCTATTTGGGATTGACCTTCCTCTGTAGCGCTGTCCTGCAAGCCCAGCCGGCGGGTCCGGAGTGGAGCTGGGGCCTGCCTATCTACCAGATTGCCCCCCGCTATTACAACGAGACCGGAGGGTTCAAGGAAATCGAAAAGGACATTCCCCGGCTCAAGTCGCTGAACGTGGGTATTATCTACATCATGCCGGTGCACCCGTGTTCCGACGACACGAGCTGGGACGCCCAGATCCGCTGCAACAATTTTCAGACTGCCGACTTCCAGGGGGTGAACCCGGCCATGGGCTCGCTGCAAGATTACAAGGATCTGGTCAGAGCCCTTCACGCAAACGGTATGTATGTGATTCAGGACATGGTCCCGCGGCACATGCACCCGGGCAACAACATGCTTAAGTTGCATCCGGACTGGGCCAAGGGCGAGAGCTGGGGCTTGCCGGCCTGGAACTTCGATAATCCCGACGCACGTCAGTACATGCTCGAGTCGCTCAAGTACTGGATACGGGAGGTGGACATCGACGGGTATAGGATTGACGTGGCAGGGAGCGATCCGCTACCTGAAGTGTTCAGGGAATTCATTCCGGAGCTCAGAAAGATGAAGCCTATATTCATGCTGGCCGAGGCTGACGGACCACGATTCCACCCGCACTACGACATGACCTATGACTGGCGCAACCTCAAGACCATGATCGTGGAGATTGTCCAGCAGGGTGGGCCCGCCTCGCGCATCGACGAAAATATCCGGCGGGATCTGTCTGAGTATCCGGATGGCGCCCTGCGCATGCGCCACCTCGACAACCACGACTTAAATGTGGGGATGGCGCCCTTTGGGAGAATTCCCGGCAATATGGATGAACGCTACGGAGGAGGGCAGAAGGCCTTTGCCGTACTGGCGGCCACGATGCCGGGGAAATGGATGTATTTCATGGGCAACGAGATAAACAATCCCCGACGTATTCCACATGCATGGGGAAAAGAATATGACTGGATCCATTGGGAGGAGAATCCCGAATTCACAAATCTCTACAGCACCCTGGGTGCTATTCACCGCTACAATCCCGCAGTGTGGGACGGGAACTACCGGTACCTGAATACTACCCACAATGATGACCTTTTTGTCATGGAGCGGAAGAAGGGGGACAACGTTGTGTTCGTGGTCATCAACTTCTCCGCTTCGCAGACTACCGGGACTATTACCGACGCCCTGCCCGAAGGCGACTTCACCGAAGCCTTCAATGGCGGGACAGGGCCGCTTTCAAGAGTCATGGATTTGCCGGGATGGAGCTACCGGGTCTATGTTAAAGATACACCGCCCCGGCTACCGCTGAGTGTCAGCAAGTAAATTCCAGCGGGTAAGTCAGAGCGCTGGTTCCGGAGGCGACCAGTCCCGGCCCGCAACTGTTTATGGCAAACGGATGACCGTCGTCCGCCAGCTGCGGGTGGATTTGTAAAAAGTTGAATGTTAAAACAAAAAGGTATAACTATGAACCAACAACGAATCATTTTATTGCTCATCTTTTCCTTATTGGTTTCTTGCCAGAACAAAAAAAAGGAAGCTGAAGGCCATACGTTTAATTCCTTTTACGAAGGAGAATACCTGAATCGGCTGGCATTCCCAATTGGTGGGATTGGCGCTGGTATGCTCTGTCTGGAAGGCACGGGTGCAATTTCACATGTTTCAGTCAGGAATAAACCGGATATTTTTAATGAACCCTTTATAATGGCAGCGCTGTCCGTGAAGGGAATTGAAAACGGGGCTAAAGTTTTAGAAGGCCCGGTCCAAAAATGGAAAGTATTCGGAAACCTAAAAACAGGAAACGGAGCAGGTAAAAAGACCTATGGATTTCCTCGTTTCCAAAAAGCAAAATTCGAAACAAGGTTCCCTTTTGGTAAAATTATGCTGGAGGATAAAGATATCCCGATGGAAGTTTCCATTACCGGGTGGAGTCCTTTTATCCCAACCGACGAGGATAATTCGAGCTTGCCGGTTGGAGGCCTGGAATACACATTTAAAAATACAAGTGGGGAAAAACTGGAAGCCAACTTTTCATTTCATGCCGAGAACCTCATGAGAATTGAAATTCCGAGTGAATGGGGAGGACGCTACGAAAGTGGACATACCATCTCAGGAATAAAAAACGGCATTTTATTCAGTCAGGATTGTCATCCCGGTAAGCCCCACTTCAAAGGTGATTTTGCCCTGTTTTGCGACGATCCAAAAACAGTTACTGATTTATGCTGGTTTCGTGGCGGCTGGTTCGATTCGCGTACTGTTTTCTGGAAAGATCTGTCGGAATTTACCTTTGAAAAAGATACGACCACTCAGAATTCACCGGGCGCTTCACTTTATGTCCCCTTTGAATTAAAACCCGGTGAAGAAAAAACCATTCGTTTAATGATGAGCTGGTATGTGCCCCATTCCAATTTACGAATCGGTCTCGGACCGGTTTCCGATGAGCAGTTAAAGGCCGATTTAAAGGCGTGCATATCTGAGGATTGTTGTGGTGATTTGAGCGATATTTATTATGAACCATGGTATTCCGGCCGGTTTAAAAACATTGACGAGGTAGTGAGATACTGGAATTTAAATTATTCCGATTTAAAAACGAAATCAGATTTATTCGCAGACGCGTTTTATAATTCAAGCCTTCCTCCTGAAGTTATTGAAGCGATAGCCGCCAATCTTACTATTTTAAAGTCGCCAACAGTTCTACGGCAAAAAGACGGTAAACTTTGGGCCTGGGAAGGCTGTCACGATGATGCCGGATGTTGTCACGGTTCCTGCACCCATGTCTGGAATTATGCACAGGCCATTCCACACCTTTTCCCGGTATTGGAACGTTCGCTAAGGGAAACCGAGTTCACGATCAACCAAAACGACATGGGACACCAGAGCTTTCGTTCAACTATCCCCATTAAAACGTCGGTTGGGCATAATTTCCATGCCGCTGCCGACGGACAGCTGGGCGGAATCATGAAAATGTACCGCGAATGGCGCATTTCGGGCGATAACAACTGGCTACGCAGGCTTTATCCGCATGTAAAGCAAAGCCTCGATTTTTGTATAGAAGCCTGGGACCCAAAGAATAAAGGTATTTTAGAAGAACCACATCACAATACTTACGACATTGAGTTTTGGGGTCCTAATGGAATGTGTACCAGTTTTTATCTCGGCGCCCTCAAAGCAATCGTTGAAATGGGAACCGCTATGGGAGAGGACGTTTCATTCTATCATTCGCTACTTCAAAAAGGAAAACAATACCTGGAAAATGAATTATTTAACGGTGAATATTTTATTCAGAAAATCCAGGTAGAAGGTTTGCGTGCAAAAGATCCGGTGGAAGCTTCCAAAGTGGGGATAGGCATGAATTATTCACCTGAAGCCATCGAACTCCTGCAAAAAGAGGGCCCGAAGTATCAATATGGCAACGGCTGTCTGTCTGATGGAATCCTCGGTGCATGGATTGGAAAAGTGGCAGGTCTTGAAGATTTCATCAATAATGAAAAAATTACCAGCCATCTTGTTTCGGTTCATAAATACAACTTCAAATCCAATTTATCCAATCATGTCAATCCGCAGCGGCCTGGTTATGCTTTGGGAAGCGAAGGTGGTTTGTTGCTTTGCAGCTGGCCGGAAGGTGATGAACTTACATTGCCATTCGTATATAGCAATGAAGTGTGGACAGGGATTGAATACCAGGTAGCTTCTCATTTAATGTTTATGGGAAAAGTTGAGGAAGGATTAGAGATAGTCCGGGAAGCCAGGAAACGTTACGATGGCAGAACGCGAAATCCTTTTAATGAATATGAATGCGGTCATTGGTATGCACGTGCTATGGCCAGCTATGGAATGCTTCAGGGACTCACCGGAGTTCGTTACGATGCTGTCGATCAGACTTTGTTTATCGACTCAAAAGTGGGCGATTTCACAAGTTTCATTTCAACAGAAAAGGGGTATGGAACTGTCGGGTTGAAAGGGAATAAACCATTCGTTAATGTTGTAAACGGTGAGATCAACGTAAAAAAATTCATCGTTTCAGGCAAAGAAATATAGTAGATAAGTTACAAAAGTTATCCTCCTACCCCAATAACTCACTAAGTACTTGTCATTCTGAGCGGAGCGAAGAACCGAGTACCGCGCTATCGCGGGACGAGCTCACCGCAGGTAATCTCATACTTTTAATCGGACACTATTGATTTACAATTTTGAATTAAAATTTATGTATTATGTGTCAAAATCATTTAATGGACATTAAAGGGACGATAATATCCTTATGCCTGGTGGTAATTTTGGCTGTGGCTGTTTTGCAGGGATGTAAAAATACCCCGGCCCCTTCAGGTGGGAAAAGTCTCCCCGATATGCCCATGACTGATCCACCGGAGAATTCTCTTGCCTGGGAGGTATCTCAAAAACCGGCCGTCGAATCGAAACTGTTATCAGATATGGAAAGCCTGGAAAACTGGGAATCCTGGGTAGATCAAAGTGCCAGTTCCCGATCTTATGGGACGATTTCCCTGTCGAATGATAAGTTCCATAAAGGCCGGGCTTCAGTTCTGCTGACTTCCCCCACTAAAGGCGAACAACCGAACTTCGCCTCTTCCCGTGGCAGACCATGGGGATCATCGAGCGCAATCTACCGGGTAGATAATGAAGACTGGTCAGAGTGGAACCGGATAACTCTATGGGTTTATCCTGATTTACCTGGTTTTAGGACAGTATCGTTTAATTTAGTGTTGCATAATGATACCCGGGCAGATACCACAGTGACTCTTGAACAATGGGATGATGCTTTTGTTCCTTACGATTCTCCTGGTGGATACCATTATTATAACATACAAAGTGGCCTGAATTATCAATTGCTTGAGAACCACAAATGGAACAAGGTCTATTGGGAAATTCCTCATGTCGTAAGGGATAAAGTAGTCGCGATCGAGCTGCGGTACAGGCTTCAGGGAAATCAGCGGGAAATGACCAATACGGTTAAGTATTATTTTGACGAAATATTCCTTGAAAAAGTAGAACAGCCTGAACATTACGAAGGCTGGAATGTTTCTCCCGGCCACATTGCACATAATCACGTAGGCTATGCAACGGGTTTTCTCAAGACAGCTCTTTCTTCGGATCTTTCAGCGAATAGTTTTACGTTGATTGATGTGAATACAAAAAAAGAAGCCTTAAAGAAACCGGTTACGGTAAAGGAAACACAATATGGAACATTTCAGGTGCTGGACTTCAGTGAGTTTGACAGGTCCGGAACCTATGTCTTAAAAGCAGGGGACATTCAGACAAGGCCATTCCAAATAAACAATTTTAACGATCTGTACAGAGATAACCTGATTAAAGTAATCAACTTTTTCTACTGTCAGCGCTGCGGGACAGAGATACCCGGACGTCATTCCCTTTGTCACAGTGACTTTATTTGTTCTCATGGTGATAAAACTATTTTGGTTAATGGTGGCTGGCATGATGCAGGAGATTTGTCTCAAAGCACGAAACATACCTCTGATGCTGTGTATTTATTTCTCCTGTTGGCCGACAAATTCCGGGACACCGATACGGAATTATCTGAACGCCTCTTGGAAGAGGCTAAGTGGGGACTGGATTGGATATTGAAAACCCGCTTTGGGGATGGTTACAGGGTCAACTGGGCAACAATGGATTTTTGGACGGATGGTATCATCGGGACTTATGATGATCGCTCGCCCGTTACACCCAGCGAAAGTCATGCGCCCACATACAACTATGTAACCATTAATCTTCACGCGGCAAGGGCACAAGCTAAGGCAGCAATTGTATTATTGAAGAAAGACCCTGTAATGGCGGACTATGCGCTCAGGTGTGCGGAAGAAGATTGGAACTTTGCCTCAGAGAATATCCAGGATATGAATATAGGAATTGCAGGAATTGCATTGAATGCTTCGCTCACGCTATATGAAGCAACCAAAGATGACAAATATAAAAGCGCTGCTATCTCCTATGGAGACTACATTCTCCAGTGTCAGCAAAAGGACAACCTGAGCGATGATATTCCATTAAAGGGATTTTTATTCCAGGATGCAAAGCGGGAAAATATTCCGTTTTTGCGAAGTATCACCAGTGGTGAAAAATATCCGGTAACCGGACTGGTCGGGTTATTGCAGTCATTCCCTGATAGTGAAAATGTTAAAAAATGGGAATCAGCAATTCGCCTGTATGCTAATTATTACAAAGATATATCAGCTTATACTGAGCCATATTTGATGCTCCCGGCAGGTATATATGACCTGAATGAAGCACAGGATAGGATTGAGGAAGCAAAAGTGAAAAACGGGATCCCATTAAATGGACGGTATTATATTCGAAGCTTTCCTGTTTGGACAACCGGCAGAGGCAACAGTTCTGTTGTTCTATCAAAAGCAATTGGATTGGCAGCAATTGGCAGATATCTTAATGATACGGATCTGTTGAATTTGTCTTACAGGCAGTTTAATTGGATTTTGGGATTGAATCCCTTTAACCAAAGTATAATGTGGGGAGAAGGATATCGGTACCAGGCCCTGTACAACCCTTTAATCGGCAACATTGTTGGCGCCATTCCTTGCGGTATTCACACCAGGTTTAATGGAGATGCCCCGTATTGGCCGTCGGATAACTGGCATAATCCGAAAGAGATATGGGTGCACTCAACAAGCGACTGGCTATGGCTTATGAATAATTTTTTCAATTAGTCAACAACAGTCGACGATAGAATAGCTTTTGTCTTATTGCCGGGGGTTAAACCTGGATAAAAAAATTAATTCGGGGTATTAAGTTGAATATTATCAGTTTATTGCTATGAAAACAAAAACATCAATTAAGAAATAATAAAGAAAACAATTGTAATTATTCCTGAGCTTATATGATTCATAATATTAATGATTTGAGATATTGAATACTTTCTTCAGCCCATTTTTCTTCCTTGATAATTGTTTCTTCAACACTCTTTTCGGGGGGAGTCCATAATTCCAGGATTGCTGAGCGGCACCGGGAATATTGATCAATATTTCTGAACAGGCCAGGGATATTAAGCATCCCTTTTCCGGCCGGACGCCCTTCTATTAATAAGCCCATTTTATGAGGAACCCTGTCGATTGAAAAGTCTTTGATATGAAGGTTAAAGGTATAGGGCGCAAGAATTTCTGAAACAGTTTTAAAACCTTCTCCGGCACCCATTGAATTAACTGAGTCGAGGCAGATGCCTACCATGTCGCTTCCCACGCTGTTAATAATTCTCTCAAATTCCCTCGCTTTAAGCCTGTCGTGGTTCTCAATGGCGAGTTTTATATTTCTCGATTTCAGTTCAGGCACAACTTCCCTGATGATCGAAATAATTGTTTGCATATCAGGCTCATATCCGGGCTCGTCAATAACCATCCGCAGGATAGGAGATCCGAGGACCTCAGCGGCTTCGAGGCACTCCATGGCATGTGCAGGGATAAGCCCTCTGCCTCCCATCTCTAAGGAGATCCCTTTGCCCGAGGCATAATGCTTCAGTTCATTAAGTTCAAAGTGTGGCAGCCTTTCAAGAGGGAGGTTATCTGCAATCTGTACAATGCTGACGCTGAATTCAGAGGCCCTGTCAATGAGTCCGTATGCCGAAAGTGGATTCGCAGGGATGGATCCGGGGACGCCAACAGCCCATGTGTATGTGAATGAACTGATTCCTAATTTCATATTCAGGTTCCTGTGTTTCAGGGTTTCAAAGTTTCAGAGTTTGGCTTCGCCTCGGTTCAAAGTTTGGCTTCGCCGAGCTCGGCTTCGCCTCGGTTCAAAGTCTCAAATTTTCAATGTTTTAAGGTAATATTCCGGGGTCTTTGAAGCCTTTTGAGGTATCATCAAGAACAAGGATCCAGTCATTTCCCCTTCCACTGGAAGGCGGTGTGAACCTTCTGGTACCCTGGCCCGGGTATGTTTCAATCAGCTTCGATTCGCCGGCGCGCGGGTCGAACCAGTAAGCGGTGACTGATTTGGCTCCGATCCTGTCGAGTATAATTTCTGCGGACCAGCCTGTCGGGAAATATACAAATGCGTATCCGTCACCTCTTGTGGCAACAACATAATCTGTCTCAGGGAAATAAGCAGGTGCTATGAGTGATTGATCAGGTACCCTTGATAAAAAGGGTCTGGATTCAATCAGGCGGCGGGCATGGATCAGATCCCATGCACCCTCAAGGTCAAGCACATCGTACCAGTTGTTCCTTGCCAGTCCGACCGCCTCCCGGTCAGGAGTTTTCATCTGCCATATCGGGTGGCAGCCATAGGTATGTCCGAATCCTCCGCTGAAGAGGTTCCAGTATAGTGCCTGCCTTACATCTGCAT
The DNA here is from genome assembly GCA_002424525.1 of Bacteroidales bacterium UBA5621. GTDB lineage: Bacteria > Bacteroidota > Bacteroidia > Bacteroidales > VadinHA17 > LD21. Next base: position 5,441 of record DIKJ01000094.1, on the reverse strand, counting down.
CATTGAACCACCCCAAAACATCAGGGTTCCAACCGACCGGGTGGTCCTCGTACCGGGGTTCCCCGTCGAAACAGGGTTTTACAGGTTTGAGATCATAATCGCGTACCACCAGCCTTTTAAAAATGGCATAACTTCGCTGGCCGTGACCGGTCTGGCACATGTTGAAATCGAGCCACGAAGTGTTGTGGAACCACTCTGATGAACTTCTTTCCCCCCAGGGATGAAAGGTCATAAGGTGGTTTTTATCGACAGATTTGATCCCTTCACCGAGTGCGTTCCAGATCGGCGTGTTATCGCCTCCGCCATCACGGTCCCCGCCATTTATCCATATAATATTTAGATAATCCTTGTAGCGGTTGCCAATCCATTGACCGTATTTATAGGCATTTTCAGCAGTAAAGATCACCGGCCCTACACCCCATCGTTTGTCAACCTTATCCCCCCATGTCGGAAGCAATCCGATGTATATCCCTTTTTCGGCAGCTCTCTTAATTACCCAGTCGACATGCAGCCAGTAAGATTCATTGGGTTTGAGAGGATCGTTGTCGATCAATGGCCTGTTTCCCTCAACATTTGGTGTGTTAAGCCCGTCAAGCTCCGCCAGGGCAACAGCCTGAATGACAGTAAAACCTTTTGCCCGCCTGTTCTCGAGAAATCTTTCTGTCTCTTCCTTGTTAAGGCGATGAAAGAGTTCCCATCCGGTGTCGCCCAGGTAAAAGAACGGGGTGCCGTCTTCAAAAACAAGGAAACGTTTGTTCTCAGAAATGACAAGCTTGCCCCGGGAAAGGTCAATTGATGATCCCTTCCATGGATTTTCCTGTGCAGTTGCTGTAATGCTGCAGAAGACTACAGAAGCAATCAGCATGAGAGTTCTGTTCATGATCAGTATGTTTTTAACTTGCGAATATTATTAACCACTAAGGACTCAAAGGATTACACAAAGTACACGAAGGATTCATTAAGCAAGTCTGGACCAGACAATAAATACCAGCCCGATAAGATAGCACAAAAACATAAGGCCAAGCAGGGTATTTGTACCTTTTGGGGCATCTTTGAATTCTTTCCAGAGGAAGATCCCCCAGAGAGCAGCCACAACAGGAGCGGCGTTGCTCAGGCCGTATGATATTGCCGGGCTGGCTGCTCCAACAGACATGAAGCTGACGGAATTTCCCAGGCACCAGATGGCTCCTCCAAGCAATCCGAGAAGATGAGTTTTTGGTGACCCTTTAAACCATTCTCTCATCTTAACGGGTCTTCCTTCGACAGGCCTGGCCATGAAGAAAGGATTGACAATGGCAGTGCTTACGAGTGCTCCCAGTGAGAAGAAGACCACTGCAGTGTAAGAGCTTATCTTACCGGCCTCAGCCGGAGTGAATTCTGTTGCCAGCGAAGCGGCGACAAACCTGTAGAAGAAAGCGATGCAGATGCCGGCAAGAAACGCCAGAAAGATTCCTTTGAAAGATGGCTTATTCTGATGGCTTGCCAGTTTCCTGTATGATTGCATGCTTAGCAGTATTGCCACTATGATTACAGCAGTTCCTCCAAAAAGCAGGTAAGGATTGCCTTCAGGTCTGCCCAGGTAGTTGATGAAGATGCCCAGCGTCCATCCGATACCTCCTCCTATCGGAAATGCCACCGACATTCCCGCTACCGAAATGGAGGCAACAAGAAGCAATGTGCCGATGTTCCAGATAAAGCCTCCAAGAGCCGATGAGAGAAGATATTTCGCATCGGCTTGCGCCAGGTCAGGTATGAAACTGCGGCCCTCACTGCCAAAACTCCCGAAAGTAAAAGCCATAATCAGGGCAAAAAGAACGATGCCCAGGGTGTAATCCCAGTAGAAAAGCTCAAAGCGCCATTCAAGCCCGATAAGATTTCTGGTGTTCTGCCAGGAACCCCAGCAGATCATTGCAATAACGCAAAGGAATACTGCAAGTGCATAGTTTTGTACCAGTACCATGGTTTGTTAAGGTTAGTTAAGCTAAAAATAGTTTATTTTTCAGTGTCTGATCCACCCTTCAATAAAATTTATTGAGTAAGG
>DIKJ01000094.1:1582-3315 GCA_002424525.1 Bacteroidales bacterium UBA5621 | reverse complement strand
CTGAATAAACCTGAACAGCATTCAATCTCAGCAAGCTGTTCAGAGGAGGTGAAGTTAACTAGAATTGCTCTTGCCTGCTTTCCGTCGGTCAGAGCCAGACATTCTGCCCGGAGGGGATCGGAACTTATGCTTTTTACAATATCCATGTTCTTGTTTCCTAAAAGGAATCTGAATACGTGATAAACAGGAAAGATCATCCTCCGGAAGGCAGGGAAATGGTCAGGCCACTTTGAATCGTCATCTCCCTGAATAAAACCTCTTTCTCCTGCTGTTTCAAAATAAGTAACCCTGTCAGCACCCGATTCGCACAGGTACTTAAGACTGCCGACGCTCCAGCAGGCTCCGAACAGCGACATAAGGCGGCTGTCAACCCGGGAAGGAAATTCGTCTCCGCAGTCAGGCATCTCAATAAAAGCATTGTTGGAGTTAAACCTTCTCTGAATTGTTACCGGCGATACGCATATACCTTTTTTCCCGGCGAATGCCTTAGCACTCGTTACGCTATACTCCTGGGCTTTCAGGTTTTCGGTCAGAGTTCTGTTATCTGACGCATGCTCCTGAGGGTGAATCGAATAGCAGATTTGGTCGTTGCCAGTGTCGCCGGGCCTGTTTCGGTTCAGCTCGGCAAAACCGGCATTCGTGCCTGTAGCAATGTCAATCGCGGGATCAATATCCCGTAACTTCGGGATAATGTAAAGGGCAAGCTGTTCGGGTGTGACAGGATACGACCTGTGAAGAAGTAGGATGGCGGAAATGGCAGGTCTGCTTTGAGCATACCAGTTAATGAACCCGGCGGCTTCTTCTTCCATATTATCTCCAAAGAAAAGGGCAAGATACAGATCCGTGCCGATCTCAAATGATTCACTGCATGCCTGTTCGGCTATCTCAACCCAGTCATCCGAAAAGAGGTGAAGATCGGCCCTGTAATGATCGAAATGAAGAGCTCTCAGGATCCTGATCTCATTTTCAGTCAGGGTTCTCTGACGGAAAGACCGGCAGGTGCCGATTGAGGGAAGCTTTCTGGTCTTTTCCGGGAATAGCCGGATCACGACTTTATCATCCCGGCTCTCTTCAGTGCCTTGGCTCCATCCAGTGCTGAATACTATTTTCTGGCGTATCTGCGCCCCCTTTTCGATTGTGACCGGATATGGTTCCGAAAGGGGGGTGGAATAGGTTTTGTAAGAAGCATCTGTCCAGTTCCTCTGGTCCTCTGTCTCAAATATGTCTCCTTCAAAATCAATCCTGCAATTGACTCCGTGGGTAAGCCATCGCATCGATTTGATATCCAGGAATATCTGATGAGGGCTTATATCCTCAGGAAAGAAAGATTGCTCTGTTGATCCGCCTGTGTGTTCAATTATGCAGTTGTTTCCGGCACAACCTTCAACAGGATGAAGAATGCAGAGCCCGATCCTGTTCTTCTGAAAAGTTGTCATTGCTTCACCTTCAAAAGTGCAGATTAAAGTGCTATCAGCTCTGCCTTCTATTCTGATATCGGCAATAAAACCGATCCCTCCCGAGTTGTAGTGTGCCCTGTACTTTATGAAGAATGCATCAGGGCTGGTTTCAACTGACTCGTCGCTTATAACAACATTTATTGTAAGCCAATCCCTGTCGCGCACTGCAGGATATATCATTCTGATTAACTCATTGCCGCCCGCTTTCACATATCGGATCGCTCCGTTTTCATAGATCATTGACAAACTGCCCGCCCGAAGCTTTATCTGTTTTGG
>DIKJ01000094.1:0-1577 GCA_002424525.1 Bacteroidales bacterium UBA5621 | reverse complement strand
GAATAAGCTTCCCTGAATATAGGGCGAAAATCAATAATGCCGCTTCCGGGACACTCAAAATCCTTTGCCTCTCCGGGGGCCATATCCTTTATGTGGAGGATAACATATCGGCCACTGTACTTTTTAAGAACTGACAGGGGATCGGCTCCTCCCTTTGCAACCCAATATATATCGAGCTCGCATTTGACAAGGTTGCTGTCGGTGTTTGCCATAAGATAATCGAAAGGGAGGCCTTCTTCCATCGGAATGAATTCTTTATCGTGGTTATGCCAGCAGAATGAGAGACCACTCTCATGGCATTTCTTTCCCAGAGTATTCAGCCTTTCCGCACTTCTCTTACATTCATCGAGGCTGAAAGGGCCACCCGTGTACCATGGCCAGTAGGTGACTGCAATCTTCATCCCGAGCTTCCTGATCAGGTCAAAGCTCTTCATTAATTCCTCATCGGTGGCCGTGAAATTTATTCCGCCTGCAACAGGCTTAAGGCCGATCTCATTGAGAAAGGCCAGATAGCTTTCAGCCGATTCGCCAAGGAAACCTCCTGTTTCAATCTCGGTGTATCCGAATGAAGCTGCCTGTTTAAGTACAGCTTTCCAGTCGCCTTTGAGTTCCTTGCCAATGATTCCTGATATAAAACCAAAGTCCTTAATCCTGTTCTGCAGCGGAATTGAGAAGATATCAGTTGCAAATGCCGTCGAAACAATTGCTGCGGCAGATCCTGTTATAAATTTTCGTCTGGTTATCATATAATTCTGGTTTTATTTTGAGTTTTGTTGGGTTCTGATTTCTCGCAGTTTACCGAAGACGGAAGACCGAAGAAATGATTTGTGATTTGTGATTCATGAGTCTTGATTTGTGATTTAAAATCACAATTCAGAAATCACAATTCAAAAATCAAACAACCTTAGCCATTCGCTCTCCGCTCTCCGCTCTCCGCTCCCCTCTCTACGCTCCCTGCCCCCGGCTCCCGGCTCCCGGCCCTCCGCTAAAACGCCGGCAAAGCCCATGGCTTCCTGTACACCGGCGTGATAAGCTTATTGGCTGCTTCACTGTTGGTAAACCTGTTGTTTTTTTCGTCCCACAGCAGCATTGGCTCTCCTGTACGGGCTGCAATGTTAGGGATATGCACATGCAGGGCTGCCGCTCTTCCTGTTTCCGGAGGGCAGGCAGGTTTACTGCCGCTTCTGATACAACTGATGAAATTCCTAACATGCTCGTCATGTGATTCCCTGCCTTCAGTGAATCTGTACTCTTCGGTTCTTGGCTTTTTCGCCTGCCCGTCCCACTCCGGGTATACGATGATTTTCGATCTGTCTGCAACAATTGTTGCATAGTCGCCGATAAATGCAAATCCGTATTGCATCTCGTAAGGACCTTTTTCTACTCCCGCAGTCATATCCCAGTTTATTACAAAATCATCTTTCGGATATATAACTGTCATTGAGTCGAAGGTCTCCCGGCTCCTTGGCTCGTTGAAGGTGTTTGCACCGTAAACCAGGACTTTTTCCGGAGGTACCACAATATCTTTTGCCCATAAGCCTATGTCAAGCAGATGTACTCCCCAGTCCGACATCAGG
>DIKJ01000240.1 GCA_002424525.1 Bacteroidales bacterium UBA5621 | reverse complement strand
TAATTGTATCTGCAAAATTAACAAAGCCCCGGAAACGGACCACCATAATGATTTTGTTTTTGTACTTTTATGAAAAGATAAAAGATTTAACAGCAATCATGAATTCCGGAAGATATTATTCATCCGATCCCTGGCTTGAGCCCTTTAAGTCATTGATAGAAGGCCGGATAAGCAAGTGTATCTTAAAGGAGCAGAAGCTTGCGGGAAGCGGCTCCCTGTTCAGTTTTGCTATGGGCCACCACTACTACGGCCTCCACCGCACCGATAAAGGATGGACCTTCAGGGAGTGGGCACCCAATGCGACTGCTATTTATCTTACAGGCCCCATCACGGGATGGAAGGAGTTGCCTGATTATTCCCTGACCAGGATCAACCGCATGGGCGACTGGGAGATAAACCTCCCGGCTCCGGCGCTTCATCATGGTGACCTCTATAAATTATCGGTACACTGGGATAAGGGCAGGGGAGAACGGATCCCTTCATATGCAAACCGGGTGGTGCAGGATGAGGTAACAAAAATATTCACCACACAGGTCTGGGATTCGCCCGATCCCTATGTGTGGAAGACAGAGGATTTCAAGCCTGCCGATGCCGCACCTGTTATCTATGAAGCACATGTCGGAATGGCAACTCAGGAGGAGAGGACAGGGACTTACAGCGAGTTCACCCGGAATATTCTCCCCATAATCATTAAGGCCGGATATAATACTATACAGCTGATGGCGGTTCAGGAACACCCGTTTTATGGTTCCTTTGGTTATCATGTCTCAAGCTTTTTCGCCCCCTCCTCACGGTTCGGGACACCTGAGGATCTTAAGGAGCTAATAGATACGGCTCACGCTGCAGGAATAAGGGTCATTATGGACCTTGTCCATTCCCATTCTGTCAAAAACGTACTCGAGGGACTCGGTCTGTTCGACGGAACACCCTCGCAGTATTTCCATGCCGGCAACCGGAGATACCATGTGGCATGGGACTCGCTCTGTTTCGATTACGGCAAGGATAATGTCATCCATTTTCTCCTCTCCAACTGCAGGTACTGGCTTGAGGAGTACCGGTTTGACGGCTTCAGGTTCGACGGTATCACAAGCATGATATACTATGATCATGGCCTTGAGAAGAATTTCGTAAAGTATGATGACTATTATGACGGGAACCAGGATGAAGATGCGCTTATCTATCTTTATCTGGCAAACAGGCTGATACACACTTTCCGTCCCGATGCCCTTACAATTGCCGAGGAGATGAGCGGTATGCCCGGTATCGCTGCAGAGACGGAGAAAGGAGGATCCGGTTTCAGTTACCGGCTCTCGATGGGAGTTCCCGACTTCTGGATCAAGCTGATAAAAGAGGTCCCTGATGAGAACTGGGATATGGACCACCTGATGCATGAGCTTACCCAGCGCCGCCCCGAAGAAAAAACGGTTTCATACTCTGAATCGCACGACCAGGCTCTTGTTGGCGACAAAACGCTGATCTTCAGAATGCTGGATGCTGAGATGTACTCAGGAATGGATAAGGGGTACCATAGCTTTACCATGGATCGCGGCATTGCATTGCACAAAATGATAAGGCTGATAACCTTTGCAACTGCAGGAGGAGGATATCTCAATTTCATGGGAAACGAATTCGGACATCCTGAATGGATCGATTTTCCGAGAGAGGGCAACAACTGGAGTTACAAATATGCCCTCAGACAGTGGCATTTGATTAAAAACAAGAACCTTAAATATGAATATCTCGCCGGGTTCGATAATAAGATGATAGCTCTCCAGAAGGAATTCGGTCTCCTGAACGATCCTTACGTCAACAGATTATATGAGAACAAGGCCGACAAAGTTGTTGCATTCACCAGAGGGGGTCTGTTGTTTGTCTTCAATTTCCACCCCTCAACCTCCTTCACCGACTACGGGATACCGGTAAAAGGCAGGTTCAGGATAATCCTCGACACTGATGATCCGGGGTTCGGAGGATTCGGCCGTATAGACAAAAGTGTTACCTATCTGTCGGTAAGAAAAGGGGAAAGGTATAATGTCAGCTCTCCTCTTTATCTCTATCTTTATCTTCCTTCAAGAACAGCTGTTGTCATGAAGAGCGAGACCATAAGGAGAGCAACCGATATTTAGTCGATCCACCGCAGAAGATAAAAATCCTGTTTGTGTGGCAGATCCTTATGCTTCGGAAAGATACGTATCCCGTAGAAGAATGTACCGGCTTTCTCAGGCACCAGGTTCGCCCTGTAAAGGCACTTGCCATTCTTACAACTGACTAATTTAAACTCCTGACTGTCAACAAAATCATAACCGCCATACTTGTTCAGCCGGGCAATAACAAATTCAACCCCGACATACTCTTTTGGTATGTTTTTCACATCAAGCGCTATTTCAGCCTTATAATCATGGCCCGACCGGTAGACACTCTCGCCGGGGTGCTCGAAGCTGTAGTTTATAACCTCAATATCATCCCACTCGTTACGCATCGAATGTTTCCAGGCGTCAAGCTCCTTGGCTTTTTCAAAGTCGTTGCCTGTCAGGTATTTATTACGCTGCCAGAGGCGCTTGTAAAATTTCTCGCTGTAATCGTCAAGCATCCTTTTCATTGTAAACTCGGGTGCTATCTTGACCATGGTATTCTTTACCAGGCTTATCCACTCAACGGGGACACCATTATTATTAAAGGAGTAAAAAGCAGGGATAATCTCAAATTCGAGCATGTTATAGATCGTCTCTGCATCCACATCATCCTGAAGATCCTGGTTGTTGAATGTTCTTTTCCTGGGCATGGCCCAGCCTGCGTATGCCCGGTATCCCTCGACCCACCAGCCGTCGAGGACACTGAAGTGGAGAGTACCGTTCATTACCCCTTTTTCGCCGCTGGTTCCTGATGCCTCAAGAGGTCTTGTCGGTGTATTGAGCCATATATCGACACCCCTTACAAGATATTTCGCGAGCTCAATATCATAATTTTCGAGGAAAATGATTTTTCCTGAAAATTGCGGCATCTGAGATACTTCCATTATCCTCCTGATAAGATCCTGTCCGCCTCCGTCGTGCGGATGGGCCTTTCCGGCATAGATGAACTGAACCGGCTTTTCAGGATGGTTTACGAGTTTTGCCAGTCTGTCGAGATCCCTGAAGAGCAGGGCAGCTCTTTTATAGGTGGCAAAACGGCGGGCAAAACCTATCGTGAGAGCTTTCTCATTCAGGTGAGTACTTATGTTGATAAGAGTACGCGGACTGACATGTTTTTCCATCATGTCCGTCTGCAGTCTCTTGCGGATATTGGTAAACAGGCTCTTTTTAAGTGAGGTTTTGATATCATAAACCCTCTTATCATCGATGGTATAGAGTTTTTCCCACTGGCTCCTGTCGGTCTGGTCGAAATTGACACTGCCCGTCAGCTCCCCGTAGACCTCTTTCCACTCCGGAGCCAGCCATGTCGGATGATGAACCCCGTTTGTCACATGGCTTATATAGAGCTCCTCCTTAAGGTAGCCGGGCCACAGCTTGTTGAACATGCCCCTGCTCACTTCTCCGTGAAGTTTGCTGACACCATTTACCTCCTGCGACATTCTTGTCGCCAGGTAGCTCATATTGAATTTCCTGTCGGCATCACCCTCGCATCGGCCAAGGGCGACCAGCTCATCCCATGTGATGTTGAGGCGGTTGTGATAATGGGAGATATATTTTCGCAGAAGATCCTCTTCAAACGCATCATGTCCTGCAGGTACAGGAGTATGTGTAGTGAAAAGTGTCGATGAGCGGACTACCTCGAGAGCCTGGCTGAAGGTAAGGTGATGGTCGTTTATCAGGCTCCTCAGGCGCTCGAGACTGATAAATGCCGAGTGTCCCTCATTGCTGTGAAAGATGTCAGGATTGATGCCCAGGTCTGTTATGGCCCTCATTCCTCCTATCCCGAGTATGAGCTCCTGCTTAAGCCTGTTCTCATGATCACCGCCATAAAGATAATGGGTTATTGAGCGGTCTTCCGGAGTGTTGTCCTCAAAATCCGTATCAAGCAGCAGGAGTCTCACCTTTCCAACCATTGTTTCCCAGACTCTGACTTTGACTGTTCTTGCCGGCCACGA
>DIKJ01000100.1:550-3005 GCA_002424525.1 Bacteroidales bacterium UBA5621 | reverse complement strand
CCACAGTCGATCTTGAGGACAGGGTACTTATTGATGAACACCACCTGAAGGCATATAATGTCAAGACTGTAAATTATAACCGCGACATTGAGGCATTTCACCTGCTGAAAAGAATCATCGAAAAAATAACAGGCGGAGAATCCATGTATCAGTCTCCTACCGATATGGGAGTAAACCGGGCAAGTGCAGGGATCGTTGATGATGCTATAATCAGTGAAGCATCCGGTCAGGAGATCATAAGACGATACTTCAGGTGTGCCGTGGAATATGCCGTGGGACTGGTTGAGAAGGAGACGGTCGACCGCATCGTGGAGATCATGAACAACGCCGGGGTTAAAGCGGAAGACCGGAAAGTTGTGCTCCCTGCAAGGGAAGCGGCAAGAGAGGCTGAGAGATGCGGGAAAGGCCATGAGGGAATAAGCTGCGGAGCAGCTATTGAACTGCATGACGGCACTATAATTACAGGCAAAAATTCACCGCTCATGCAGGCCTCCTCAAGCCTGGTACTTAACGCTGCCAAGCACCTGGCAGGTCTCCCTGACAAACTTTACCTCCTGCCTGAGATGCTTATTGATTCCGTCACACACCTGAAGAAGGACATTCTGAATGGCAAAATGGTGAGCCTCGACGTGGATGAAACATTAATTGTTCTGGGGATCAGTGCATTATCTAATCCGGCTGCAAAAATGGCACTGGAAAACCTGAAACTCCTGCGCAACTGTGAAGTTCATCTGACACATATCCCCACGCCAGGGGATGAGTCAGGGTGGCGAAAGCTGAAAGTGAACCTGACCTGCGATCCCGAATATTCAAGCAAAAGTCTTTTTATCAGCTGACGACCCGGAACTGACGTTTATGTTCTACTGATCTGATCCGGAACCGTTCAATCTCTCCTGTACCATTTTCGTTACCGTACGAAAGTCTATCTTCCCTGTGCTCATCATTGGCAATTGCTCAATGACTATAAACTGCCTAGGGAGTGCTATAATAGGCAGGTCTTTCAGCATCTTCCTCAGAATCTCAGTTTTGTTGACCTCCCTGGAAACAGTAGCCATTATGTATGATCCCTTTTTCTCATCCGATACCTCGACAACACAGCAGGAGACACCCTCGGGCAGATACTTCTCCAGCACATTCTCTACCTTTACAAGGGAAACCATCTCCCCACCTACTTTTGTAAACCTCTTAAAACGTCCTGCGTGCCAGAGATAGCCGTCTTTATCAAAGAATCCCATGTCGCCGGTATTATACCAGCCGTCAGTAAGTACTTCTGCAGTAAGTTCCGGATCATCATAATACCCTCTCATTACGGAGTCTCCTTTTACCATGATCTTCCCAACTTCCCCGACAGGACACTCCCCGCCGGTTTCAAAATTCTCGATCCTGACCATGACGTTCGGAATTAATTTCCCTGTGCTTCCGGGTCTGTTAAACTCCTGGGAATTAACCGATATGACCGGAGAAGTCTCGGTGGCCCCATAGCCTTCAAGAAGGGTAACCCCGTGTTTTTTCATATATCCATCCCTCAGGGCATCAGGACACTTATCGGCACCTGCCACCATCAGCCTGAGAGTCTTGAAGTCTCCGGGATCAGATTTCTGGAGATAACCCCAGAAAAAGCTCGGGGTTCCTACCATAATTGTCGGTTTCTCATCCCTTGCTATTTTGCTGATTGTCTGGAAATCAAGAGGATTGGCGTACGTCACCATCGTCATTCCATAATAAAATGCGACCCAGAGGTTCACCGTCAACCCGAACACGTGGAAAAATACCAGGTTTGCCAGAAGGATATCCGACTCACTCAGGCTAACGTAAGCACCAAAATTTTCAATATTTGAAGCAATATTCCGGTGCGTCAGCGGGACGGCCTTCGGATCTTTCTCACTTCCGCTGGTAAACAGGATAACAGCTTTGTCGTCCACGTCACCTTTGTGAACCATGTTCAGGAGCATTTTAAGAGGGAGCTTTGTTTTAAGGGCAGCTTTCAGCTTATCGCCTGTCGTTACACCTGCCATAATGTCCTCAATCAGCACCATTCCGTCAATTATAGGGCAATTTATCTTCTCCAGCAGGGCTTTGGAAGTAATGATCGTTCTGAACTTACATTTATTCTGAGCGTATTTTGCATTTATCTCAGCGCCTGTTGAATAGTTGATCATTACAGGGACCCTTCCGCTCATCAGGGCACCGGCAGTTGCGAGCGCGCACCCGGCTGAGGTTGGAATCATAATGCCAATGAATCCCTTCTCATATTTCTCGAATTTGGAACTCAGGATCAGTGCCCCGATCAGAGCTCTGGAGTATGTGACGTTTCTCCCTGTGGTCTTGTCAATTATTGCAAGCTTATCCGCCTGCTTCTTTGCCATCCTGATGAATTGCTGATGAAGTAACATAATCTCTAGTATTAGGTAAGGTGGAACTTTAAAAAATTGTGCCTAATATAATGATTTATGTT
>DIKJ01000100.1:0-472 GCA_002424525.1 Bacteroidales bacterium UBA5621 | reverse complement strand
GATTTATTCCGGTCGAAAATCAAAATGACAGAAGAAGCTGTTTAAAGTCTTTACTAGACCTTTGGCTTTTTCTCCAGGGGGATAATTCCTGCCATTTCGCCGATAATATTAACCAGTTCTGATCCGGTTGGAATCACAATTTTCGCATTATTTCCCAGAGAGGCTTCAAGAGCCTCAAGCTTCCTCAATAATTGAGCGTTCCCGACAAAATATTTATCTGCCGCTTCATTTACAAGCCTGATGGCTTCGGCTTCGCCTTCAGCGTGCAGAATTTTTGCCTGTTTGTAACCCTCTGCTTCTTTTATCTTTCCCCTCTTTATCCCGTCGGCAACCGTTTCGGCAGCCGTGGCCGAATCTATTGCTGCAATTTTTTCATTTTCAGCTTTTACTACCTTATTCATGGTTTCCTGAACATCCGAAGGAGGGTCAATTTGTTTTAACTCGGTACGGATAATTTCAATTCCCCAGCCTT
>DIKJ01000258.1 GCA_002424525.1 Bacteroidales bacterium UBA5621 | reverse complement strand
GTTACTCCATGAGCCGTTGCCTCTTTCAGGATCTCAAGCTTCTTTTCTTTTGTGAATGTTCTCTTTTCCATAGACATAATTATAATACTTTATTACTGATATTAAACTATAATTATGTCCGAAATCTTAAGGGGCCATTTCACATTGCCGGTCAATCACCAGATGGGAAATATTATAATGAACATGGTGAAGGTATGCCATTTTATCAAGGTAAAACAGAATTTGGTGAATGGCACTTAGGAGCACCACAGAAATGGACTACCTCAATAACCAAGGAAGCTATTAAAGGTGATATTCTGATGTCAGTAAGAGCACCCGTGGGTCCAGTTAATTTTGCGACCAATCATATCTGCATTGGTCGTGGCTTAGCCGCGATTAGGGCAAAGGGGATCGTTATGAAAGAGTACCTATTTTACCTTTTAAGATACAAAGAAGGGGAGATAAAGGGCTCTGGTGGTGCTGTTTTTGATAGCATTACTAAAGCGCAGATTGAGAAAATTCAGATTCCTCTACCACCGCTCCCTGTCCAGGAAGAGATTGTATCGGAGATTGGTAGCTACCAGAAGATCATTGATGGTGCAAAGCAGGTGGTAGAGAACTACAAGCCTCGGATTGATATTGATCCAGAGTGGGAGATGGTGGAGTTAGCAGATGTAATTAAACTCTCCAGTGGAAGCGGATTAACTACGCAGAATATGACAAAGGGTCCGTTCCCGGTCTATGGTGGTAATGGGATAAACGGATATCATGATCAATTTTTAGTAGATGAGCCAACTATTGTAATAGGGCGGGTAGGTGCATATTGCGGTTCTATCCATATAACAGAATCGAAGTCTTGGATAACTGATAATGGGCTTTTTGTTACAAACTTCTTAAAAGAAGTCAATATCAAATATTTAGCGCAAATCCTACGGCAGTTAAATTTTAATCAATATTCCAAGGTTGGAGGACAGCCATCAATCTCCCAAAAAACGGTTACAAGCATTCAAGCACCCATTCCATCGAAAGAGATTCAAGATCAAATAGTCAAGAAAATTGAACAAGAGGAGCAACTTATCATTGCTAACAAGCTTTTAATTGATTTATTCGGGCAAAAGATCAAAGACCGGATAGCGAAAGTGTGGGGGGAATGATAGTCCAATAGGGATCGGGCTTGTGATGTCTATATTGAATGCAACCTAATAAGTAAGATATGTCCCTAATAGGTTTTAAAGCACGTGCAAGACAGCATCAGATTCGATTCAGGGAAGAGGTTCTGAAGGCTGGTAAAGGTGACCAGGAATACCATCTTAGTGATGCTGATGCTCGTCGTGGGTTAATTTTCTTCGAAGGATGTAATATCCTGAAAGCTGCTCGTGTCAGGTACCCTAATTTTGAGCACAATAAAGCCTGCTACGGGAATATGCTACGAAGTGAGCACATACCCTTCAACTTCTTCGTACCTCTCGCAAATGACCTGAAATACGCCCGTGATGTGATTAATAAGTTCATGTGTGGTGTAATAGGTGAAATAATCCTCATCAAAATTGAGCATGCTCCCGATCCAGAAAAAGCGTTAAAGGACAGGACATCATTTGATGTTTACGTTGAATTTAACCATATAGATGGTACCCGAGGTATACTTGGCATTGAGGTGAAGTATACGGAGGGCGCATACGAACTGAAAGAGAACTCAAAAGAGGCAAGGGAGGTGCAGGACCCTAACTCGATATACAACAGGCTTACACGGAAGCATAATCTTTTTAAAGAAGAGTATTTAGATCAACTACCGACTGATGAATTTCGACAGGCATGGCGTAATCTACTTCTTGGCGTATCTATGACAAGGATGGATAAGGAGGATTCTATATTTGAACACTTTACGTCAATTATTTTGTACCCGGAAGGTAACGATCATTTTAGAAATCTGGTTCCTGTCATTTCAAAGATGCTCAGCTACGGGAGGGAGGAATTATTCATGGGTATTACTTATGAGGAGTTCATTTCGGTAGCAAGAGATCTCGCTAATTACCCGGAGTACCTGAGATGGTTACAATACCTGGAGGACCGGTACATCGTGAAGAATTGACTAAATGTCCCACTTGTCAGCAATATTTCGGAGGTGCTGACGGGTTATCTTTATATATGGCTTTATCCCCCGGTAATCTGAATGTCCTGACATTCTCATGACATCCTGTATCGGCATTCCCTTTTGAAGGCAGATGGATATAAACGTTCTCCTTGCAGTATGGCTTGAGATTACCTCGAATAATGGTTGAGTAACACGGAAAACCTGCTTGCCTCTTACTGACTGCACAACAATACTTCTGTCCATCTTCAGCTCTTTGAAAAGCACCTTCAGGTATTCGTTGAATTTCTGGTTGCTGATTATTGGGGGTACCCCGTTATACTTCTCCAGGATTGCCTTTGCGATGCCATACAATGGAGGATAAGCCTTACCCCCGGTCTTTACTTGAATGAACTCCAAGACCTGTTCAGGAGTCTCCCACGACGGGTCAAACACCTGACTATCGCAATGGCGAAGCCCGGTGGTTGCCATGAATACGAACAGATCCCGAGTTTTACTCAAATAGCCGGTCAACTCAGCGTCAATCAGTCTGTGCAACTCATCCTCGGTTAAGGCTAATACCTCCCCTTCAACATTAAGCATGGAATATTTCATCCAGCTCCAGTCCATTTCAGGGTAAGCGTTCCGTAAGAATGTCTTCAGGGTCTTTACATGTTTGAGAACTGTTGCGTCCGCGAGCTTCTGATCCTTCAACATGTATTGAATTAACTGATTCAAAATCATTTTATTGAAGGTGGACGCCTCGAAGTCGTATCCGCTCCACTGACAAAAGTATGTCATCACATTATAAGTTATCCGTACTCTTTTTTGAGTGCTCTCCCGGCAGACCAGCCGATCAAGGTATTTCCTGTATTTTGACCAGGTTGAGTCTGAATCGGTGTTTCCGAGTACGGATGCAGCCCTTAACCTGCATTCATTCCTTACCAGTTCAGGCATAGGTTCGATTCCCCGTTGCCGTATGATAATGGATGCGTTCAGCACCTGGTTCTGAACGGAGTCTATCTGACTCTTCAGGAGATCATAATCCGGACAATGCTTCTTTAATGAATTGTTAACCCAGTACTTATCATCCACCTTTGCTCCGGTGAACAATTTGAATTTCTTGTTACCGTGACTGTAGATTACATAGACGGAGTTAACATACTTTCTGATCTTAATTGTTGCCATGACTCAATACCAAAAATTGCATAAAACCGAGTACGGGAACTCGACAAAAAATACCCCAAATGACCCAAAATGGTCAAATTGGCAATTTTAGCAAGTATCAGGTATTGAATATATTAGACTTTTTTCACGTCTGATTTTGGTTCAGAAGAGTCGGGGTTCGAGCCCCTGTGGGTCAACAGGAGCCGGCAGCAATGCCGGCTTCGCTTTTTTTGCTAAGGGCTCGAACCCCCTCCCCCGCATCCCGGCCCCTTCGCTAAAAATGCCCACCGGGCATTTTTTTAACGCTCGGACCCCCTGTGGGTCAACAGGAGCCGGCAGAAATGCCGGCTTTTTTTAGTCTACATAGGTTTCCTTCAGCACCGCTTTCAGCTCCCTGATCTCAGCTCTAGACAGTTTTCCCAGATCCTTGATAATACGATGTTTATCAATTGTCCTTATCTGGTCAAGGATTATCCAACCGGCTTTGTTCTCATGCCTGATTTCAACCCGGGTAGGGTAGTTTTTGGAACTTGTTGTCATAGGAGCAATTACAACTGTTCTGAGGTGGTTGTTCATCTCATCCGGTGAGATAACAACACACGGTCTTGTTTTTTTGATCTCACTGCCGATGGCAGGTTCAAGATTTACAAGGATAATCTGGTATTGCTTTATTTCCATTCTTCCGGTTCTTCTTCATCGAAAATATCCGGCATAGTCAGTTTATCGTCACCACTGGCATGCATTTCACTGAATGCCTGGTCCCATCCCTTCCTGGTTTGGGGCAGTGGTCTGATAATGATCTGACCATCTTCAAGTATCAGTTCTACATTATCCCGGATATTGTACCTCTCAATAATCGTTTTACTGAACCGTATACCCCTGGAATTTCCTATTTTAACAACAGATACCTCCATTATAGAATCATCATTATGTAATTACAAAGTTATTACATTATTTTGATTATCCAAACATAAAAAAGTTCCCGGGTTTATGTTAATTAAGCAGAGGGAGAATTGATTCCATGATGAACAGCGGGCTGACCTGCGGGGTGGTATAGTTGCGTTCGGTAAAAGCGATAATCAGCTGGTATTCCGGGAAAATGTAAAGCTTCTGTCCTCCGGCCCCTTCGGCTGAAACAACCGTCACCGTCCTGCCCTGGCTCAAAGGATATTCATTGATCCACCAGAAGTACCCATATTCGCTGTTCCCGAAATTTGTCGCAATGTATGGATGAACGACTTTGCTGATCCATTTTTCGGAAATAATCTGCTGATTATTCCACGTCCCGTGGTTCATCACCAGATGTCCGATTTTCACAATATCTACCGGCTTCAGATAAAGTCCCCCGCCGGCATGACAGAATCCCGTGGAATCTTTAATCCATCCGTAATCAGTTATTCCCAGAGGATTGAACAGATATTTTTCCGCAAACCTGTCCAGCCTCATTTTTGCAGTTTTCTCAATTATACCTGCAATTATCATCGGACAGCCGCTGTTGTATCTGAATCTGCCATACAGCGAATCTGACACCGGTTTTGACAGAATATATTTCAGATAATCGCCGCTGTTGAACATATTGATATTATCATTTTCCGGATCATCAAGCGGGATCATTTCCTCCCATTCAAAACCGGCTGACATTGTCAGGAGATCTTTAATCCTCAGCTCAGATTTTATACTGCCGGCGGGACTGAAATATCCGGGAAAATAGCTGCTTACGAGTTCATCCGCGCTTTTAACGAATCCTTTGTCAATTGCAATGCCCATTAGCAGGGATACGATGCTTTTGGTTTGAGACTGAATGTGATGGAGGGAATCCCCGTGGATCCCGTTATAATATTTCTCAAATCTTGTTTGTCCGTCATAAGAGGCGATAAGGCTTTCCACATTCCTGAAGAAAATCTTTGGATTTGTCTCTATGAGCCTGTCTGCTGTTGCTATTGCTGAATCGAGGTCTGATACCTGAATTGTCTGTGATTTAAGGTTCAGCGTTATCAGGATCAGTGCCGAAAGGATCAGGATTCTCATTTTGGTTACCTATTCGTTAAACTCCAAAGTGGCTTTTGGCCTGCATAATTTCAATTTATGCTTTCATAGTGATCACGGATTGCCTATAAAGTTATGCCAAAATATAATACAGCTCTTATTGCGAACCAAATCCCCTTCGTTTTGTTTATTGTTTGTTCAACCATTGACATCAGTAAAACAGGCAACTATGGCATATTACTTCTCCAAAACGCTCAGTACCTCATTCGATGAGGCAGTTGAAAAGGTAACCGCGGCTCTGTTCGAAGAGGGATTTGGTGTTATATCGGTAGTCGATCTTCATGAAAAAATCAAAAACAAGCTTGGTGTCGATTTCAAGAGATACCGCATCCTTGGGGCATGCAACCCGGCATATTCCTACAGGGCCCTGCAGGCCGAAGACAAGGTAGGGGTTATGCTTCCCTGCAATGTTCTCGTGATTGAACAGGGTGAAAATGAAATTGAAATTGCTGCGGTCAACCCCACTGATGCCATGATTGCTGTGCACAACGATGTTGTGGCAGAGGTGGCCGTCAAGGTGGGCGAACATCTTCAGAAAGCCCTGGACAGGCTGTAGCGGGTCAATCCCTATCAGATGCCTCGGCCAGCATCTCGAGATCCTCGTTGACCAGGTGCTTCGCGTACCTTATCTCATCACAGATCCTGCCGTTCTTTATTACGGCGTTCCGTAACACTGCCTCTCTCTCAAACCCGCACTTCTCAAGCACCCTCTGTGAGGCTGTGTTGAAAGAAAAGACGCCTGAGTATATCTTGATTACACCCAGTTCGCGGAATCCGTAATCACAGATCAGATTCACAGCCCTCGGAGTTATTCCCTTGTGCCAGTAGGGTTCACCGATGAAGTACCCCAACTCGGCCGTTTTGCGGTAGACGTCATCCTGAGGGTGCAGCCCGATGTTACCCACATACTCACCGCCGTACTCAATGGCGAATACCTGGTATGGCTCCATTATGAAACACATTGATATGAATTTTTCAGCATGCTCCGGGGTGTAGGGAAAAGGGAATGCATCCCGGAGGTTAACTGCCACCTTCTCATTATTGGCGATTTCTGCCATACGGATTTTGTCGCTGCGCCGGAACTTGCGAATGGTTACTACTCCGTCTGTGAATGTCAGAGGTGATGTTTTCATTATTTGCAGGAATTAAATACGGAGCATAAAGGTATTAAATTGAGTAATATTGTGAGATGAGAAGGGCACTGTCGCTGATATTGATTCTCTTAAGCACTGCCGCGCTAACCCGGTCGCAGCCCTCGTTCCCTGACAACGGGCAGCTTTATGTCGACACGGTGGTGCCTGCAGTTTATATCTCAATTCACCCTGACACACTGGCCTGGATCTACGCTAACCCCGACAGTGACAGGGAATTCCGGGCGGTTTTCGTCTTCGATAACGGAGCGGTGCGCGATACCCTGGAGCAGGTAGGATTCAGATTAAGGGGCAACACTTCGCGCAATTCAAAGAAGAAATCGTTCAAGGTTTCCTTCAACACTTTCACCCCGGGCAGGAAATACTTCGGGGTGGAGAAGATGAACCTGAACGGTGAACACAATGATCCCTCTGTTATGCGGTCCAAGATCATGTGGGATATACTTCGAAAATGGAATATCCCCGCCCCGCGGGCAAACCATGTCAGGGTCCATATCAACGGCAGCTACTTCGGACTCTATATCAACGTGGAACATATCGACGAAGAGTTTGCTCTCTCGCGGTTCGGCAACAAGGACGGCAACCTCTACAAATGCCTCTACCCTGCAGACCTGGCATACCGGGGTACTGACCCCGACAGCTACAAGTTATGGAACGGTACCAGGTGGACCTATGAGCTGAAAACCAACCTGGAGGAGAACGACTTTTCTGATCTTGCAAAGCAGATCGGCATACTGCATAATACAGAAGATCAGAACCTTGTCTGCGAACTTGACGGGGTGTTCAATGTCCAGGATTATCTGAAGATCATGACTGCACAGATCCTCTGTGGCGACTGGGACGGATATCTCTACAATAAAAACAACTTCTACCTCTACCACAACACTCAGACAGGCAGGTTTGAGTATATCCCCTATGATGTTGACAACACCTTCGGCATTGACTGGTTCGGCATCAACTGGGCAGAAAGGAACATCTACGGGTGGCAGCCGGGAGGAGACCAGGTCAGGCCCCTGTATGACCGTATCGTTAACAACCCGGTGCTGCGCGATCAGTTCAGCTTTTACGCCCGGGAGCTGATAGATAACACCCTGGACATCGATTCCCTGATAGCGGCAGTCGAGGCCAGGAAGGAGTTAATATATCCCTTTATCGTCAACGATCCCTTTTATCCCCTGGACTACGGCTATGACCAGGCGGATTTCCTCAACTCCTATACCTCCGCAACAGGTGCTCATGTCAAGTGGGGTATTTTCCCGTACCTGGAGGCGAGGAGTGCTTCCATGGCATCACAGATCGAGGAGGGTGATGCCGCGCCTGTTATTAAGTATTATGCATGGGACAGAAGG
>DIKJ01000041.1 GCA_002424525.1 Bacteroidales bacterium UBA5621 | reverse complement strand
CGTCTCTCCATTCTCTCGCGGTATCTGATGAAGATCCCTGCCAGAACAAGTGTGAGCCGGAAAAAGGAGAGCAGGTTGTATGTCTTCAGCATTCCCACAACGGACGAGAATGTTTTCTTATCCGTGACCTTATCATACAGCTTGCTTAAATTTTCAATGCCCAGTTTGGTTTTGTTGATAAAACCGGCATTTGTCTCGAGTCCTTCATGGACCAGTTCGTTATCGGTATGGATCACTTCAATGCCCGCTTTCATAAGCTGATATCCGAAGAGAATATCTTCAAAACCATATTGCCTGATCTCCTCGTTGAAACGGAGCTTCGAAAATACCGAGCTGTCGATAAGAACGTTATAGGTAGAGAAGTAATTGTTGGGATTCTTGTTACGGTCCGCAGCTTTACGCTGTTCATTTTTCCTTCCGTACTTCCATCGAAGAAGTTTATCAGGATCGCCGGGTTTGCTCTGACTGTAGAGGATTCCCCCGCATATTACCTTACCTGATTTAAGGTATGGGAGCCAGTTCGTCAGATAGGCTTCTGCTGTTGCGGGTAACATCACATCAGCATCAATAAAGAGGAGGAAATCGCCTTTTGCCTCAAGTGCAAGCTTGTTTCTGATCGCCGCCCTTCCAATGTTCTTTGCTGATATTATGACTCTTGTCCGGTCGTCTTCCAGCGATTTGAACTTTTTCCTGAATTCAGCAGATGATCCATCATCACCGATTATAATCTCACAAAATTCAGGCACCTTCTCCATGCCGCTTCGCAGACTGCGGACAAGTGCTACAATATCATAATCATTAACCGGAATTAGAACAGAAACCGTCATTTGCCCCGAAGTACCTGTGTATAATGTTCAAAAGTACAATATATTTGTCAATAATCCGAAATTGATACTTTGGCAAAGAAATTGCATTGACTACTTTTGCAGATTACCCCTAATTCCGTTTCCGATGAGAAGGATTTTATTCGGATTGATTTTTTTAATTACCTCCCTGGGTGTCGCCAGTCAGGAGAAGAATGGTTATCAGATATCTTTTACGATAAACGGTCTGAGGGATTCGACGGTATTTCTCGCATATCATCTCGGAGATAAGCAGTATATCCTGGATACGATAAAACTTGACGCTTCAGGGAGTGCGCAGGTATCGGGAAGGGAGGCCCTTCAGCAGGGCATATATATGATCGTGCTTCCGGGGAAAAGGTTTTTTGAGATCCTGATGGCCGAAGATCAGCATTTTTCGTTTACCTGCTCATTCAACGACCCCTTCTCCACCCTTTCATTCAGCGGGAGCACCGAGAACACATCCTTCATAGAATATCAGAAGAACTGGGGTAAGATGCAGCAACGGGCTTCCGCGATCAGTCGCAGGCTTCAGAACAACAAGCAGAACAACGATTCGGTCAAGATATTATCGGAGGCACAGAAATCACAGGAGGAAAAGATGAAATCCTACCTGAAGGGTGTAGTCAGTGATAATAAAAGCAACCTTCTTTCTGTTCTTGTTAAGGCAATGCTTCCTGTTGACCTGCCTCCTGTAATTGTCCCCCTGAATGCATCCAATCCCGATTCGCTCCGATGGATACTGACCTATCTGAATAATAAAGATCATTTTTTTGACAACATCGACCTGACAGACGAACGTCTTATCAGAACACCGATCCTGCAGTCGAGACTAAACACATTCTTCACAAACGTGGTGATACAAGCTCCCGATTCCATCAACAAGGAGATCGAGAGGGTCATAAAAAGGAGCGAGAGAAATTATAAGATGTTTCAGTTTGTCTCAGTATGGCTTTTCAATCATTTCAGGGAGAGTGAAATAATGGGGCATGATGGTGTTATCGTCAAACTTGCGGATGACATTTATCTTTCCGGAAAGGCTGACTGGGTCTCAAAGGAGTTCAAGGATGACCTCCGGAAACAGGTTGAGCTTATCCGCCCAAATCTGATAGGCAGGAAAGCTGCCGACCTTGTAATGGACTCCCACAGGGGAGTTTTCGTATCGCTATTTGACATTGAAGCAGATTTTACAGTATTGTACTTCTGGGAGCCTGATTGCGGTCATTGCAATGTAAGCACTCCGAAGCTCAGGACATTTTATGAAACCGCGAGGGAGGCAGGTGTTGAAGTATTCACTGTATGTACATCCTCAGACAGGGCAAAATGGTCAAAATACATTGAGGAGAATAAGCTTGTCTGGATAAACGGATGGGATCCGCAGAGAAGGACACGGTTCGATTTCTTCTATAATGTGCAGTCAACTCCTATGATTTATATTCTGGACCGCAACAAGACTATTATTGCCAAGAAGATCTCGGCAGAAGATGTCGGTCCGTTCATTGAGAGTTACAGAAAGGCTTTCAGGCAGTAAGCTCCCTAACCAGATCGTAAATTGTGCTGTATTCCCGCGATGAATTTCCGTTCACAAGGACCCACATGCCGCATTTATCTGACGGAGTTCTTATAAATCGGGGTGTTTTTTCACAGGTGATTGAAAATCCGGCCCTGGAGAGAGCCTTTTCTGTCCAGTATTTCAGGCTGCCCGTACCCTCCACATAAAAGCTGCCCCTCTCCTCTTTTTTAATAGTCAGTGTCCCGTCGTCGGTATTGAATCTTACTTCAGGTGACGTGAAAAGCTTATCGAATGAACCTTCGAGCATAAGATCCTCCGGAGATCCCTGCTTCAGGTCATCATCGAGCATGAGCCATATTTTATCCGCCTGGCTTATTGCAATATTAAGGTCGTGAGTGGAAAAGAGAATTGTTCCGCCCTTTTCACCTGCCAGTTGATGCATCAGATGGACAATCTCGTACCTGCTTGTGATATCGAGGAATGCTGTGGGCTCATCCATAACCATTACAGCAGCGTCCTGAGCTAAAACTCTGGCTATCATGGCTTTCTGGCGCTCTCCATCTGATATTTCGGTAATCAGCGTGTCTGCAAGCGCTGACATGCCGGTCATTTTCAGGCAATTCATCACAACCTCATGATCGGATTGCTTAATTTTCCCATACCAGTTTGTATGAGGAAACCGGCCCAGTGAAACAAGATCATACACCCTCATATTATTGACTTTCACCACTTCCGTGGATACGTACCCCAGGTTTTGTGCGAGACCGGTTTTTGAGTATTCGCGGATCTCTTTACCGTTGATATTTATCGTTCCGCCCAGTGGTTTCTGAAGTCCGGCGATGCTTCTCAGAAGCGTGCTTTTCCCAATACCGTTCCTGCCTATCACCGCAATCAGTTCCCCTCTCCGGCCAGAGGCATTGACAGGCATATACACCGGGATATTGTGCCCGCCTTTTTCATACCCGATTATGAGGGATTCGAGCGATAATACTTTTTCATTGTTCATCTTCATTGGTTTCGTCAGAATACACCCTGGTATTTGCGGTTTCTCAGCACCACCCAGATCACTACCGGGATGCCGACCATGGCAGTTACTGAATTAACCGGCAGGACGTTGTCAGATCCGGGCAACTGGGAGACAATATCGCTCAACAGCATAATTGAGCTTCCGGTGAGGAATATTCCCGGTATAAGGATCCTGTGATCGGCGCTTTTAAAGATCAGGCGTGTGATATGGGGGACCGCTATACCGATAAATCCGACAGGTCCGCAGAAGGCTGTTATGCTGCCTGCAAGTATGCTTGTACCTGTCAGTATCAGAAAACGCGATAGTCCGACGTTCAGACCAATGGTCGAGGCATAGTTTTCGCCAAGCAGAAGAGCATTCAGCCTTTTGACCGACAACAAACTTATTAAAATACCTGCCGCCACTGACAGAAGCATTACATTCAGCTGGGAAGCGGTAAGATTCCCTAGGCTCCCCATTGTCCAGATAATATAAGCCTTAAGCATTGTTTCGTGGCTGAAGTACTGCATTATGGTAACGATTGCAGAGATCCCCCCTGCGAGCATTATTCCTATAATAAGCACCGTCAATATGTCTTTCAGCTTTGTAGAGAGCCACAACATCAGAACCATTACCGCCCCGGCTCCCGCCCATGCTGCAGCAATGACCGACCAGTTACCCATTCCCCTGAGGTTTTCTGGTGATATGTCAGCAGAGAAGCCCAGGATAATAAAAGCCACCCCCAGGCTGGCTCCTGAGCTTATCCCCAGTACATACGGACCAGCCATGGGATTCCTGAACAGAGTCTGCATCTGAAGACCGCTTATCGAGAGGGCTATACCCACAACAGTTGCGGTTATTGCCTTAGGCAGTCTGAATTTGAGTACGATCATTTCGATCTCTGGCTCTGAAAAAGTAAAGAGAGCCCTAAACACATCCATCATTTTCAGGGTCACCGAGCCCATGAATATATCCAGCAGGAATAACACAGAAGCAATAACCAGAAGTACGGAGAAAATAATAATGTTCTTTCCCGTGCTGCCTGTATACTGAATTTCTGCTTTTTCAGTCAATTTTCCTGTAATAAAAAAGGTCAGAATCCCTGAACAATTCCGGATGGAGTATGGTTGCCATATCTTTCAGAAGCAGATGGGGTTTAATAGTACCACTCTCCCAGTAATCGTTGGCTCCCTTACCATTGGTCCGCATATTATTGTTGTAAATATTGCCGTTTCTGAAACAGGGCAGATTTTCCAGTCTCGTATCGATGGCAAGGATATCATTCACGGAATTTGCACTGCCGGGATTAAGCCAGTAATCTGCCTTCAGTGCCCTGAGATATACATTTTCCATTCCCATCGGTATTGAGGCAGAAGAGTTCGTCTCTTTCCAAAGGTAACTGCCTCCTGCGTCAGTTATCATCCTGCTTATATATGAGTTGCCGGGAGAAATGAACCATGTATCCCGGAATGGGAGGCCTAAAAGAACTTCAGGCCTCCCGGTGCTATTATCACGTATGAAGTCTCTGAGAAGGTTATACTCCCTGGTTATGGAATCAAAAACCGAGTCTGCAAGAGTCTCTCTGCAATAGAGGGATCCAAAAAGCTTTATCCATTCGGCTTTGCCCAGTGGATCAGTCTCGAGGTAATCGGCGTTAAGCAGCACCTTTATGCCAAGCTCTCTAATCTTTCCCATATAACCGGATGATTCGCTTCCCACCCCGTATGCCATAACCAGATCGGGTGAGAGGGTTACTATCATTTCCTTGTTAAGATTATCCTCGTACCCCACATCCCTGATCAGTCCCTCATCGTATCTACGTACGAGAGCGGTGTCGTACAGGAATCCTGCGCCTGAGACTCCCGTGACTGATGCCGCTTCATTAAGGGCTGACACCATGGCAATGTGAGTTGAGGACATGCAGATTATTTTACGTATCGGAACATATATAACACTCTGTCGGTCAACGCCTTCAGGAATTTCTGCGCCCCTGCGGACCAGATACCATACCTGGTTTACAGAACTGGCTCCCTGCCACGGGTTCAGCACCGTGAGCCGGGTATAGCCATCTTCTATATTGAGGCGAAACCGTTCGGCGAAGGTTACGACTGAATTGCCATCAGAGTGCAGGCTATGATCCGTTTTTAATCTCCTTCCCGAGCAAGAGGATGTCAACAGGACAGCAAGCATCAGAATTATACCTGACAAATAATGACCATATCGTACTATGCACGGTAAAGAATTCATTCTGTCGTGTAGTCAGGCAATACTTTATAACACATAGCGCCGGGAATAATATCTGATGCCATGACAGAGATCAGCAAACCATCGTCCTTATATCTGAGGATATATCCTTTACTCTGATAATCAACAACGTCTGTTACGAAGATATCGCCATTATCAGGGAAGACCCCCAGTTTGTAGAAAAGACGGCCTGTTTCGGGGATAAAAATATGGTTCGGGAGTTCCGAATCAGTTATACTCATCCGTCTGACACCTTTGTCGAGGTAGTATAAAGAATCACCACTTTTATTTATTTTAAGGCAGGTTGGGGAATCAGTTATTTCCGGAAAAACGAATCGTTTTACGATTTCGCCGGTTTGCGTGCCAATGGCGACCAGCTCCGCAAAATTCTCCCTGGCCCATCCTCCGTTGCAGAGTACCCAGAGAGTATTGTTCCTGTCGACCACCATGCTCTCAGGCTCTGAACCCACAATGATCGAATCGGCTACACTGTTGTCGGGGGTATTGATAACCATTATCTCATTGCCACCGGCCCAGCTGGCAATAAAAGCCTGATTGCCGACTACAGCGATGGCTTCGGATGATCTCCGGATATCAATATAGTCTTCAACTGAAAGCGATTGCAGGTCGATCACGGTAACTGAATCTGACCAGAGACTTGTGACATACGCTTTATTATTGCTGAGAAAACCAATATATCTCGGTGAGTTCAATCCGATGATCGTCTTCACCGATTCAAGGGTATTTGTCTTTACCACTTCAATCTTGCCAGAATTGTTAACAATGATAAAAGCCCTGTCACCGGAGATCTCCATCGAATATGGAACATCTCCCAGCGGGTATTTATTGATCTTTGAAAACAGGTGATTCATTACCCTGGCGGAATCATAAGAAAAAAATGAGAGTGATCCGTTACCGGCTCTGAAATTGCCCTCGTTGAGGATGAAAATGCCTGCTCCCTGAATGGCTGATTCGGTGAAATCGATTATTACGGGACCGGGACTTCTCTCACATGATGTTGAGAGAAGCACTGCAAGCATCGCGATAAAGATTCTTTTCATTATTAACGATTTATTTTATTGCCTGAACGTTAAGTCTGACAGAGAACGAACGTCCTGGCATCGGATAATAAGCAATCGTCTGATATCTCGTATTAAAGATATTCCCGATACCTAAGCCTAAATCAAATGCTGTTCGTCCCCATTTAATTTTATTACCGATGATAAGATCGGTGTAAATGTAGTCCGGGAGATACTGCGTATTATCTGTTGTAATATATCTTCTTCCGGTAAAGTTTGTACTGAGTGCTGTGTAGAGTGATTTCCGATCAAACCTGAGTCTACCATGAAACTGATTAGCAGGGATATATGGAAGCTGACCCTTTTTCTGAAGGTTTGATTCATTCTGTGTGTTCCTGCCGGAAGCCCTGGTAAATGTATAACCGGCGGTCAGACATGTCTGAAAGGTATTTCCCGAGAAGGTAATCTTTAAAGCAGATTCCAGTCCGGATGTATTTACGTGTCCGAGATTTTCGGGGGTCCAGTAAGAAAATTCTCCAGGCAGCCATTTGATCATATTCTTTATATAACTACGGTATATTGTTATATCTGAGCTTATATCCAGAAGAGATGATATTTTGTTTTTCATATCCCAGGTCAGTTCATAAGAATATGCATATTCGTTCTGCAGTGACGGGTTACCTCCCGGAATCCAGTACATGTCGTTCATGGAAGGGAGGCGCGAATTTCTGGAAAAACTGGCTTTGAGCAGGTTTTCAGTATCTTTTATCAACCTGTATGAAAGGCCTGCGAAAAGATCCGGGAAAAGAAATCTGTCGTTGAATAATATTCCCCGTATAAGGACCTCTGCACCAGCTCTGTCTCCTGCCCGGTTTTCTGCTGAAGCTGTGAGGGAGACAAGATTTCTCATTTTCACTTCATCATAATTGTTCGACCTGATCATGCTCATTTCTTCATTAGCGGCGAATGTCAATCTGGTATTTCTTCCGGCGAGGGTTTCCATTTCCGCAGTGACAAAGAGTGTTCCTGACAGATTTCTTGAATCAACTGATGCGGTTCTGTTTGAGTAGTTGAGCCGGTCGAGTATTACGGCTGTCGAGATTTTATAGCTACTGCGGCTTCCCGGCAGATCGAGGTTGACTAAAGCTCTAAGAGATTCATCATACTGTTTCTCATCGCCGGGGGTCTGCTGTGATATGACAGGCGCCGGCAAAGTGCGTGATGCCGACTGATACCACAATCTTGCGGAGCCTGAACTGCCTGGTCTCCTGTAATAGATTTCCTGGAGGAACCCTTTCTGCAGGATACTGTTATTCTGTCGTTTTTCCCATACCGGATCAGCACCAATCCATGTATTGAGGTACCTGAAGTTGTTTTTTGATGAATGGAAGAAAGCCTTCGTTACAGACTGAAAATGCGCATTACCTGTTTTTAATTTCACAAGGCCGGCATATTTCCCAAAACTGCCGGCTGTCTGGCTGACTGAGATCAAATCATCTCTGCTCCAGTCAGGTTTCGTTTCAAGGCTGATTGCCCCGCCTAATCCGCCACTGGTCATTCTCAGCGACCCTCCTCCATACAGGATGCTGACGTCATCCACCAACCCTGCAGGAACCAGCGACAGATCGGATTGTCCGAGCATGGGGTTCCCGATGCTGATCCCGTTCCAGAGAATCCTGGTGTGTCCTGCGCCGGTGCCTCTAATCATCGGGGAGGCGATTCCACCGGGACCGTAAGATTTAATAAAAACACGTGAGTTCTCTGACATCAGATCAGAAACTGAAGCGGTACTGTAATGGAGGAGGAGAATAGAATCGACTGATACTTTCCCGGAGCCGGGTGAATTATTTATTCCCCGTCTGCTGATTACAACTTCATCGATTCTGATGGTATCCTCATGGACCGGAATCTGTCCTGACAGCGGCAGGGATATTATAATTGCCATATAGCAAATAAATGCTTTCACCTGTTTTCTATTTTCATGCCGTCGGGAAAGTCAGGGAGGGAATCAGGTTAAGATTCTTTGCTTTTCTTCCCGAAAGCTGTGAATTCAATGCATTCTCCGGCAGGTCTTCTGACTTATCCCAGTTTCATAAAGCCTTCCCATTCTCAATTGCGGAACAGTGGCAGGTAATTTACGAAACCATCATCGTTAGAACGATCGGGCATCACAGCAGCGGGTACTGTTGCGGATTCAAACCGCATTCCCTTTTCACTGCAAGGATATAGGAATCATTGCAGTACCAGAACGTGACAAAGATAGATAATTTTCTTAAGCTGAGCGCAGAAAATACAAGGAGATATCAACAACGGAGGATAACGGTATCAGATTGTACCGCATGAATTTCTGACAATAAGCTCCGGTGAAATATTCACCTGCCTCTTATATTTGCCCTTGCCGGCGTTTCTGACTTCCGACCAGGCTATGTTAGCTGTCTTGACTGCCAGTGTTGATAAAGGCTTCCTCAGACAGGTCACGGGGGAGAACATAAGGTCGAAGCCTATCCCCTCTTCCATCGAAATGAGCGCCACATCCTGAGGTATCCGCAGTTTCTTTTTTCTTAAAAGAGCCATAACCGGATAAACGAGGCCGGAATTGATTATCACCAGGATTTCAGCTCTGTACGGGGGTCTCATATATTTTTCAATCTGCGAGATATCCGGCTCCTTCATTCCCGGATATTGTGCCAGTTCCACAACAACAGGTTTGTTAAGGGTTTCAATCCGGGCAAGGGCATCTGTAAGAGTTTCCGTCGATTGCGTGTCATATTTCGAAGAGTTGTCAGTCGTCACAATTACGACGTTCTTATAACCGAGCTTTTCAATATGTCTGGCGACCAGTGCGGCTCCTGCAGAAGAATCGGTACAGACAGTATTCAGGCGCAGGGTCTTGCAGTATTTCTCGAGCAGTACAAAGGGAAAATTACCTGTCTTAAGTGACCGGATTGTAAAGTCATCCGCTGCCTCGCCGACAAGGATAAGTCCGCTGAAAAATTTCCTGAGCGCAGTGTTCAGCCTGGTGAATCTCAGGTCGTCAGGATCTTTTGTAAGGATCGAGAATCCCAGGCCGATATTGGAGAATGCCTTTTCGAGGTGCGGGGTTATCTCATAAACGAAGGGGTCGTGAAGGGAGGGGACGATCATGCCTATTATCCCGGGCTTCTGTTCAACAGGAGCCTCTTCGCCCTTCTCTCGGAGTATCTCGAAATATCCCATCTGCCGCGCAAGCGCAAGGACTTTTTCCTGTGTTTCCTTTTTAATACCATGCTGGTCGGCTTTATTATTGAGCACAAGTGATACAAGTGTGCCGGATACACCAAGCCTGGCAGCTAAATCTTTATTTTTTAACTTTTTCCCCATTTCCCCAAAAATTGACAAAATAAATTTACAGTTTTTTTCTGTTGAAAAGAATTTTTTAAGAAATATTAACAAATAGATTAAAAAAAATCCGATGCATTCTATTTTTTAGGAGGTTTAACTCCTCTCTGCCTTGCGGCTGTCTCGAGACGTTGCTGCCATTTCGACTTCTGCACCGGTTTTTTCCTGTTTTCTTCGAGCCGTGCCAGAACTGCTTTTTCGTCAATGAATTTCCCGGAAATATAGTTTTGAGCAAATGTCAGGATATTTGCCAGGAAGTAGTAATAAGTAAGCCCGGCTGAAAAGTTATTAAGTATAAGCATAAACATAACCGGCATCATGTACATCATTACTTTCATGCCAGGCTGATCCTGTCCGGGAGAGGACCCGGTCATTTTCATGGTCAGAAGCGTGGAGGCTGTCATCAGAAGGGTAAAGAGGCTGACATGGTCCCCATACATCGGGATGGTGAATGGAAGGTCAAGTATCGAGTCATAAGTTGAGAGATCGGTAGCCCAGAGAAACTGTTCCTGCCTCAGCTCGATCGACACAGGGAAAAAACGGAACATTGCAAAAAGGATAGGCATCTGAAGAAGCATCGGGAGACATCCTCCCATTGGATTGACACCTGCACGCTTATAGAGGTCCATTGTTGCCTGCTGTTTCTTCATGGCATCCTCTTTTTTCGGGAATTTTTTTCCCAGTTCATCAACCAGTGGTTTGAGGACTTTCATCTTCGCCTGCGACTGGAAGGACTTGAATGTAAGAGGAAACAGGACGATCTTGATCAATATGGTGAGAATAAGGATTATGATCCCGTAGTTGGAAATGTAGTTGTTAAGCCAGTTAAAGACCGGGATGATAGTGAATCTGTTGATCCATCCGATAATGTTTCTTCCGAGGAATACAAGCTTTTCAAGGTCAAAGCCCTCTTTCCGGAGCGTTGTTATATGATTCGGGCCATAATAGAGCATCATGCTTATGGCAGAAGATGTACCCGGAGTGAAAGGGACTCCGACCTCAGAGGTAAAATATCTCAGGTATTTTCCTGAAGCGGGTGTTTTTGTTGAAGAGACCAGTCCGTTAAGAAAAAAATCGTTAGTTATCAGCACAGTTGAAAAAAACTGGCCCTGAAATGCGACCCAGCTGAGTTTGGTTGTAATATCTGTCTTTTCGGTCTCCTTGTTGGATCTTAGCCTGAAGCCGTCCACCTCGTCCTGAAAGTATTTATACTGGATGGTCGTATAATTATCTTCATTCTGCCTTCCTTTTTCCTGTTGCGGTATGTACATCCGCCAGTCGAGTGTCATGCTGTTCAGGTTAGGAGCGACAATGCTCTCCATGGATCTGAAAGTCACGTCGAAATCAACCATGTACCTGTCAGGTGCCAGTGTGTATTTGTATTCAATGTATCGGTCTTCTCCGGCCTTTAGTCGCAGGACGACACTTTGAGGCTCCCTTTCAGCAACATATCTTTTCCTCTCTGCGACAGGAGTAAAATAAAGGTTGTTTGTCTGGATTGCCCGGTTGTCGGCAGTAAAGAAATTGAAACCAAAGACAGTCGAATCGCCGGAAAACAGATAGAGGGGAAGGGAGTTGTAAGTGGTATATTCCTTCAGGCGTGCGGAATAGACCCTTCCGCCCCTGAGTGAGATTTTCAATTCAATCTTGCTGTTTTCGAGTGTTATAAAATCGTTATCGCCGGTTGCTGCTTCTGAAAAAGCACCATATTGGTTAATCGCGGCGGAGGGAATTTCAGGTTCAATTTTCTCCTGTGTTTTTTCAGCCACCACCTCCTTAACCGGTGTTTCGCCGGGCTGTGCCGGCGGAACAAACCCGAGGAGCTGGTTGATTTCGTTAACTCTGGCAATTGCTTCCGGGCTGTTGGCTTTAAACCTCAGGGCATTGATATATTCCGCCCTGGCATTTTCCATTTCACCCCTGGCATACAACGAATCAGCAACCTTTATGACCTTTTCAAATGACTTATTATGGCTCCTGTTATTATAGACACTAAATCCGATGAATATAGCGAAGATTAAAATGATGCCTGTTATTGTGTTTCTGTCCATAGCTTATTTTTCAATACATGCTTTAATAAAATTTACAAATAGAGGGTGTGGTTGTACGACTGTGCTGCTGTACTCGGGATGAAACTGGACTCCCACAAACCATTTATGAGTGGGTATTTCGACTATTTCCACAAGGCCGGATTCAGGATTTATTCCGACGGGCTTCATGCCGCTGTTAACAAAATCATCCATATACCTGTTATTGAACTCATACCGGTGCCGGTGTCTCTCGACGATCTCTGTGCGGCCATAGAACCTGAATACCATGGAATCATCTCTGAGAGAGCATTTATAACCGCCAAGCCTCATGGTGCCCCCTTTATTTGTAACGGTTTTCTGTTCCTCCATAAGATCAATAACAGGGTACGGTGTTTTATGATTCATTTCAGTGGAATGTGCGCCTTCGAATTTCAGGACATTTCTGGCAAACTCGATTACAGCGCATTGCATCCCCAGGCAGATGCCAAAGAAGGGAATATTATTCTCCCTGGCGTACTGTGCTGTGAGGATCTTGCCTTCAATCCCGCGGGATCCGAATCCGGGAGCCACCAGGATCCCATCGAGTCCGGCCAGATATTCCCCGACATTATTTTCGCTGATCACTTCCGAATGGATGTATTTTACGCTGATCTCACATTCGTTCATTGCGCCGCTGTGGACAAATGATTCAGCTATGGATTTGTAGGCATCGGGAAGCTCCACATACTTGCCAACCAGCCCGACGGTAATAAAATGTTTCGGATTCTTAAGCTTTCTGAGGAATTCTCTCCAGTCTGTCATCAGTGGTTCATCTCCTGCCGGGAGGTCAAGTTTCGCGAGCACGGTCTGATCGAGTTTTTGCTCAAGCATCCGCACCGGAACCTCATATATTGTGGAAACATCTACTGATTCTACAACAGCGTCCTCTCCGACATTACAAAAAAGAGCGACTTTCCTTTTTATATCCTGTGTTATGTTTCTTTCCGTTCTCAGGACAAGTATATCGGGCTGGATTCCGGCTTCGAGGAGGGCTTTGACGGAGTGCTGGGTCGGTTTTGTCTTCAATTCTCCCGAGGCTGAAAGGTAAGGCACCAGGGTTAAGTGAATGACGAGACAGTTCCGCGGACCAAGTTCCCATTTGATCTGTCTTACAGATTCTATATATGGCAGTGATTCTATGTCTCCGACGGTGCCGCCAATCTCGGTAATCACAATCTCGAATTTGTTTCCGGAGCTTACAAGTTTTATCCTCCGTTTTATCTCGTCGGTAATATGGGGGATCACCTGAACTGTTTTACCCAGATAGTCCCCTCTTCTTTCCTTGTTGATTACAGACTGGTAAATCCTGCCTGTTGTAACATTATTGGCCTGGCTTGTAGGAACATTGAGGAATCTTTCATAGTGACCCAGGTCAAGATCGGTCTCCGCTCCGTCGAGGGTCACGTAGCATTCCCCGTGCTCATAAGGGTTGAGTGTTCCCGGATCAACATTTATATATGGGTCGAGCTTTTGTATTGTGACTGAATATCCTCTCGACTGCAAGAGTTTTGCCAGGGAAGCGGAAATAATTCCTTTCCCGAGGGAAGATGTAACCCCGCCTGTAACAAATATATACTTAACGTCTGCCAACTCCGGAAAACTTTTTATTTTCAATCAACCAGCAACTTTTACCCGCCGAAACCTCCTTTGGAAGGCGGAAAGCAACTAGTAACAAGTAACTAGCAACTTAGATTAATTAATCATCCAGGCCCGACTGGTCGATCATTTTCACCTTTTCCTCGAGTGTCTTGATCATCCGCCTGGCATTTTCAATTTTCTCTTCAACCTCTCTGATCATGGCATCGGCGTTGGGTGATTTGGTAAAAAATCCAATATTGTTTTCCCAGAGCACGATATCAGACTCGAGCTGTTTGATCTTCGTAAAGAATTTATCTCTTTCGTTGCGCACCTTCCTCGAAGCTTTCGGACTTGTTTTAAGGCTGTCGAGTTTGGTCCTGTATTTGAGGATGCTTTTATCCTCGTCGCCGATCTTAAGCCTGTCGAACTGTTTATTGATCGCATTCCTGTACCTGTTGGTTATTTCGTCCTTCATATTGAAAGGCACATAACCTATCTCCGTCCATTTCCTCTGCAGTTCCTTCAGCTTTTCAAAAGCAGACTGAACATCATTTCCGCCTTCGAATTTTTCCAGTTCTTCAATGATTTTCAGTTTCGCACCAAGATTATCTTCATACGATGTATCGAGACTGGCAAAATATTCGGTTTTCCGGTTAAAGAAGTGGTCGCATGCTTTTCTGAACCGTTTCCAGGTCTTCTCCGATTGTTTTCTCGGAACGGGACCTATCTCCTTCCACTCTTTCTGCAGTTTAATAAGCGCATCTGAGGTCGTTTTCCAGTCGGCACTATCCTGAAGAGCTTCAGCCTGTATGCAGAGCTCTGTTTTCAGCTGGAGGTTATTCTGCTGGATCTCCTTATTATCAGCATAAAAACTTCTTTTTCTTTCAAAGAATGCATCGCATGCGTCCCGAAACCTCTGGTAGACTCTATTATTTTGCTTCTTAGGTGCAAAACCAAGGGTGCGCCACATCTTCTGAAGGGCAACGATTTTATCGGCTCTTTCATCAAAATCCCTGAAATTTTTGATTTCAAGCAGGTTAATAGCTTCCACCTGTTCGCAGAGAGCAACTTTTGCATCGAGGTTTTTCCTCTGGTCGTCTTTCTGTTTCTCAAAATATTCGTGATGCCTTTTATTGACCTGTGTTGTGGCTTCCCTGAACCTTTCCCATATCTCGTTTTTTGATTCCGGAGGCACCGGTCCTATTTCACGCCACTGATCATGAAAATCCTGGAGAACCTTGAATGCATTTACCGGGTTTGGTTCCAGTAAAAGTTCCTCTGCCTTTTCGCACAGCACTATCTTGGCTTCGAGGTTCTTTTTAAGATCAAGGTCCCTTAACTCTTTATTAATCTTGATATAATCGTAGAATATCTCAACATTATGGTGGTAGTTTTCCCAGAGGTCCTTCAGGGATGACTGGGGCACCACTCCGGTAGAATGCCATTCGTTCTGCAGGGTACGAAACTCCTGGAATGTTTTGTTGATCGACTCCTCGCGGTTGACAAGGTC
The DNA here is from genome assembly GCA_002424525.1 of Bacteroidales bacterium UBA5621. Lineage (GTDB taxonomy): Bacteria > Bacteroidota > Bacteroidia > Bacteroidales > VadinHA17 > LD21. Next base: position 889 of record DIKJ01000041.1, on the reverse strand, counting down.
TTTGATCTTGTCAATTATATTATATTTTTTCTTAAGATTTTCGTGTTTTTCGGTCTCCTGGATCTTACTTAAATCCTTTCTTTTTTCCCTGTACCGTTCCAGAAGGCTTTTTACCTTGTATTCCGCCGGGTCCACCCACGATTTATAATCTTCAGGCTTTCCTCCTGTCTCAAGGAATTTGTTCTTCCTCTCATCTGCTTCCTGACGAAGCTTCTGGTGAAAGTAGGTCTTAATCCGCTCGACATCATCGCAGATCTCTGCGGGGGGTCTGTTGTCAATTATCAGAGCCAGGGTTTCAACCAGCTCCTGTTTTGAGAACCCCGAGTAGTCTACAGGAGGAAGCTCGATCTCTTCAGGAGCCGGAACTTCCGGCAACTCAGCTTTTACAGCTTCTTCAGCTTCCTCAGTCTCTTCAGCCTTTTCAGCGTCAGGTCTTTCATTCGTACCGGCAGCGGTGTCTTCCGCTCCGTCGTGTTCGTCCTGAACACGGGCATTCGGATTTTCTTCAATCATAATCAATCCTTTAACAGTTCAGATCTCAAACGGGACAATGCACCATTGCACACCGCGTAATTTTCAGAGTACGAAAATATTGAAATATTTAATAAAACTCAAAGATTTACCCAATTAAATCAGGAAACCAGTCTGATACCCTGATTAAGCATTTTTCCGGAAAGAGAATTTGTTTCGCAGGATTAGTATTATATTTGAAGTCATGTCTGCCTCGAAGCTGAGGCTCCGAATGGCAAATTAAAATATCCCTGGTTTATGAAAACGACTGAAATTATTCTGTTGGCATCGGTATTCCTTGTTGCAGGTCTGAGACTCTACAAGAAATACGGTACAAAGAAACAACCCGGAAAAAGCCCGGAAGGATCCGGAAGCAGCT
>DIKJ01000052.1 GCA_002424525.1 Bacteroidales bacterium UBA5621 | reverse complement strand
CTACCTGCGTCCATGATATTTTTGAGTCGTCGCCCTTGCATATCCCGCGTTTGGTGACGAAATTGAAAATCCCGCCCTTACCCTCCTTGTCGCCCGGGTACCAGTTCTGCACGGTGGCGTATTTAACCTCGGCGCCCCGTTCCGCGATTATCTCAACCACTGCTGCATGCAGCTGGTTCTCGTCGCGCATGGGGGCCGTGCATCCCTCGAGGTAGCTCACATAGGCCTCCTCATCGGCTATCAGGAGTGTCCGTTCAAACTGCCCGGTGTTGGAGGCATTGATGCGGAAATAGGTCGACAGCTCCATCGGGCATCTGACCCCCTTGGGTATGTAGCAGAACGAACCGTCAGAGAAGACTGCCGAGTTGAGCGTTGCGAAGAAGTTGTCTGTGTAGGGCACAACTGACGCGAGGTACTTCTGCACCAGCGAAGGGTGTTCTCTCACCGCCTCGGAGAAGGAGCAGAAGATGATGCCCATCTCTGCCAGGGTCTCACGGAAGGTGGTCTTCACTGATATCGAGTCCATCACTGCATCAACGGCAACACCGGTGAGGCGTTTTTGCTCGCCGAGCGGTATTCCAAGCTTGTCAAATGTCTTAAGCAGCTCAGGGTCGACCTCGCTGAGGCTGCCCGGGGCCGGTTTCTGCATCGGGGCAGCGTAAAAGATAATTTCCTGGTAGTTAATCTCAGGGATTTTGAGGTTGGCCCATGCCGGCATCTTCATCGTCTGCCAGTGGCGGAATGCCTTAAGGCGGAACTCGAGCATCCACTCAGGCTCCTCCTTCTTGGAAGAGATGAGCCTGACAACATCTTCACTCAGTCCTTTCGGGATGACATCGGTCTCGATATCGGTTACAAAACCGTATTTGTATTCACCTGATGTTACCTCGTCGAGTACCTTATCCTGATCGTTTTCCATATCCTTTTCCTTCAATGGGTACACAAACTCAACAAATGGGCCCGATTAAAGTTGAAGCACCCTTTTGAATTGAGCAAAATTAATTAAAAATGACGAGATTGAGGGTGAACGTAAGGATGTGATGTTTAATAATGAAACTCCTTATGCAGGGCCGGATTAATACTATCAGGCACGGCGCATACTGCCGCCCTGTTAAGGTTGTGTTTAGGGTAACTTTATCAAAATGCCGGTTCGGAATACTTGATGACTATAGTTTAGCCGTTTGTCGTTACATTTGTGATGAGTTAATCAGAAAAACTATATCCATTGAATACAGCTGGATACCCCGGAGGTGAGTTCCGAATGAGAGGATTAATAAAAAAATACCTGCTGCCATCCCTGGTACAAATGCAGGTTGAGAAAGTATATCATCTGGCAACACGCAGGAAGGTTCTCAATATCTTTTATCACGGAGTGGTGGGCAATGACTCTACCATGGTTTTTCCCAGGCATATTGCCAGGGGACAGTTCGATCAGCACATGAGGTATATCAGCAAGAATTTCAACATAATATCCCTGGCTGAAGCTTTCGAACTACAGAGGCAGGGCCTCCGACCTGACAGGAAAACTCTTACCGTCTCATTTGATGACGGATATCTGAATAATCTCCTGGTCGCATTGCCCGTAATCGAAAAATACAGAATCCCAACTACTTTTTTTGTATCCGGAATCTGTGCCCAAAATGAAGAGTACATGATGTGGTCTGATATCCTTGCGTTTCTTCGATACTTTACCGAAGGTGAGTCCCTTGAGATAAAAGGCCGGAAGTTTGTTAAACGGGGGAAGTTTGATATGGTAGACCCTGAAAGCAATCTCAGCATATTTGAGGCCGTGAAAGGACTGATGTACAATGAACGAGACGAGATTCTGAACGGACTGCTGTCACAGTCCGGCATGGGGACTAAGATCCGCGACTTACCCGCTGAATACTGGAAGCTGATGAACAGGGAACAAATCAGGAAGTTGTCAGAGTCAGAACTGGTGACAATTGGCTCACATGGTCATCTTCACTATAATCTGGCCAATATTTCAGAAGAGGAGGCAAGAAAGGAGATGGTGCGCTCTCGGAGCATCTTATCTGAGATTACACAAAATGAGATAGAATTCATTTCATTTCCGGATGGTTCTTATAATGAAAATATTAAGAAAATTGCATATGAATCCGGGTATAAAGGACTTCTGGCAGTAGACTACCGATGTGCAAGCGATCAAAACGATGAGAATATTCTCAACCGCTGGGGTGTATCAGCCACCACTACATTTGAAACAATTGCTTTTTCACTGAACAAGGCGTTCATTAAACACGGTTTCTGAGATGAAGGTTGTCCTTTTTTCAAGTCGTTATCCGGGGAGCGTTAACAGGCTGAATATCTCCAGACTCATCAATGCATTTCCGGATTATGAGTTCACATATGTTCTTTATGACAACAGGTACAGTTTTGTTATCGGTAAGCTCAGGAATCTGGTCAAGGAAATTATTCTCACTCTTCTGCTTCAGAATCCCGGTTGGTATTCGGCCCGCAGGTGGGGGGAGAAGAAGATTGGCAGACATATACCCCGCGAGTTTGACAAACACATCAGGAAGATATTTGTAAGGAGCGTTAACGGTGCGGAAACAGAAAGCGTTATAAAGGCCCTTAAACCCGATCTGTTGTTTCAATGTGGTGCGGGAATATTGAAAACAAACATTTTTTCCATACCTCCACTTGGAACGCTGAACATACATCACGGGATTGCCCCTGAGATCCGTGGCATATCTTCCACCTTCTGGTCCATGTATTACGGCCTGAATGAATACATAGGAGCTACAGTTCATTTCATTGATAAAACTCTTGATACCGGGATCGTAATTATCCAGGGAAGAACCCAGCTGCCTGATCATTTCGATTATGTTGAAGCGGTATACCAAACAGCCATCCAGGGGGCTGAGTTGTTACCGGATGCGATTAGGATTGTTCAATCGTCGTACCCGATTGTCGAGTCAGACGTTAAGTCATTTTATTTCTCCTCGGTGACCTGGCAGAGATACCGGGAGCTCAGTAAAAACAATTTTAAAGCACCCGGTGATGTCAACACTTTAAGGTTTAAATATAAATGTAAAAGGGTGGTGATGATACCATCCTGACGGGATCCGGGATAAGTTCATCAAGATCACCCGGGAGGTCAGGATTACCTTTTGTTATTGATTATGAGTGCGCCTATGACTCCGGGAACCCATCCGCAGAGGGTGAGGAGGAAGATGATGAGTACGGAGCCGCAGCCCTTGTCAATTACAGCAAGGGGAGGGCAAAATATGCATACCAGGACCCGTAGAATACCCATAGGGATTTAAGATTGTCGATTGTCGATTTGCGATTATAAAAGTAAAAAAATTATTTCACTAATGCCTGGTTTCCACTATGGTCTGAAGGTCTGAAGGTCTGAAGTCTGAAGGTCCTTATCCTCAGTCGCCAGTCACCAGTCTTCAGTCACCAGCCTGCAGACTCAATAAATGACTGACGACTGCCGACAGAGGATTGCCGACTGAGATCTAACTGCCTGATTCTTAATTCATAATTCTTAATTCTTAATTTCTCACTGCTGCCTGACCAGATAATCCGCCGCCTGAAGAATTTTCAGTCTCAGGTCTTGCGGATAACCCGGGTGTGCTTCGAAGAATTTTTCAACTGTCAGCAGGGCTTCTGCCGAATGGTGGCCTGCCAGGGTGGAGGAGATCCAGCCCCCGGGGAAGAAGATATCACCGGTTTTCTTAAGCTCCTCAAGCAGTTCCAGTGAGGGCAGGATATAGTGTTCTGCCCTTTGCGCCACCAAGGGATGGTGCAGGTACCCCAACGCCTCGAGCACCCAGGGCTCGTGTTCGCGGTTTGCCGCATCGCTCAGGCTCTCAAAGAAGGCATCCCGCACGACCGGGTCAGCCGAGACCGACGGAATCACGAAGTCGAAACGCTGCAACCTGTCATTCCCGGTGATGCGGGTTCGCTGGGCAGCTAATATATCCGGAGCACCTTCCGGATCCTTCAGTGCCA
>DIKJ01000221.1:8829-9860 GCA_002424525.1 Bacteroidales bacterium UBA5621 | reverse complement strand
CCGGTCACAATAAGCCCCAGAAGGAGGTAATGCAGGATACCCGAAAGTCCGGGATCGGCAGGCACCATCACCTGACCGGCAGGGGAAGGGAGTGCGGTGACCTCCGCCTTTGAGCCTACATCGATCCCGAAGATGTTCTTAATTAAGAACAGGGAGAAGAAAGCCAGCAGACCAGAGAGGACAGGTGTGGCCAGCCATCCGGCAGCAATCTCTCCCAGTATCCTGAAATTAATGTTCCTCGCACCCTTGTATAACCCTATTCCGATAACACTTCCTATTATTACCTGCGAGGCTGAGACGGGCACCATGGGAATGGGAGGGAGGCCCGCCCTTACAGACAGGGAAGAGAGCCATGAGGATGAAAAGATGAATAAGACCAGGGCCTGCGACAGTACTGTTACAAGTGCAGCCTCGGAGGAGAGTTCCATAATACCTGTTCCGACAGTCTCCATAACCCTTCTGGAATAGGTCAGGATGCCTGCGGCAATTGCCAGTCCTCCAAGCAGAAAAAGCTGCTGCGACGACGACAGACTGAACAGGCCCAGATTGAGTTCGTGCAGGTTGAAGGCGGGGATAAAGACACCCATTACATTGGCAATGTTGTTAGCACCAAGGCTGTATGCCCCAAAAGCGCCGGCAACTATAAGTCCTGTCTTTATATATGATTCGAAAAGAACCAGGTGTATCTGCGCGCTTCTTTTTATCTTCTTAAGAAGGATGTAAAGCAGAATGGCAAAAACGGCCCCGAGGATCGGTCCCGATATCCACGTCGACACAATCTGAGTAAGTGTTTTCCCGTCAGTCGGGTTGCCTGTGAAAAAGTTCCATCCTATTATCGCACCGACAATAGCCTGCGTTGTTGAAACCGGCAGAGCAAACTTCGTCATAAGATAAACGGTGACGGCAGCGGCAAGGGCGACCGTGAATGATCCTCCCAGTGCGTTTACTGCCCCCAGCCTTCCCAGTGTGCCTGATGTGCCTGCACCCTGTATGACTGCTCCGAGGATAACAAAGAGAGATGCAATGATCGC
>DIKJ01000221.1:0-8452 GCA_002424525.1 Bacteroidales bacterium UBA5621 | reverse complement strand
CTGGAGATTGTATCAGTCTCACTTTCAAAATAATAGACTCTTAAGAGTTTATCCCTTACCGTGTGAGGTGCCTTGAAGTAAGCCCTGGCTGCAGGGATAAGCTCTTCTGCCGCAGAGATGGAGGCTTCGGTAAGACTCAGGAAATTATTATTTAGAGATGGGGGTATCTCAGGCATTTCTATCCCGAATTCGTTAAGTGATGCTTTGATCGAGTCAATAATCTCATCAAGCTGATCAATAAGTGAACTTACCTCCACCCTGTGCTGTGGCAGGATTGAATGTGTGATCATTTCGTTTTCAATCGACCGCTGAAGCATGTCGGCGGTACTCTCGAGCGACTCGATCTTCTTAAGGTGTCTTTCAAAAGCGTCCATGTCCTTGTGAAGGAACGATTTGATCCCTTCCCTGAAAACCAGAAGGCCAAGATCGATGGTATCAAAGAATTCCTCGATTTTTAAAATCACATTCTTAGTTGTTCTGGTAAATAGAGCCATATTGCGCGGTTTTGGGTAGTTGTTATCTGTTTATAGTCAGAAATCGATGATCTTTTCAACCCGGTAACTCCTTAGATACTGTTTTATAATTACCTGTATATCACGGTTATCTTTCGCCGGTTCAATGCAGTCATGCACGGCCGAGAGCCCGAATCCCATCTCGCTGATATTGAAATATCCGTACCCGGCATATTTCCCATTGAGAATTTTAACTGCACATCTCTCCTCCGGGTCCCTCCCCTTGTCGATAATGAAAAAGTTGCTGCGTGAGAAGATGAACTCATCGTATGCTTTTTTTGCTCTTTCATTATATTCTGACGGCGGCTCGGCTCCGCAGCAGGCCCCCCGGCATATCCCGACCTGAAAATGAAAACAGGGACCATCACATTCATACAGGCCGGTAAGCTTCTGGCACAGCCCGTAGTGTTCAAGAAGTGATATCAGTCTGGATTTAGCCCTCTCTTTCGAGGTGAACACAGAAAGGGGAGGATCATCCTGATTAGTAGGTCCATAGCGGAAATTAATATAATTACCGGTATCGGTAAAGCTGAAAATTCCCCAGTTGAATCCCGTTCTCCGCTGAGCCCTGTTATACAAGGGTTTGTTCCTTTTTATTTCAGCGGATTCCTTCAGAAAGGCGACCAGCTCACTACCGGTAAGCTCCCAGTCGATGTCAGCGATTTGATCACGGATCTCCATCGAACGGTTTGTTGAGTTATTTGACAGGTGCGTCGACACCCTTTGCCGCAGGTTCCTGCTCTTTCCAATATAGATAAGATCACCCTTTTCGTTGTAGAAATAGTAGATGCCCGGCTCATCAGGAATATCGCTGATCTTTGAAAGGTCGAGTCCCGGATTCAGCTTTGAGATTCGGGTGTTCCTGATAAGGTTCGACCGGGGTCCGTTGATCTCAGCGTCCTTCTCAATGAGTATCTCAAGAAGCCTCACAGTGGCAAGTGCATCTCCGGCAGCCCTGTGGCGTCCGTTGATCCGGATGCTGAGATCCTTGCACAGGTTGCCCAGACTGTATGATCTGTGACCGGGAAACAACCTCCTGCTCAGAGCAATAGTGTCAAGAAGGCTCCTCCTGTAGTTAAAGCCGAGAGACTTAAACTCCTCCCGGATGAATGAATAGTCGAACCGTGCATTGTGAGCAACAAATGTCCTTCCTTTTGTCAGCTCGATTATTTCCCTTGCCACTTCATAGAATTTCGGGGCGTTCTCAACCATCTCATTTGTGATGCCCGTAAGGTTCGTTATGAAGTAAGGGATATTCCTTTCAGGATTAATCAGAGTGGAGAACTCACCGGTGATCTTCTCACCATCATGCTGGTAAACAGCTATCTCCGTTATCTTTTCAAGCCTTGCGCTTCCCCCGGTCGTCTCAATATCAATAATTGCATACATCTGCGTCGACATCCTTTCTGATAACCATTACGAATATAATCAGTTTTGCTGGTACTCTCCTTTAATGTTCTTAAATTTGTTTATTAAACCTCCTGACATGAACGAATGCTACGGAAAAAAATTTATCCTCGACGGAGCGATACTGCCCCGCGACACCTTTGACAATAAATACGTCTACGAAGGCGATTCGGTATACGAAGTTATCAGGATGGCAAAGGGAAGCCCGGTTTTCTTCCATGACCATATGGAACGTCTTGAAAGCAGTCTGAAAATGATGCACAAAAAGAGTCTTGCAAGCATCGAAACAATAAGGAAGGATATTATCAGACTGGCGAGAACGGAAAGGAGAAAAGAGATCAACCTCAAGATAGTTTTTAATTACAACAACGGCAGGAACAATTATCTGGTCTATTTTATTGAACCTGTCTATCCTGATGAAGAGCAATACAGGAAGGGGGTCAAGGGTATTCTGTACTATGCTGAGCGCAAGGATCCGGAATCGAAAGTGATAAATCACAAGCTGCGTTCATCTATTTTTCACAAGCTCATACTGGAGGGCGGTTATGAAGCACTGCTGGTTAATCAGGATGAATGCATCACTGAGGGGAGCCGCTCAAACATCTTCTTCCTTAAGGATGACATTCTTGTAACTGCTCCGGATAACAGGATCCTTAACGGAATTACCAGGAAACATATTCTCGCGATCTGCAGGGAGACCGGCCAGGAAGTCAGGTTCGATTGCGTCAGGGTGAAAGATATCGGATCCTACGACGCTGTTTTCATGACCGGCACTTCTCCGGTTGTGCTTCCATTCTGCTGTATCGGCGACATCTTCTTTAAAGCCGGGCTCCCGGTTATTGAAAATCTGAGGCATCTCTATATGATCAGGGCAGAGGAGAGTATCCAGCGCTTTATCTCAAATACTGATCGTCAATAGTTTAAAGTTCCCGTGTTTTGTTATCTTTGTACCTCATATTTAAATTCAGGCTATGGCTAGCGTAAGAAGACTTAAAAAAGATATTGATTTACTGGTATTTGAATTGATCTCCGATTGCTTTGCGTATGGAGGACTCCACCCCGAAAACAAGGCAGATGAAGTGTCAGGAATCATATCAGAAGCTGTCACTCTGAGAAACGATCTCATCAGCAGGGTGAACAATCCGGCGAAGGATGACGGATCAGGCAACAGAAAAGCGCATTTTCAGCAGGTAAAAACAGACCTCGTCACCGGTATGGATAAGCTCTTCGTTAGACTCAGCGCAATTTCCGGGAAGAAAGCGTGAAATACCTGTAGACTCTGCTGCCGCAACTGATGCAACTTCCTTCATTATCAAGGTTTAACAAGTCCGTGCTGTAACCCGATCTTTTTGTCACTATGGTGCCGCAGTTTTTGCATTTTGTGTCATGGCCGGCATCAGAATTGATATTTCCCATGTATACATAATCGAGATGAGCCGAAGCTGTCTCGTAGAGAGCGGTTAGCGCTTTTCCGGAAGTTGGAGGATCATCCCTCCTGTAGGTTGGAAAGTACCTGCTCAGATGCAGCGGAGTATCTTTCCCCAGCTCGCCCGCTATCCAAAGGGCTTGTTCCGTCATTTCCTGCAGGCTGTCGTTCCGGCCGGGTATGATCAGCGTGGTTATTTCAAGATGCTTTCCTGATGTTGCGATCTGCTTTAACGTGTTCTTAACAGGTTCAATTTCAGCACCGGTAAGCCTTTTATAGAAATCGTTATTGAACGCCTTGAGATCGATGTTAAAAGCATCTGTAAACCCAATGATCTCATCCAGAGGATCTTTATTCACATATCCGTTGCTTACAAGGACGGTGAACAACCCTTTTCCCTTTATTTTCAGCGCTGTATCCCTGATAAACTCGAACCATATAACCGGCTCATTGTAGGTGAATGCCAGTCCCAGGTTATTACCTGATGAAACTGCTTCATCGGCCAGCAGATCAGGTGTGGTGTTGCGGGAAAAATCTTCAGCACTCTTCTGTGAGATATGCCAGTTCTGGCAGAAGTCACATCTCATGTTACAACCATAAGAGCCGATGGAGAGGACATTGCTTCCGGGAAAAAAATGGTATAACGGCTTCTTTTCAACAGGATCAAGGGAATAGCCTGATACAACTCCGTATGTTAACAGCTCAATCTCATCTCCGGTGTTTTTTCTGACTCCGCAGATACCTCTCTTTCCCTGTGCAATCTTGCACATGTGAGGACATAGCCTGCATTCAATATACCTGTCGTATTTGAGAAACAGCGGACCCATAATTAATCTTCATTATTGTAAAATTACATTAAATTAGCCGGAGTTGTGCGTAAATTTCTTTTGTTTATAATTGTACCCTTTAATCATTAATACAGAATAATAAAATGGCAAACAGGGCTATTACTCTTGCTTTTCTTCTTTTGGTCATATCTGGTTGCTCTCTGCAAAAATCCGGCGACCCGGCAAACGAACTCTGGTACGACGAGCCGGCGGCTGATTGGAACGAGGCCCTCCCGGTCGGAAACGGGAGACTCGGGGCAATGGTTTTCGGAGATCCCGTAAATGAATCTATCCAGCTTAATGAGGAGAGCATCTGGGCCGGATCAAAGATCAACAATAACAACCCGTCAGCCCTGAAAAACCTTCCGGACCTGCAAAAGGCAATTTTTGACGGAGAGATCAGAAAGGCGGAGGAGCTTGCATCCGCTTATTTTATAGGAACACCGCCAAGGATCCGTTCATACCAGCCCCTGGGCGATCTTCGGATAAACTACCAGTGGGAGAGCGATTATTCCGGCTATCGCAGGGCGCTTGACATAGAATCGGGAATTGCAGAAACCAGGTTCAGGGTAAACGGGAAAACATTCATCCAGAGAGTATTTGCATCGGCTACCGACAATGCCATTGTGATAGATATCAGGAGCATGGGTGGCGGCCGCATCAATGCCCTTTTTGAGCTTGTGCGCGCCAGGGACGCTGTTGTAACCGCGACTGACGACGGGCGGATAATACTCAGCGGACAGATCCGCGACGCAGATGATCCTTTGCGTGGCCCAGGCGGTGATCACATGAAGTTTGCCGCCGAAGCAAGATTCTCGGTAAGGGGCGGGAGCCTCTCCGCAGGGGATAATGCGATCAGGGTTGCAGATGCCTCACGCATTACGATAATACTCACTGCTGCAACCAATTATAATCTTTATCAGCTCGATATTGATGAAGGCATTGATCCCGGCGCCCTCTGCAGTGACATCCTGAACAGGATCAGAAAGAGTGACTTCCGGTCACTTCTCAAAGCCCACCTGACGGAACATCGTGAGATATTCAGGCGGGTCTCGCTCGATCTCGGGCCCGACACACTGAATTATCTGCCGACTGACGAGCGACTCGCGAGGATAAAAGCAGGAGGAACTGACAACGGGCTGGTTGCTCTCTATTTCTCCTATGGCCGTTATCTGCTGATGGGATCTTCTCGTTACCCTGCCGTCCTTCCTGCCAACCTGCAGGGCATTTGGAATAAGGAGTTCAATGCTCCCTGGAATTCCGACTTCCATACAAACATCAATCTTCAGATGAACTACTGGCCATCCGAAATCTGCAACCTGCCTGAAACGTCGGAGGTGCTTGCCGGTTTTGTAAGCCGGCTTACTGTTCCCGGAAGTGTGACGGCGAGGGAAATGTACGGAACAGATGGGTGGACGATGCATCATCTTACCGACCCTTTCGGCAGGACAGGAGTCGCTGACGGTGTCTGGGGACTTACTCCGACCAACGGACCATGGATGACCTTTCCACTCTATGAACATTTTCTGTTTACGCGCGATATGAGGTACCTCAGGGAGGTCGCCTGGCCGGTGCTGAAGGGCTCAGCTCAATTCCTGCTGGGTTTTCTTGTCCCTTCGCCGGAGGGATACCTGGTTACAAACCCTTCCACATCTCCGGAGAACCGGTACCGTCTGCCAGGTACTGATGAGAGCGCTCAGCTTACTTATGCCGCTACAATTGATATTCAGACTGCAAACGCTGTTTTCGATTATTGCGTTGAAGCAGCAACACTACTTGGGACAGATGAGGAGCTTATAGGGAAAATCAAGGAGGCACAGGCAAAACTGCCACCCGTCAAGATCTCTTCTGACGGGACAATACAGGAGTGGATAAAAGATTATGAAGAGGTAGAGCCCGGACACAGACATATGTCCCATCTGCTTGGTCTATACCCACTTGCTCAGATAACCCCGCAGACCCCGGCTCTTTTTGAAGCTGCCGGAAAAACTATCGGACGCCGGCTTTCCCAGGGCGGGGGACATACCGGCTGGAGCAGGGCGTGGATCATTAACTTCTATGCACGACTGCAGAGAGGTGATGACGCTTATGAACATATAATGGCCCTGCTGGCGAAATCCACACTTAAAAACCTTTTCGACAGCCATCCTCCCTTCCAGATCGACGGCAATTTTGGCGGAACGGCAGGCATTGCCGAAATGCTTCTGCAGAGCCATCAGGATTATATTGAATTACTGCCGGCCCTCCCCTCGGTATGGAAAGACGGAAGGGTGAGGGGCCTTGTTGCCCGCGGAGGTTTTATTGTTGACATTGAATGGAAAGACGGGATAGCCTCGTCAGCTTCAATCCGTTCCACAAAGGGAGGTATCTGCAGGGTTAAATACGGCCCGATAATCACTGATTTCGAAACCCGGGAAGGAGAAAACTATTTCATGAACAAAAGAGTGCTTACCGAGGTAAGCTGGAAAGCATCTCCTGAAACAGTCGAAAGACTTTCAGGAAATCAGCCTCAATTCAATTACCACGAGGAGAAAGTTCCTGAATATATTCTTCCCGACCCGCTCGTGACAAGCGACGGAAGGAAGGTGAAAACCCGGCGTCTCTGGAATAATGAGCGCAGGCATGAAATTCTTGAGCTCTTCAGGGAGAACGTGTATGGCAGAGTGCCCGATACTCCTTATGAAATGAGCTTTAACACCGTCAACCAGGATGATGGCGCGATGGGAGGGGAAGCGACACTGAAGGAGGTCGATATCACTATAACTTCAGAAGGAAAATCCCTGACGATCAGGCTCACACTGTTTGTTCCGAATAACGTTCCGAAGCCGGTACCGGCTTTTTTACTGATCGATAACCGCGGCCCTGCCAACTGGGACCCTCAACGGAAGGTTAAAAGCGAGTTCTGGCCTGCAGAGGAGGTTGTGGCAAGGGGTTACTGCATTGCCGTATTCAGTAACGCCGATGTCGACCCCGACAACTTCGATGATTTTCAGAACGGAATACATGGGATTCTCGACAGGGGAGAGCGCCGGGGAGATTCCTGGGGCACATTAGCCGCATGGGCCTGGGGTGCCAGCCGCTGTATGGACTATTTCGAAAAGGATGAAGATATTGACGAGACAAAGGTAGCCGTGGTTGGTCATTCCCGGGGCGGTAAAACCGCTCTGTGGGCAGGTGCAGAAGATGAACGGTTTGCAATGGTCGTGGCAAATGAATCGGGTTGCGGCGGTGCGGCACTGGCGCGACGCCGTTTTGGTGAGACCATTTCAAGGATAAATTCTTCTTTCCCGCATTGGTTCTGCCTTAATTACAGACAGTTCGGGGATAATGAAGATGCCCTGCCGGTGGATATGCACATGCTGATTGCACTTATCGCTCCCAGAGCAGTTTATGTGACATCGGCAAGCGACGATCTCTGGGCCGACCCACGGGGCTCATATCTGTCGCTCTATCATGCCTCGCCCGTATACCATCTCTTCAAGACAGGAACAGGAGTGCCTGAAAGAATGCCGCCGCTCGACAAACCGGTCATAAGCAGGAGAATGGCTTATCATGTCAGAAGCGGTGTTCATAACATGCTCCTTAAAGACTGGAACTGGTTCATGGATTTCGGTGATATGGTCCTGAAGTAAGGTCAGGACAAATCATTTTTAAGTTCCGCACTTATTCCGTTAACCTCAGAAAATCTGAGGATGTGGTCCTTTATGGGTCCTATCCTGTCAGTGAAAGTGGTTCCTAACCTCAGGATGATACTTTTTCCGGCATTTAAATGGAATATGATGCTCAGCGTAAACAGTTCAATCTTTTCAATATCACCGGCATTTAACTCAACAGGAGGGAGGAGGGAACTCTTTTTGAGCGTGATCTTATCTCTTCCGATCTCAATGAATTTCGCTGCCCTGCCCAGCCCGGCCATGATCTGGTAATAACCGAATCCTGCGAGGAAAATTATTGTGATCCAGAGAGTAATCTCTGCCTTCATAGTCCTTAAGTTAAAGACGAGCCAGAATACCGCAACGACAAGACATACAATACCGAAAAGGAGCTGGAATACTCTTGTCAGTTTGTTGCTCCTGTTTATATCGAGTGAAAAATGATTGCTATCCATCCCTTTTTTTCCCAAATTTACCAGTTTTAATTTTACACCCCAAATTACCTCACACCTCACACATCACAAATCAAAGATCACACAATTCCATGAGAATTAATATTATCTTGGAAGTATATTTGGAATAAGTAGATGTACTCACCCTATTTCTACTTTGACAGATTAACAATTT
>DIKJ01000224.1 GCA_002424525.1 Bacteroidales bacterium UBA5621 | reverse complement strand
ACACCCGCACGATCGGCCCATTTATCATATTCTTCAATCATCCTCTTTTTTATATCAGGATGTTTATCGCTAAGGTCCGTAAGCTCTGATCTGTCATTTTTCAGATCATATAGTTCCCACTCTTTGAATTTCCTTGAAGAATAATCATATGCAGAAACAAGTTTCCAGTCACCGTCCCTTAAAGCCCGGTTGCCTTCATGTTCCCAGAAAAGAGGGTTTGCTCTTTGTAGGCTTTTGCCTTTAAAAACAGGAACCAGGCTTATCCCTTCCGTTGGTTTTATGGTTTTTCCGTTATGGTTTTTAGGGTATACACCTCCGGCCAGCTCAATAAATGTGGGCATTATATCGATAATATGTCCGGGTTGATGTGATATTATACCTCCTTTGATCATTCCCGGATAAAATGCGATAAAAGGAGAGGCAATCCCGCCTTCATGAACCCAGTGCTTGAACATCCGGAACGGGGTGTTGCTGGCATTGGCCCAGGGATATTCATAAGCGTCAAATGATTCCCGTGTACCTGTTTCGGCTGTTGTAGGCAGATAATTACCCCTGTTTTTAATTGGCTCATGACATCCTCCGTTATCGGCCAGAAAAATAATCAGGGTATTTTTCAATTTACCTGTTTCTTCAAGATAATTAACAACCTTTCCGATATTCTGATCCATTCTGTCGATCATAGCTGCATAGACCGCCATCCTGAGGTCCCACATATCCTTATCCTCGTCTGACAGATTATTCCATTCCGGTGCCATTTCATCTCTTGGTGACAGCCTGACTGATCCATCAATTATACCCATTTCCATCAAACGCCAGTATCTTTCTTCCCTTAATGTATCCCATCCTTTCAGATATTTTCCCCTGTATCTGGCAATATCCTCCGGAAGCGCATGAAGAGGCCAGTGAGGAGCAGTGTATGGAAGGTAAAGGAAGAAGGGGTTCCCGTTAATCTGACCATCTTGAAGAAATGAAATTGCATAGTCGGTTATTGCATCAGTGAGATAAAAGCCAGTTTCAGGCGGGTCATAATCAATGCTGTCGAGCATCCAGCGCGGAGGCTGCTGGTTTACTCTGTAGGCTCTCCTCTCGAAATAGCTGCCGGCACCGTCAATGAGGCCAAAATATCTTTCGAAACCACGTTTCAACGGGTGTACCTCAGGCCTTCCACCCACATGCCATTTGCCTGACATATAAGTATTATAACCGGCAAGCTTAAGAGCTTCAGCAAGCGTTACGCAATGATCATTCAGATAACCCTGGTATGAAGGATAGCCCAGGTCTGATACCATATCGCCCACTCCGGCCTGGTGCTGGTATAATCCTGTAAGCAGGGATGCCCTTGTAGGGCAGCTGCGGGAAGCGTTGTAAAACTGCGTCATGCGGATTCCCTGTTCCGCCAGCCTGTCAAGATTTGGTGTCCGTATCTCAGAGCCGAAGCATCCTATATCGGAGTAGCCCATGTCATCGGCCATGATAAGAACTATATTCGGCTTTTCAGCCACTCTTTCCGTTGAACATCCGGTAATTGTCAGCACAAGGGTTCCTATCGCAGGAATAATCTCAGATTGAATCCTCTTTTTCATCTTTTTTTTATAAATTGAGAATTATTTAACGGCATAATCATCCAAATTAATAATAATCCATGAAATATAAAACTATTACCCCGTTTTCTCCGGCATCACTGGCTTTAACTTCCTGTAAGGGTAAAATAGCAATAATTAAAATTACAGCATGAGAAAAAAAAATAAAGTACTGCTTCCGGTAATTGCAATTATTTTATTGATAATATGTAATTGTAAAGAGACAGAGAATATTCCGGTATTTAAGTTCAGTGTCACAATAGCCGATACACTGCATGATGGTACATTCGACGGAAGATTGCTGCTGATTATATCCGACAGCAGCGGTCCGGAACCAAGGAACCTTGTAAGGATCGATTACCGTTCTGCACAAGTTTTCGGAATGGATGTTAATGACTGGAAAAAAGGAGTAACAGTGATCTTTGACGGAGATGAGGATGGTGCTCCATTATACAGAATGGCAGATATGCCTCCCGGAGAATATTATTTACAGGCCGTGCTGCATAAATACGAAACTTTCAGGTTGGCCACGGGACATTCTGTAAAACTTCCCATGGACCGGGGTGAAGGGCAGAACTGGAGAAGGGCTCCGGGGAACCTGTTCAGTGAACCGGTCAGGATCGAAATTAACAGACACGGAAAAAATAATTTCCGGATCATTCTGAACGGTATTAACCCACCGATTGCCGAACCTGAAGAGACCAGATATGTAAAGCACATAAAGATCGAGAGTAAGCTTCTTTCTGAATTCTGGGGAAGGCCGATGCATCTCGGAGCCCATGTACTGGTACCTGAAGGATTCGATGATCACCCTGAGGCAAGATACCCGATCTGTATTTTTCACGGTCATTTCCCTTCCGATTTCGGCAATTTCAGGACCGAACCTCCCGATACAACGCTGAAACCTGACTACAGTGAAAGATTCCGTATATCGGGATATAATATTATCCAGCAGCAGTCAGCATATGATTTTTACAGGAAATGGATTTCGAAGGATTTCCCCAGAATGCTTATTATTGAGATCCAGCATGCAAATCCGTATTATGATGACTCATATGCGGTAAACTCCGAAAATCTTGGCCCCTACGGCGATGCAATAACCTATGAGCTGATACCCGAAATAGAAAGACGGTTCAGGGGCATCGGCGAAGGATGGGCCCGCTTCCTTTACGGTGGTTCAACAGGAGGGTGGGAAGCGCTGGCCGCGCAGGTCTTTTATCCCGACGAATATAACGGCTGTTTTGCAGCCTGTCCCGATCCGATCGACTTCAGGGCATATTGCCTGGTTAATATATATGAAGATAAAAATGCGTATTATCTTAATGGGCCTTTTGGCCGGATAGAGCGCCCCGGCTTGCGCGACTGGCTCGGGAATGTAAGTTCAACAGTCAGGATGCAGAACCATATGGAAAATGCGATGGGCAGCAAAAGCAGGTCGGGCGACCAGTGGGACATCTGGCAGGCCGTTTTCTCGCCCCGGGGGGAAGACGGATATCCCAAACCAATATGGGATAAGAAAACCGGCGTGATCGATAAAGAAGTGGCAGACTGCTGGCGGGAAAATTACGACCTCAGGTATATACTTGAGCGCGACTGGAAAACACTCGGGCCGAAGCTCAAAGGAAAGATCAGGATATATTGCGGCGATATGGATAATTACTACCTGAATAACGCTGTATATCTTATGGAAGAGTTCCTTGAAAGCACCACCGATCCCTATTATGCAGGCGAGGTTGATTACGGCGATCGTGCGGAGCATTGCTGGAACGGCGACCATGATCGTCCGAATTATCTTTCCCGCCTCAGGTATAACGAGATGTATGTCCCGGTAATCCTGCAAAGGATTAAAGAGACAGCTCCTCCGGGTACGGACCTTACAAGCTGGCGGTATTAAGGAAGACGGAAGTTTGTATAAGGGTAATACAATTAATTCTGGCACCCATGTACATTTGATTGCATACTGGCCGGAAAAGATCAAAAATGGTTCTGTATATGACAGTCTGATAGATTCAGGGTACCGGAAAAATAAACCTGACCGTATTAAAAGAGTCATTATTCTTCCCCCTTCCGCCTCCGGTAAAAACCATGGTTGCTGCCCGTCCATCTTCACTTATCCATTTTGTCGGGAAGCACCAGAAGAAGCAATTACGAGGCACTGTTTCCGGGTTGTCATACCCGAACCAGGTATCTTCAGATAAATAGGTCACCGTTGACCAGGGTCCCCATGGTTCGGGTGCTTCAAATATTCCAAGCATACCTGCGTGTGGTTTTGTATGCTGAGTGGCCAGAATATATCTGTTCAAAGCAGCGTTAAAACTTATTCCGATCGGTGTTCCAACCCCGTTATTATCAATAAAAACAGGTGTTTTATTTGTTATATCTCGGGTCCATACTGGTTTCCCGTTCTTCCTGGCTGAATAAAACTTATACGCATCCCTTATCATCAGTTTATCCTTTGGGACCCTTACCAGGAAGATCTTTCCCGGCACCATCAGCTCTGTTTCATTTCCTGAAGTATCACGCATTATCTCGGGAGATGACATATAATGATAAACGTATTTATCCCTGGCTCCGGAATAGTTTTTCCCGAATTGCAGTATATTACCTCCTGCCAATCCTTCATCCTTCGTTAATGCCCATGACGCAGCCTGCCATGAGGCTCCTTTGTCCTCCGACATATAAAGTCTGGATTCCGTATGGTGATATGCCCAGTCTCCCCAGGCTCCGGGTTTATCCGGATGGATCCACGAATATAATACGCCATTAACACAAATGATCCCCCAGCTTTTACCTTTAATGAGTGCCTCATGTTCCGAACTTTCGATATGTCCGTACCTGTCATAGCCCTTATAATTGTCGTGGTCACCTTCAATGCGTGCAATCCCGAGTGAAACTCTGTATTTACCGCTTGTTCCTGCAAATCCGTCGCCGTCGCCCCATATACCATACTGGTGGTTATCATCGGCCCACGTGAGTTGAAAATTATCACTTCCCAGGGCATGACGCTGATGGGTTGACCAGTCAATGCTGATACCTGAGATCACCTGACTCGCCGGATATGGAGGCACTGCCACAGGATTAACGGCTGTAAGCCGCACCGATTTTATCAGCCCCGCATCACTCTTTTTAAGACCTTCAAGAACAAGAGTTATCCTTTCATTACCGGCATTGAGATCCAGGGTACCTGCATCCATCCATCTCCATGTTCTTTCCACAGATTCACTTCTCTTTACATAATCCCGGTCAGGGAGGATTTGTGAGTCGAACGGTTCATCAATAATAAAACCGACTTCAGATGTAACTGATTTCAATCTGAAAAGACTTCCTGCCCGATCTTCAGGGCAACCATACTGAATTTCAGCCCTATAACATCCTGCTGAATGGATATAAAGTGTCCACCAGATTGAATCCCCCTCCTGTATCCAGTTCTCGGTATGCGACTGGTTAGGATGAATACTTGAATACCCTATCTTTCCCGAAAGGGAAGCATCCTGCACAGGCAGGGTAAAACTCCTTTCTCCGGGAAACCCCGCCTCAATCATTGTAACAGGCTGATAATTAGTTATCAGATCCATATTATGTCTGACCAGTTCATCCAGCAAGGAGAGCGTTGTTGCTTTTTCTGTTGAAGAAATATTATTTTTTTGTTCCGGATCATCATTAAGGTTATAGAGTAAAGTATCTTTCCTTGTCAGTACAAGCCTGTAGGTGTTGTTTCGGACAGAGCTGTTGCAGTTTTCAAGTACCTGGTTACCCTGACGGGAAAAGATGAGCCGGTCAAATATTTTCTGTTTACCTTTTATGATCC
>DIKJ01000204.1:2244-5458 GCA_002424525.1 Bacteroidales bacterium UBA5621 | reverse complement strand
AGGAAGCAGGAGCTTATCCTCCAGAACAGCCGGACAGTAATTCCGATTAAACTTCAGGCTTATGAAAGGGTGATCCTTTTTCTTGAAAGGATATCGCTCGAATCACTGCTTCTCAGGGTCAGCTCCCCGGACATGACGGCGGGTCAGTTGCATTCTGCTCTGCTGACAACAATTCGGAGCGAGTTTGAGCATAATCTTTCTCAGCAGATCTATATGAGCCCCCAGGCATGGGAAATCGTCCGGAACGCCAGGTCGAACATGATCAAGATCATTAACAGCGAGGCTGAAGATATGAAGGCTGCAGCCCCAGGACTTGAATTGAGCAGGAAGCTCCTGGAGAAGGTTATGGAATTGCAGACCGAACCGACCAGGGCAGCAATCGACTACATCAAGGCCGAGGTAGGGAGGATGATTTAGGCACAGGTCACACAGCACAAAGCGAAGGACACAGGGTACGGAAGCTTATAGCAAGTTGACGCTACGTTTTACGAACGTGCTTAACTCTTCTCCCTTCAGCATATTATTTGCCAGAAGGGCCAGGTCAATCAACTGTTTGACAACCTTATTTGCAGATCCATATTTTTCGAGGATCTCTTTCCTTGCATTCTCAACGGATTCGAGCTCTCTGCGGAGTTTTTCAAGGTCATCTTTTTCAACCTGGCTTATCTCGTCGGATTTTTTCTTTGAATGATCCTTCTCCATAAAATCAACCTCTTCCTTAAGCTTCTTTCTGGTGATATCATTCTCAGAAAGTTTCTCCCCTTCCTGCTTCTGCAGATCTTCAGATATCCGGATAATAAGGTTATGGTTCGGGTTCAGAACCAGATTATAACTATCGGGCAATTCACCATAGAAGTTCATGCCTCCTCCCAGATGCGACATATCCTTCATCCGCCTCATGAACTCCGACTGGGTTATGATCACCGGTGCTTCGTTTTCGTCAAGCGCTTCAAATACAACATTATACATCTCCTTTGACTTAACCTTCACATTGAAAACACTGCTAAGGTCATCCTGCTGATCCCTGGTAAGTTTTGACTCCTTTTCCTCTTCCTTCTGTATAAGTTTATCTACTACATCAGAGTCGACCCTTACGAAGCGTGATTCCTTGAACTTGGTTTCAAGATGATTGATCAGATGTACATCAAGCTGTCCTTCAAGCAGAAGGACATCATAGCCCTTTTTCTTCGCCTTTTCGATATAGGTAAACTGGTCGGTCTTATTGGTTGAATAGAGATAAACCAGGGATTTGTTTTTATCGGTCTGGTTCTCTTTGATCAGTTTTTCGTACTCCTCATATGTGAAATATTTGTCGTCGGTATTCTTTAGAAGCGCAAATTTTGCAGCCTTCTCATAGAATTTTTCCTCCGTTATCATGCCATAATCGATGAAAAGCTTAAGATTATCCCACTTTTTCTCAAACTCCTCCCTGTTATTCCTGAAGATCTCATTCAATCTGTCGGCTACTTTCTTTGTTATATGCGCTGATATTTTTTTCACATTCGAATCGCTCTGCAAATAGCTTCTCGAAACATTCAGCGGAATGTCGGGAGAATCAATTACACCATGCAGAAGAGTAAGAAAATCGGGAACAATTCCTTCTACTGAATCGGTCACAAAAACCTGGTTGCAATAGAGCTGGATCTTGTTCTTCTGTATCTCGATATTACTTTTGATTTTCGGGAAATAGAGTATCCCTGTCAGTTTGAAAGGATAATCAACATTCAGGTGGATATTGAAGAGCGGCTCATCACCAACCGGATAGAGCTCGCGGTAGAACTTGTTGTAATCTTCCTCCTTCAGTTCAGCTGGCTTGACGGTCCATGCAGGTTTCGTATTGTTAATGATCTTGTCCTTTCCGGTATCGACGTATTTGCCGTCCTTCCACTCCTGCTCCTTTCCAAAGGCTATCGCAACGGGAAGGAACTTGCAGTATTTCTTCAGCAACTGTTCGATTCTGGACTCTTCCAGGAACTCCTTCGAGTCTTTATCCAGGTAGAGTATTACATCGGTGCCCCTGTTCTCCTTCTGAACCTCTTCAATAGTGAACTCCGGACTTCCGTCGCAGGTCCATTTGACAGCCGGAGCCCCTTCCTGAAACGATTTAGTTATTACTTCAACCTTATCTGAAACCATGAATGAGGAGTAGAAACCCAGCCCGAAATGACCGATAATGGCATTAGTCTGATCTTTATACTTGTCGAGGAAATCGTTGGCGCTGGAAAAGGCGATCTGGTTAAGATATTTGTCGAGTTCTTCGGATGTCATTCCGATACCGCTGTCGGATACCTTAATGGTTTTCTTCTTCTTATCGACAACAACCCTGATGGTCAGGTCCCCGGCTTCACCCTTAAAATCACCGACTGAAGAGATCGTCTTCAGCTTCTGTGTGGCATCGACCGCATTTGAAATAAGTTCCCTTAGAAAGATCTCATGATCGGAATAGAGGAATTTCTTGATTATCGGGAATATGTTATCTGTTGTTACTCCAATTTTTCCTGTCTGCATAACGGTTGGTTTTAAGTGTTCGACAATAATGACACAGCGGGTCTTTCAAAAGATATGCCGTTTGGACTATACTGACAAATAGTCACTTTTGTCAGAATGATCAGGACACGATTGCTAATTCTGGCTGCTTTGCTTTCAGAAATAGGCGGGTAGTCTGAACCGGGAAATCAGGAGAAGCACTGCTGACAGGATCAGGAATCCGGACAGAACGTATAATGAAATATTCCTTCTTCTGCGGTAGATGTCCAGAGTGTGCTCACTGATAATACGTTTTACTGTATTGTGAATACGAAGGATAGCGTTATCGTTTCCCGGTATAAACCCATCGATTTCAACCCTCATCATTTTCCTGATCTGGCCGGTCTTTTCACACGGAATAAGAAGTATGAGTCCGGTATCAGGGTCAATGGTCCTGAGCTCCATTGTAAGCATATCTATATTTTCATAATGTTCCTGAGAATCGCGCACACCGAGGAGAGCCACCCTGCAGTAACCGCGGTCCCTCTCCTCCCTCATGTGCTTCAGGAAAGAATTGGTGTCGGCAAATGAGATCACCATGTACCTCGATGTATCTGAGAACCGTTTCCTGACATCATCAAGAATGCCGGTCGTTACCAGGGCTTTATGATCGTCAAAACAGAGAATATGGGTCTTCAGGCTTTTTGGCATATGCAATAATTAAGATTTTTCATTTTCAGTCAACCAG
>DIKJ01000204.1:0-2168 GCA_002424525.1 Bacteroidales bacterium UBA5621 | reverse complement strand
CCAGAAGCCATTTTTAAAAATCCAGGCATCATAGGAATAATCGGGGACGTAATACCTGCGGTCATTTTTATGCTCCGGCGAAACGGGTACCAGGTGGTCGAAAGCTATTGTTGAATCATTAACAAAACGCATGGAGGCAACAGCTGACGAACCATATTCAATCAGAACCCTCGACTTGCGTATTTCGTCCGTGACAAACCATTCTTTCCCGAAAACAAGCGACCCATCATCCTTAAAACTCAACACCTCTATCATTTTCCTTGTTATGAAGGAGTTGCCAAAATCGATACCTAGCAGGACATAAACAGTCCGGCCCTTATCGCTGAAGGGCTTTGCTTCATAGTACAACGCTCCGTACCAGTCTGATTCCGAATAGATAGTGTCGGTCCTTACCGGTTCCTCCCTGAACTGTCCGGAAAGATCGTATATCCTGCATTTCTCCTGAGCGTTTGATCTCCTGATTATATACAGATGGTATTTATTGGTCCCGTCACCCAGGAAGAGGTTCCAGGTCAGGATCTTCAGAAGGGAGTCGGGAGAGGTTATCTGACCGAGGGTACGAAGGTTGTCAAACCGGTGGCTGAAGAGTGTGTCTGAGGCCGCGTAACTGCTGAGGATCATCCTGACAGAATCGTTTATTCTTGTCTTCGCCTCGTCGTCACTGCTCTTGTGCAGCCTTGAGAAAAGATCCTCCAGTCTCCTTGATACATCCAGTGAATCGTTACTTATGGCTGCATTGGAATTCTGGACCAGAAAAAAAACTGATATTATGAGTGCCGGTATCTTCATCAGTCATTTTGATTAGGCATAATGCTGTCAAGCAACTTTTTCAGACGGGAACAGGCATAAATGATCTCTTCACAGGTTATAATGAGCGGAGGCGCAATACGGAACGCTGAGGGGCGGAACAGAAAATAATCCAGCACGATACCGTAATCGGGAGCTTTTGATACTGCCTGTGATACAAATTCAGGATCCGGAAGTTCAACAGCCAGAAGCAGTCCATCTCCCCTCACTTCTTTAATAAGCGGGTGAACAAGTTCCCTTCTGAATAATTCTGATTTCTCCCGGACCGAGCCGATAAGATTATCGTTGATAATGACTTCAAGCGAAGCGAGTCCGGCAGCGCAGCATACCGGATGTCCGCCAAAAGTAGTGATATGACCGAGGGGCGGATCTGAAATCAGCACAGACATGATCCTGGAGGACGAGATGAATGCACCGAGTGGCATCCCTCCTCCCAGAGCCTTCGCAAGCATCAGTATATCAGGGACTACCCCATATTTGTCAATGGCAAACATAGAGCCGGTCCGGCCGAAGCCTGTTTGTATTTCATCAAAGACAAGCATGGAGCCAGTTTCGGTACACCGCTCCCTGACGGCGTTCAGAAAGCCATTTTCCGGCAAAATGACACCAGCTTCGCTCTGGACAGGCTCGATTACCACGCAGGCTGTCTTCCTGTCTATAATGTCAAGGGAATCAACATCATTGAATGGTATCTGGAACGTATCGGGCAGCAGCGGACGAAATGCATTTCTGTAGTATTCGCTACCCTGAATGCTGAGGGCCCCGTGGGTGCTGCCGTGGTATGCGTTCCGGAATGAGATAATCCGGCTTCTGCCTGTGTATCTTTTTGCGAGCTTCAAAGCCCCTTCCACTGCCTCACTGCCGGAGGTGACAAAAAAGACCATGTTCAATTCCGGAGGAAGCATTCCGGCAAGTTTTTCGGCATATTTCACCTGGGGGCTTTGTACCATTTCACCATAGACCATCAGGTGCATATAGGCGTCGGTCTGTTCCCTGACGGCTTTTACCACGTGAGGATGGCAATGACCGGTGTTGCTCACTGAAACGCCCGAAACAAGATCAATATATTTCACGCCGGATGGTCCGTACATACAGATACCTTCAGCCCTTACGATCTCAAGTAACATTGGTGCAGGAGAAGTCTGCCCCATGTGCTGAAGGAAAATCTGACGGTTTGTAAGCATGAGAAGAATCAGATATTATCTGGCCATAACGTTGATATCGTTAAGCAGGCCATCCTTGAATGATTTGCCAACAGGAACATTCTTAACGGCATTTCCTATAACGATGTCGAGTGAATTCTCCTTTATGGCCTGTATCATGCTTTTGTTTATGATGAAAGAGCGGTGCACCCTGATAAA
>DIKJ01000166.1:1713-14834 GCA_002424525.1 Bacteroidales bacterium UBA5621 | reverse complement strand
AAATAGAAATCAAGACCTGCGCCAATAACCCAGGTATCCTTGTTGTAAACTTCGGTTACAGGAACCGGAATTATACCCAGGAGATGGTTAAAGCCTTTTGAACCTTCCTTATATAATGTATATTGTCCGCCAACATTAAGGTCGAGCATGGGCAATATACGGATGCCCAGACCAGCTCCGAAGGAATGTGTATTCAGACTGTATCTCTGATCATTCTGATAGTTTTCGTTAACACCTGTAAAGGTGCCCAGCCAGCCGGCGCTCACCCGGATCATTTTTGTGAGACCCAGCTCTGCCCCGAAGGCATACTCGGTGAAATTCTTGTCGATCATGTTGATATTCAGAGTTTCACTTCCGTCATAATCAACATTTTTGTCAAAATACATATTCATGCTTCCTGTGACCATGAGCCTGTCTATTGGCCTGAATTCAACACCGGCAGCAAACATAGCAGGCATGTCGGCTATAACCTTCTGACCGTCGGTAAATACTCCTCCTCCTTTATTGTCAAACACCTTCGTTGTCAGTTCAAGTTTGGTTTTGAACTCATATCTTAATGCTATATTAAGGTTGTCGGCCGGTGAAATATTCAGGCTTAGGATCGGCGAAAAACCTGTTCCGGTCTGCTCGGCCTCCACTTCTATATCCTGTGTTGCGGCAGCGTAACCTGTCATCGCAGTCGCTTTTGTGGAAAATACGGGTGCAGCTACACCCAGAACAGCCTGTGCATACCCTATAGTTGCGGTGCCGATCTCAGTGGGCGTCTGTCCTGCAGCTCCCATTATCTGCTGAATCTGTGTAACCTGCTGAGTGGTCAGGCCAACATTGGTACCGTTCGATAAAAGGACTGATCCTCCACCCCCATCAATAATCGGCTGTAATCCTGAATAATAGGCAGTGGCACCTGTTGCTAATCCAGTAAGAGTAGTTGCCCCGGATGTAAAGAAACCACTGGCAAGAACCATTCCTCCTGTGTATGCTGCGCCAAATGCAGGATATGTCGGATTGACCATGATGCTTTTCAGATACCCGTTATAGGTATTCTTTGCGGTTACGAACCGGATGCCTGCCGCAACAGAGAGCATATCATTTATTTCGTAGGATAGATTGGCCTGGTAACCGAAATATATGGATGTCCCCTCGAAGAAAATGTCTGCTGAATACTGCGTTGTAGGTATTCCCTGGCTCATGAGCAGCGGAACAAGATCGGAGATGGACATCTCAAAAGAGGGCAGGCCATCCTCATATGTAGCACCACCGCCGCCGCCGATCGGATTAACTCCTACCGACACGGCAAATTTACCGGCCTTTAATGCAGCATATACACTTGGGAACAAGGGTGCACTTACTTTACCGATATAATCTTTTGGGGTACCATTAAGATAAGTGTAGTTATTGAGGACAGATCTCGTTTGTCCGATTGTCTGATTGTTTATGGAAAGGAAAAAACCATTTCCGAGCTTTGTTAATCCTGCCGGGTTATAATATACAGCATCTATGCTTGTTGAGGCATTTCGGCTTTGCAGGCGCGTGTAGAGTGCACTCTGATTGGTATTGGTAACCAGTCCGCCGGCAAACATGCTACCGGTAATCAGTGTTCCGAGAACAGAAATCAAAAATTTTCTCATAGGATAATTTTTAAGTTTAAAACTCGGGAACAAGTGTTGTTAAACACACCCTTTCCCCCTTTTAAATGATCAGTTAAATAATTCAAAGACCAGAAACAGGGTCAAAAGTAGAAAATAATTTCAAAGATGCAATAGTTCTAAATAAGTATGTTGGTTATAAGCCATCTGCAGCAGGTTTCTGTAAACTATTCGAAAAATCTGGACCAATAATACAGGATGTCTTAAAGTCTTTCGCTGCGCGACGTCTTAAAGTCAAAAAAGACCATAAGACATCGGACGAAGTGAGCAGGACAGCCCGCAAGACGTTACGACTTAAAGACAGCCCGCAGGGCGTTAAGACCTCAAGACTTATATCCCCTGAAACAGTACAAATTCTTCCATCAGCCCGTAATCTTTCATCTGGTAATCCCTGCCGGAAGGATAAACTTTTACATTTCTCCATGATCCCGGGGAGACCAGTCCCGGAGCGGGATTATTATGATGGGGGCCCAGCAGGTTTTTAAGACTACCGGTAACTCTCACCTCAATTCGGTTGGCTCCGGGCTTTATGAACCCTGTCACATCGGTGCGATAAGGCGGGAATGCAATGATATTGGCCGGCTGGCCGTTTATAAAAACCTCAGCTACAGTGCCTTTCCATTCGCCCAATCCGATTTCATATGTTCCCCCCGGTTTCTCTATATTGAACACCCTGCTGTAAGTCACTCCCCACGAATAAAATGGAAGACCCTGTTCTTTCCAGCTTCCTGTCGTAAGTTCCTTACTGTTTGCGGTGATCGTCCACCCTTTTTCGGCAGGTTGCACGGAAAAATCCCCAAGAATAAACACCGGCTCCACCTCAGCATGGATTCTCATGGGTGAGGCGGTTATCGTTAAGACATTCCTTCCTGCTTTTACGTATCCGCCGATATCAAAAACTCCGAAGGATCTGTCAAGCCACCACTCGCCATCTCCGGCCCGGACTTCTTTCCCGTTTATTTTTACTTCCCAGAGATACGGCCGTTCCACGACTGCACGGAATGATGAGAAATCAGGTACCTCTTTCACTTCGAAATGATATGATGCGGTAAAGCCTGATTCAATGCCGAAGATATCACGGTCAATGGTTCTCGTCCTGTACTGTACCGATGTATTCCAGGGGTTACCGTTTGTAAACCCGTAATGCCTGAACACCATGTCGGCAGCCTGCCATGTATGAAGATCCCTGATCACCTCACCGCCGATCCGGATATCGCAGAAATCGATCATCACCAGATTCTCCCTGTCCTGTGTCACTGTCAGTGGTGAATCCCCGGGCAAAGGCTTAAAATCCGGCGCTTTGACTGGTATGTATGGGTCGTTTTGCCTTGCGGACGGGATAAACAGAAGAAGGCTTCCTGCAGGAGGCAGGGAATATTCAATGTTAATCCTTTTCCCATCAGTCTTGTACGGATAACCATTTACTTCTCCGGTAAGTGTATTCAGTTCCACTGCTCCTTTTCCTTCAATTCTGACGGAACCGGCCATTTCCTGTTCCAGGCTTGAGTTTACCAGGAAGAGTACCTGGCCGTCGCTCAGAATCCTCCGGTGATGGTAAAGAGCGCCCCCTTCAGTATCGATGAACTCCAATGAGGGGTCGCTGAGATTTTCACGGATAAATTGATCCGAAAGCTCATCACCGAAGATGATCCTTTTGGAATTGGTATCAAAGAACTCCATCAGTTCATCGTTTATTGCACCATCAACCAGTGTCGGCACCGAAAAAGCAATAATGGTGCCGCCCGCGGAGGCAAATTTCCTCAGAAGCTGGTAAGTAGCCAGGTCGAGGTTTTCTGTAAGTGGTGGTATTACTACTCTTGAATAGCCGGATTGTCCGACGATGAATTTCCCTCTGCTGACAGATCCCAGATCCTTTATAATGTTTTCTGATCCGAGGTCGTATTCGACCTGGCTTTTTTCGAGCCTGGTTATAAAATTCTGAAATGCCTGCCCTGTTTCGGTCACTTTCGGGCTTCTCTTTGCGTATGAGTCATATAGCCAGGCGGTCGTTGTAGGCTCAATCACCAGTATGTCATTGACCTGCCTGCCTGAAGAGAGGGCAAGTGATAATCTTGCATAGTGATCGTTGATATATTTATAGGAGTTCCACCATGGCTGATGATAATCGAATGAAGGAGGGTAATCGTTTTTTCTTGCTCCTGCGAGAGTGAAGTAAGTAAGGTGCTGGTTCATCAGATTCACTCCGAGCGCATATTCCCAATCGCCGTTCCTTTTCATTTCTGCAAAGGTCAGTTCCCACCCCGAACCGCCGTATGTTTCGCTGAGAGTCCTCTGGCGCCCTGTCTGGTTCGCCGCACTGGCAAGCTCCTTAACCGACCTGACATTTCCGAACTGTGCCCTGACGGAAGAGTCATTCCATTGATTGAATAACATGTCTATCCCCGGAACATGATGCCATGCGTACATTGCCATATTATCTCCTCCGGGACGCATATTGGGCCACTCATGCTCCCAGTAGTGGCCTGTGAACTTAAGCCCTTTCCCTTCACAGTACTGATACCAGGGTTTAGCCCATCTGTCGATAAAAAGCTGCAGCAGGGTCTGAGTGTAGTTATGCCTTATCCGCTTGAAGTCACCCGTATCCTCATATAATAGCGGGAGATGAAGTTTGAGATCGTAACCCCACTTTTCGGAAAAGATGTCAAAGAGGTCAGGAGTCCATCGGATGCCTCCGGGTGAATTGATCTGGGGCTCATCGGTGAAGACCCCGGGGATTGCCTTACCGAAATCTTCACCGGCATATTTTTCGTAACCGGCCATTGTTAATTCGATAAATTTCTGCGTAACGCCCGGGTAAAGAAGATCTACATATGAAAAACCTCCGTACCAGTCTGATTTCCCATGGTAGCTTTTTGAGAACAGGAAGTATTTCCCTGTTTTGCCCTTTTCTTCGTTAACTATTGATGTAATATCAACGTACTGCCCGTCCGTTTCCCTGAGGCAGAGGAAATATTTTTCTGCTGTGTCGGGTAGAACTTCAAATGCCGCCATTCTGAGTCCCTGTCCCTGATCCCAGGATTCCGGCATTTCAGCAGGCACATGGCCTCCGGCAAAACCGCTTGGATATGAATTCTCGTCATAGATCCATACATCCATACCAAGTTCTTTGCCTTTCGCGACAGTAAAACGGAAAAGCTCGAACCAACTCTCTGATAGATATTCGGTTATTAGCCCGGGCCTCGGATGGACGAATACCTGTCTGCTGCCGGCATTTTTAAAATCGTTCATGAAACGGTCGATCTCGTCAGTGGTAATCTCAGCATTCCAGACAAAGAACGGGGTTGTTGTGAACTCCCTGGAGGGCTCTCTGAATTCTGCTGAAAGGGAAGCGAAGTTGTTAATTCTCACTTCCCCCGGTTCAGTTTTTTTGCAGGAGATCAGAACCAGGATTAACAGAGACAGATTAATCAGATGCGAGGTTAAATTAGGTCTCATGGTCTTCATTTATTTGATGTATTATTTTTTCAGAACCTTCCTGTCAATCTCAGGCTGAAGTTTCTGTGCGGCTGAATATCGCCGGGGCGGCCCATATATTCAGTATTTGTTAAATTCTTAACGACAAGCGACAGGGTAAGGGGATCGCTTATTTTGTACCCCAGACTGCCATCAATTGTGAAATAACCTGTGTTGCCGGACATCCAGTAGTCGTAAAACCCGGGAAGTATCGCTTCCCGCGTAAGCGGGTTTAGGAATACGTCGTCAATGTTCAGGGTTTTGGATTTGGCGTAAAGGCTTAATCCGGATTCAAGTTTATTCCATCTTGTCAGGATACTGATTTTTCCCGAGTGTTTTCTTCTGTACTTCAGGTAGGCGCCTGTAGCCTGCTGTGATGATTTATTATACTCAACAGGATAAATGAATGTATAGCCTCCGCTCACAGTGGTGCTGAGCCTCTCGGTTGAACGGGTGACAACAAATTCAGTTTCAAAACCCCTGATCCTCGATTGTTCGACATTTGTTGCCTTGAATCCAACTTCGGGGATCCCTGTTACAGGATCTTCGTAACTGGCAAAGAAGTATTCTATCAGATCGCTGTTCCGGGAGAGGAATGCCGAAAAATCGAATTGCCCGTTCAATTTGCCAATCCTGATTCCCTGTTTGAACCCCAGTTCTGCGCTCCATCCGGATTCCGGAGCTACATCAGGATTTGGAAATATTTTTACCGAACCCAGTGTGGTGGAGGCGTATCTCTCGGCTATGGAAGGATACCGGTAACCCTCGCCGAATGATGCTCGCAGGTAAGTGTAATCTGCCGCCTGAAAGTTCAGGCCTGTTCTGAAAATGGGAACGATTTTGTCTTTTTCACTGTCGAGTGAATATTGCTCGACCCTTACACCGGCCACTGCTTTCAGCCTGTGGAAAGGTGTGACCTCAAGCTGGGAGAATCCTGCAATATTCAGAGCGGTATGATCGCCGAAGAAATTGGATCTCACATTGCTGTAGGTTTCTGATATGCCAGCAGTGAGATCTATGCGGTCATGAATCCTGAACCAGCCCTGGTACTCGGCAAAAACCGAGAGCGCATTGCTGTTATTCTTCTCACTGTCGGGGAACCTGTTTCCTGAGGACTGTATACGCATCCGCAGATCATGTTTGTAACGGTCCCGCTTTTTCAGGGATACGAAAGGATCGACTGCAAGAAAATCACCTTGCAATCCAAGGGCAGTGAGGCTGTTCTGTTTTAAGGCTCCGTATTCGGCATCCTCCCAAAGCACGAAGTCTTTTTTGCCGGTATAGCCTGCGTTGAGGTTAAGACCGTAAGAGAGCCCCTCTTTCTTCCTGTTTAAGTGTTTTATTCTAAAGCTTATACGCCCGAGTTTCTCTCCGTTGAGCCTTCGGTAACCCTCATCAATCAGCAGATTGGCCCCGATACTGAAATCTGTGTTGCCGAATCTCTGAAGATGTGAGAAAGATGTGCTGAAGAAGGATCTGGGGGTATCCCACCATACCCAATCCTTGTTGGAGGGTTTTCCGAAGAGACCTGCCTCTGTAAAGAATTGGGTGACAGGTTTGTTTGTCGCATCGGCAGATCTGAAATTGATGACTCCGTTAAGTGCCGACGATCCGTAGAGTACTGAAGAAGCCCCTTTTATTATCTCGATCTGCGACAGGTTTTCGAGAGGAAGGAACTGCCATTTGATGTTCCCCGCGTCGGCTGAAAGAACAGGCAGTCCATCGATAAGTGCCAGCACCCTGCTGCCTACCCCATAGCTGAAACCGCTTCCGCCTCTTACGGAAGCTTGGCCGTCGATGACTTCTATACCCGGGGTTTTATTGATCAGTTCCTGAGCATCGGTGATATGATTTTCTGATATAAATGAGGCCTTGATCACATCGACGGATACGGTCAGCTCCGCTATCCTCTGTTCAGTTCTGTTTGCACTTATGACTATCTGATCGATCTCACTGAGTTTCATATCCATCCCCACATTGAGCTCAATAGTTTCGCCTGTCCGCAGGAAAACACTCTTCGTAACAGTTTCGTATCCGATAAACTGGAATGTGATATTGACTCTTCCCGAGTCCGGTGTTATTACATAGCCGCCATCATCCCCGGTGGTTGTCCCAAGGTTCCTTCCCCATATTACATAGACACCTGCAAGGGGTTGCCTGGTCTCATTGTCATATACTTTGCCCCTGATTTTACCTGTGATGGCAGAACCATCCATTGTAAAGTACAATAGCAATAGAAAAGCAGTAAGGGCAAAACGCATCACTTCACCTTGAATATCATTCGGATGTTGTAAGGATTTGTCTGATCGGCCGGATTGGGAAATACAGTCGTAACTTCAAGTCTTGAAGCGGTAAGCTGTATAATATCTGTTATAATTGGAAGCGGAACGTCGGGAGTCTGAATAATAAGTTGCGATTCATCGGAGCTGAATCTCCAGGTGCCTGAATAACTTCCGAAACTTCCGGTACCGTCTTTATTGAAGCTGGCATCCCCTTTAAACCCTGCAAGCAGTTCGCCCGGGCCATCAGCGCTTACACCATTTACAAGAAGCTGGTCAGTTGTCCATGTTGGTGTTGTCAGGAACTTAAACTTTTCAGATTCTTTGTCTTTACTGCATGATGAAAACAGCAGGCAGACCGATATTGTGACAAACAGTGCAATTTTTTTCATAGCCTGAGTTTTTTAAAAGTTACCACTGAATAACTTATCCTTCCAAAGGTAATAAAAATTTCCCGGAGCTGGATGCAGAGTCTACAATTCCCTTATCTTTATGTTCTTGAACGACACAAGATTTCCGTGATCCTGCAGAAGTATTCTTCCCTCTTCAGCTTCTCCGAATCCCGGGAAGTTTTTGAATTTACTGCCTGCAACAAGTTCCCTCCACTCAGGTGTGCCCCTTTCGTATTCCACAGTCAGCTGGCCGTTCAGCCAGTGCTGTACTTTGGGGCCGTTCACTACAATTATAGCCCTGTTCCACTGGTTTGGTCCGTTGTCCCTTTTATTTCTGGGCGCAATGAGGTCATATAATCCGGCCAGTGTCCTGTTGCCGGCTAAACCTGCCTGGGCATCAGGATTGAGCCGGTCGTCAAGTATCTGATATTCACAGCCTATAGATGCCCGAGAACCTCCATCCGATTCAGTATCGACAAAATATTTTATTCCGCTGTTTGCACCTGTGGAGTAGTTGAAATCGACAACAAGTTCAAAATTCCTGAATTTATCGACTGTGACAATATCCCCGCCACCTTTTCCTTTTGTAGCAGGATTGAATGTCAGTGTCCCATCTATTATTTCCCATCCACCTGCCGGGAAAACCCCTGTGGCTGCACTCCTCCACCCGAAAGGTGTTGATCCGTCAAATAACAACTTCCAGCCCTCTTTGTTTTCTCTTTCGGTAAGCTCATTAGTGAGAAAACTATATTGAGGTATCACGGGCTGATATGGTGTGGTATATTTTTCCAGGTTTTCTGTTATTATCCTGATATTCTTCCACTTCACCTGCAAACCAACCCGTGATGAGTCTCTTCCGATACCATGTACCTGAAGGGCAATGAACCCGGTCGGGGTCAGATCGTCAATCAGGTCAGCGCATGGGATCCCGTTGATCCATGTTCTTATTGAGTTGCCTATGGCTTCAACCCTGTAGTGATTCCAATCTCCTACCCTGAGGGCTTTTTTGCCTTCCGGATTATTGTCGAGGGTATACAGCCAGCCTCTTCTGGCTTCATCATAAATACCTCCCGACCAGGCTCGTTTGGAAGGATCCATTTCAACCTGGTATCCGTGCACGCGGCCATTCTGATAATCATCCCTGCTTTCACTTCTTATCTGTACTCCCGAATTCATCTGAGGATCGAACCATGTGTCAAATTCCAGGATAAAATCTCCGTAATTCTCTTTGGTGCAGAGAAAGGAGTTGGGAGAATTAAGTACCGTCGTGCCGACAACCATGCCATCGATCAGCTCAAAGGGAGCTGTACCGTTTAATTGTTCCCAGTGGCTGAGGTCATCTTTCACGAGATATTGCCACTGCTTCTCACTGCTGCATCCATTGAAGATAAGCATAATGGAAAATGCAAAAATGAAGACCGGGTTTTTCATAGGTTTCTGAATAAATTTATTTTCTGATACAAGATACGGAAATAGTTTTACCTG
The DNA here is from genome assembly GCA_002424525.1 of Bacteroidales bacterium UBA5621. Lineage (GTDB taxonomy): Bacteria > Bacteroidota > Bacteroidia > Bacteroidales > VadinHA17 > LD21. The sequence continues at coordinate 5,558 of DIKJ01000166.1, read as the reverse complement.
TTTGTATGAGGGTTCCATTCGGGATGCCATCTGATCACCGGACTCCCTTTTTCCCATTCCACCGGAAGCCTTGCTTCACCAAACCAGTAGTAAACGCCATTGGGGGCGATCACTGCAAAGATAATTATTCATTTCATCCGGTGATAAGGTACTGATTCGGACGGGAAATTTGATACATCAGTAATGTTTTATATTTTTGGTTTAATAATATTATAAAAATCTCAGAATGAAGAAATATTGTTACAAAGTCACGCTGTTGTCAGCAGTTTTAATGCTTATCATGCAGAGTCTGCTATCCCAGCCTGTAGTGGGGCTCGATAACTGGTTCAACCGCGAAACACATTCAAAGACAGGACAACCATTCCATTATTTGTGGACCGATACAGAATGGAGCGGTTATTCCAGGTGGGGTGATATATTTACTTCGCGGGGCGCAGTGATTGAGACCATTGAAAAACCTTTTGCACCCGTCTTGAAAAACCTGGATGTTTATATAATAGTGGATCCTGATACCACTTCAGAATCAAAATCACCAAATTATATCGGACCGGATGATATCAGGGCAATTGCTAAATGGGTAAAAAAAGGAGGAGTACTCGCGGTTCTTGCCAATGATGCCCCCAATTGCGAATTCACCAACCTCAATAAGCTTATGTTGAAATTCGGTATGAGGTTTAACTATGTTACCCTTAATCCGGTTACAGGCAGGGAATGGGAGATGGGCGCCCTGACAAACCTTCCGGATCATCCTCTTTTCAGCGGAGTTTCAAAAATATATATGAAGGAGATATCAGATATTGCACTTTCCGGACCCGCCAGGGCGGTTCTTGCCAGGGACGGTAAGGTATTGATGGCCGAGGCAAGATACGGCAAAGGATATGTTTTTGCTGTTGGTGATCCATGGATTTACAACGAGTATATTGATCATGACCTGCTACCGGAGAGTTTCCAGAACCGAAAAGCTGCGGAGAATCTTACGGCTCTGCTATTAAGCAATGCCCGTAACCGTTTTCCTTCTGAACTGGTCTCAACGGAAAAAACGATGCCGGCCATGATCCTGACCAACAAATATTTTATGGAGAATTTCGCGGATTTTGGTCTTGGATGTTTCCTGCTGGCCGGATCTGAAGTATACAAGATCAAATAATTACGTCCGGGTATCAGCCCTGCGCCCTTTAATATTTTTTCAACAGTTCCAGCAGTTTACTGTCAAGCTTGTGGCCATACCAGTCGGTGTATTCGATATCGGTACGTCGTGAGTCGAGGATACCGAAATCGCCCCTGAAATTCCAGAGAGCATAACCTATTCCTGCATTTGTGAGGATATCTATCACATCGCCAAACCAGGCAAGGAAGACGTTATGAGGGGTTTTGTTGTAGCACCCGCACTCGCCGCAATGAACGCCGATCCCTCTCTCTTTCAGTTCAATCCATGGTTTATAGAATTCCTCGAGCGATTCCCTCCCATAATATTTGCCGTCGATGATGCCCGGCCATACCGGCACGGGAGCCTGTGACGGATCTTTCCAGACCCAAGAAGCCTGGAAGTGAGAGACCAGTCCCGGATAATAACCACGGCAGCTCTGTGCAAGACCCAGATCCTCAAGCTCCGGGATAACACTGTTCCCTCCCTGGTTGCCATCTGCGACTATGAGTCTGTTCTTATTGACTGCCCATATTGCTTTCGAAGCGCCTTCGGCAACTTTCCTGTAAATATCGCCTGGTACCGGACCTTTCTGTGCATACTGGTCGTTCATGTCTTCGATGTAGGCAGGTTCGTTCAACAGGTCAAAGCTGAGCTTTTCTGGTGAAATTGATTTGTATCGTTCAGCCCACATTGTCCAGTGCGCATTGAAAGCATCCTGTGCTTCCCTGTCTTTCCAGAGGTTATAAGGTTCATGGAAGCCGGCATTGATGCAATATCCCGGTCCGCGATGGAGATTGAGGCTCACATGCAGGTTGTATTTATGAGCCATTATTATAAGGTTATCGACCTCTTCCAGTACCTTCTCATCAAAGTTGTAAACCTCCTCTTTAGTGATATCCCTTGTGCGGTCGAAGCTGAGATAGCGTGGATAGGCCATGGGTAACCTGACGAAGTCGAATCCCCAGTCAGCCATCCATTTCAGATCATCTTCGGTTGTCCTGTTGCCTCCTCCGGGACTCTTCGGAGGATTGGGTGAGAAGAGATCAAGAAGGTTGAACCCTTTCCAGCGGGGAAGCTTGTTGCCGGTTCCGGTTGAAGTCGTGGATGCAGCCGGACATCCGGCAAGGGCTATCCCGGCAGCTGCAATAGCTGAATTTTGTATAAAAATTCTGCGGGTAATAAGACTCTTTTTCATAATTGATTTTGTAAAATAATTTATTGTTTAACACGGAGTTACTCAGAGTAACCGAAGTTTCACGGAGTTTTCGATCTCCCCGCTCTCCGCTCTACGCTCCCCGCTCCCCGATCTACGCTTCCTACTCCCCTCTCCCCCTCACCGGGGTCACAGTAACCGGCCCGATCAGCCCTGACTCCATCGGCTCCCATGCTGAAGCGTCAAAGACCCCGTTCCTGTTNNTTCTGCTTCAGCCTGGCTGCCATATTGATGTTGTAGAATTTCTTCCACTCAATATTATTGCGGTCCATAAAGGCGATGCGGTTGGCCATGAGATTTGATACCACTACTTCAAGAGTGTTTTTTGCCTTCACCTGTTTTTTATCAAGTACCACCCTGAAATCTGGTCCTGTCAGGGAAGCAACTTTTTTCCCGTTCAGGATGACCGTCGCGCTCTCTTTTACCTCACCCATATCAAGTATCCAGGCATCCGCCCTGGCCTTTGGCCTGGTGAAATTNNATTGAATATCTGGCACTTCCCGAGAAATCTCTGTATGCATCTCCACCGAACTCCGTCCATGATTTTAGCTCCGCATTCTCAACTGAAGGCGGAAGGACCGGTCCGCCTGCAATGAAATCAACCTTCCAGTTGCCTTTAATCTCAACGGGAGAGGAGAGNNGCATCATAAAAGGGGTATTGATTCCCTTTTACAGGATCAGGATATGATTCTATTATTACAGATTCGCCTGGCACCAGCTTCATAAATATTTCAGTATTTTCTTTTCCGGTGACCCTTATATATGCTGTTCCGCAGCTTCCGGTCATTGGATTGAAGATCCCTGCTGACTGAACCTTTTTGTTCAAAGGAAGCCAGCCTTCGAATTGTTTTTCTCCTTTATTGACTATGAACCATGTAAAGCCGGTACTGTACTCCCTTCTCACGAACCCTAAATTATAATCAGCCATTGATTCCCGCCTTATACCAGCAAAGGAAAGCAGTTCTTCGAGGTGATTACCGTTCAGTATTCTGCCTTTTCCAAAGATTGTCCTTGAAACATTTGCATTATTTGTGCCCTGGAAATTTATCGAGGCTTTCATGCGTTCAAATGCCCTGTTCTTCTCATCGAGGAGGCCAAATCCTGCAACATTTTCCGGGAGATCTCCATAAAAAATTATTGTGGCGCCGTCGCTCGCCAGTTTCAGGATATGCGCGAATGTTTCGACAGGGATATATTTGCACGCCGGAACAACAAGTGTCTTGTAGATATTACCTTCTGTATAGAGGAGACCATTCTCAGATTCGGTGTTTGTAATCTGGAGGTCAGAAATAAAGTCGTAGGCGTACCCTCTTTCGGGCATGCTTTCGGCAGCAGTTTTAAAAGATGTTCCGTCATAAAACGGACTTATTCCGTCGAAATGCTCAAGCATTTCTCTACCGAAATCGGCGTATTTGTCGAAAATGGGGAAATAAAGGAGTATTTCATTGTCAGGCCTGCCTCTCTGGAGAAATGACTGAACTCTGG
>DIKJ01000166.1:631-1699 GCA_002424525.1 Bacteroidales bacterium UBA5621 | reverse complement strand
TCCAGAACGGGTTGGCAGGTGTAAACTCCACCGCCGCATAGAAAAGGAATCCCGGCCATGGTTCGTCGGGAGGGGAGTAACATGTTCCGTGGTAGAAGAGATGGTTTATTCCACCAAGAAAAAAGAGATCTGAAGCTTTCTTCACATCTGCAAGGGTCGAAATGAAATGTTCGTTGAGCCAGGTTGCGGCCTCGCAGGATGTATAAGGTTTCCCGACAACATTCGATGCGGATGAGGCGAATTTGAATCTCGTTATCTCATTCCCTTCGGCTTCAGGAATATCCGATGCCGCATAAAGGTCGAGGATGTTCCCCGGAGAACCGTGTGCCTGGTTACGTGTTAACTTGCCCTGTCTGTTTGCCCACCTGGTCCAGTGAGAAGTGAACTTTTCCAGCAACAGATCTGAAACAGTCTGCCTGTAATCCGAGAGCACCCTTTCGTTCTTTTCCGGAGAATCTTTCTGAAACAATGCCGGCAGGTGTTCTCCGAGGTCATAGCTTCTCCTGATATAGAACTCATAGAAAAGATCATTTGTCCAGTCTGCCTGGCCTGAAGCATCATCAACCTCGTACGAGTCATTGAACCAGCTCCTGAGGGTACTTATGTCATAACCCCTGAGAGCTTCATCGAAGTGATTCAGGTAATTATCGATTGCCTGGCCGGAGAAATGATCAATCACGTCGCCTTCTCCGCCCGGACCAGCCCTTTCTACCATCTTGCCGTGCCATCCCTGAAAAAGGGCCCATAGGGTCCAGTGCCCTGGAGGGGCAGTCCAGTCGAGTTCGCCGGCGGGACTCACCCTGCCGGTCAGGTCAGCAAACTCCCCTTCATCTGAATAGGCAATGAGTGCCTGCAGCGGAAGGGGTTTCTCAAACCTTATCTGGTCGAGGGCATAAAGCTGAAGGTTCTTATTCTTGCTGATCGGATCGACAAGCTTTGAGATATCGGGTCTGACTCCGACAGGTCTGACAAGAGCTTGCTGGATAAAAACGATCTTTTCATCAAGCTTATTACCTCCTGCAAGGGAGTACGTTTTATAATTGATGTTCCTGCAGGCATCTTCCGGGC
>DIKJ01000166.1:0-604 GCA_002424525.1 Bacteroidales bacterium UBA5621 | reverse complement strand
GGTCAACCCCCATATCGAGCCGCTCGCTCTCTGCAAGGGTATGCGTGAACATCTTCATCCATTCCGGAGAAAGGAATTCAATGAACTTCTCTTCCTGTCCCTTCACTCCGTAAATTGGTGTGATCTCTACACCTCCAAGACCCGCTTTCTTGTAAATCTCCAGATTGTGCGTAATATCTGAAGGATTGACGATATTGCCAGGCCACCACCAGCGTGTCCAGGGCCTGCAATCCCGGGTAACCTCAGGCCATGGAAGCTGCTGCGCATTTAATGCCTGGGAGAATAATAAGGTGAAAAACAGAAGTCTTTTAATCATATCAGTGGTTTTTACCCCAATCGCCGCAGGAGGTCAGGGTGGTTACATTCATGGTGCAGGTGAATATGTATTCTTTTTCCAGTCGTGCCCCGGGGGATAAAACATTACCGCTGAATCGTTTATGACAATCTGGTAATTCCTCATAAGTCTGATTATCTCAGCGCCGGCCATAATAACCGGCCCATAGCCATGAGCCGCAGCAACGTTAACCGGACGGTTGTAATAGAATGCCGGATCGAACGCCATGCCTGTTCCAACGCATGTTCCTTCCACCTGACCCTGCTCATT
>DIKJ01000133.1 GCA_002424525.1 Bacteroidales bacterium UBA5621 | reverse complement strand
ATGCCCTCGCAGCAATGAGCAGGCGATGGGATACCGATGGTTTTGACACTGCACGTTATATCCTGAGTATGTTCTCCCGTCAGATCGTCAAGGAGGTCGCTGCCATCAGTGATGATTCGATACTTAATGCAAAGAAGAAAGATATCCTGGAATTCGTGACCGAGGTCCTCAATGAGGAACAGTTCCTTTCGTTATTCCTTTCGTCTTACTTCGAAAGACAGGGCATCGAGAAGGATTTCAACCATAAGATCGTCATAAATTACTTTGAACTGATCGATTTTGACACCAGGATCCCGATCTACATCAGCGAGGAGTATGCCGGCAGGAGGCTCATGAGAGCAACCCGGCCCGAACCCGGTCAGGGACCGACTCAGGGATCAGCTCAGGGACCGGGAGGGCCTCCGCCAGGTATGGACCGCAGACAGAGCTCTGAGATCCTGGTAAGGGACGCCCGCTCTGAAGATAATAATTACAGACTTGATTTTGAATACTATATCGATTTCTCCGACAAACAGAAGGTTATACTGAAAGAGACATCGGCATCCCTTGCCTTGAGTATCCTCAGCATTCTGGTTGTAGCGGCGCTCTTCCTGATTACATACCGGAACCTGATGGAAGAGAAGAGATCATCCGACCTCAAGACCGATTTTATCAATAATATGACCCATGAATTGAAAACGCCCCTTTCGACAATCACCGTGGCCGGCAGAACACTTGAGATGGAAAAGATCAGGAGCGACGATTCAAAGATCCTTGAAACGGCTAAACTGATCGGGAAGCAGAGCGTGCACCTTAACCAGCTCATAAACATGATACTCGAGATCAGTATGTGGGAAAGGACACAGTTCCAGCTCGATAAGAGAAAAGTGACGGTTGAGGAGCTTATGAACGATATTGTCGGGAGCTTTAAATCGGGTTGCGGAAATTGCGCATCGCTGAGGGAGAAATATAATCTTGAAGGAGTGAAGGCTGATATTGATGTTATTTATTTCACAACCCTTATCAACAACCTGCTCTCAAATGCTGTCAAATATTCAGAAAAAGAGCCTGTTATCGAAATTGAGGGCTTTAAGGAGAATAACAGTATTATGATCAGGGTAGCCGATAACGGGATCGGAATAAGCAGAAACGACCAGAAACACGTTTTTGACAAGTTTTACAGGGCCTCTTCGGGGAATGTCCATAAGTATAAAGGCCTCGGGCTTGGCCTCTACTACGTAAAAAAGATTGCCGAAGCGCACGGAGGAGACGTTTCTGTCGCCAGTAAACCGGGAAAAGGCAGTATATTTACAGTAACAATACCTTACGAATAAATCATAGCAGTTATGAAAGTTTTATTGGCTGAAGACGACAGGGATTTTGGGAATATCCTTTCACAATATATAACCATAAGCGGTTTCGATGTTATCCTGGCGCGTGACGGGAAAGAGGCATGGGAGCAGTTTGAAAAAACCAAACCCGATCTGTGTGTCCTGGATGTTATGATGCCTGAGATGGATGGCTTTACGCTGGGGGAAAAGATCAAGGATGCATCACCCGGCGTGCCGGTTATTTTTCTTACTGCGAAAAGCCTGAAAGAGGATATTGTACGCGGGCTGAAGATTGGAGCTGATGACTACATCACCAAGCCCTTTGATCCCGAAGTGCTTATACTGAGGATCAACAATATACTGAGACGCGCCTATTCCGCATCAAACGATGAGTACCGGATCTCCTCGACAGTTCTGAAGTTCAACACGCTCGAACTGGTCAGCGGAAGCAGGAAAGAGAAGCTCACCCTGAAAGAGGCCCTGCTGCTGAAATATTTTATAGTGAACAGGAACAAAATTCTGGCCAGGGAGGATATCCTTACGGAAATATGGGGTGAGGATGACTATTTCCTTGGAAGGAGCATGGATGTGTTCATCTCGAGATTAAGGAAATACATTTCCGACGACAAGCATATTGATATCCGTACCGTCAGGGGCACCGGTTTTATCCTGGAAGAGATACAGAAGGGGGAAGAGTTCAAAAATGAGGAACTCTGAGAGTTTCCGATTATCTGCTCCCCAGGATCTCGTTTACCTTATTGTAAAGAGCCTCACCTCTCAGGTTACGTGCTATGATCGTCCCGTTTTCGTCGAGCAGGAAGCTGGCAGGGATCGCATTCACCGCATAGGTTTTTGCTGCTGAGCTGTTCCAGTACTGAAGATCCGAGACGTGCGTCCATGTCAGCTTGTCATCGGCAATGCCCTTCACCCAGTCCTCCTTTGTCCTGTCGAGGGAGACGCCGAAAACGTCAAATCCTTTCTTATTGAACTCTTTGTAAACCTTTACTACATTGGGGTTTTCCTGGCGGCACGGACCGCACCAGGCTGCCCAGAAGTCGAGCAGAAGAAGCCCTGAACCGATTCTGGAATAGAGTGTCACCGGATTTCCGTTCACATCATTCATTGTAAAATCAGGAGCTTTCTTTCCGACAGAGACAGCCTTCATCATCTCTGTTCTCTCCATAAGGTTTTTAACTGCCGGGATAGCGGCCACACCGGGGTCCATGGCTTTTACCATCGATTCGATCTCCTCTGCTTCCATTTCGTAACTTAGACCCTGAAGAAGTGAGGGAGCGAAATAAGATGAAGGATTATTCCTTATAAAATCCTTCTGAAGATTGTTCATTTCTGCCTGAATATCCTCAGCCTGTTTTTCAAGCTCTGCCACCCTGGCCAGGTCCTTGTTCTGATTTGCGATCTGATATTCATTGTAAAGATTTGAATACCTCTCGCTCAGCGGTTTGTTTGATTCAATAAAGGAGATGTATTCATCATGTGTTTTTGAGCCGGTAATTTTTGCAACAGCCAGTGAGTCGAGCGTACCCATAATGGTAATTTCCGAATTTTCAAGATAGAAGGAAGCCCGTGTCCTGGTCTCTTTGGCCACAAGCATGACCATCTGCGGGAATTCGATCGCGCCTCCCTTCATCTTAAAGGATCCCTTGCGGGCCATGGCTGAATCAATATTCACCATCATGCCTTCATCTCTCTTCTGAAGATAGAATGTTACGCTGTCCGCACCCTCCAGATTGCCTTTAATCACATAACGGGGTTCGGAAGAACAGCCAGCGATCAGTATCACTGCAAACGACAACAAGAATAATTTTTTCATAATGAGAATAATTGGATTTTGCTAAACCTGAATTTTTTGTGACGCAAAGATATTAATTATTGTCAGCCGCGCATCCTTTTGTTGTATTTATCAATTAATCTGAGTGCAGCGTTATAGGATGTTACAGAACTGTTAAAGAGCTGTTTCTCTATTTCCGGCATCAGGAGCCGTACGTCGTTATTATTATAGAACGATTTGCTTAAATACTCTGTGATGGTATCATGCATCCTTTCGACGGCCTGGTGCTTTCTCCTTTCCTCAAGGAACCCGGTTTTTGAGGTAAACTCAATATAATCCCTGATATTTTTCCAGATCTCGGCTATTCCTCTGTTTTCGTGAGATGAACAGGTAAGCACCTCCGGTCTCCAGCCCGACCCGGGTGCGGGGAACATGGCGATTGCGTTCCTGAACATGCCTTGTGTCCTTTCGACAGCCGCTTTATTCTGTCCGTCAGCTTTGGTAATGACAATGGCATCAGCCATTTCCATTATACCCCGCTTTATTCCCTGCAATTCATCGCCCGCCCCCGCCAGCATTAGCAGAAGGAAAAAGTCGACCATTGTGTGGATAGCCGTCTCTGACTGTCCGACACCGACTGTCTCCACCAGTATTG
>DIKJ01000110.1:8753-12281 GCA_002424525.1 Bacteroidales bacterium UBA5621 | reverse complement strand
GCAGAAGGGCAGGTGCCTGTCGGATCGTGGACCGACCATCTAATCTGCAACAGCGCTAACAGCCTGGCAATCGGTTCAGGTAATATTTACGCTTCCACGGGATCGTCAATAATCGTTTACAACAAGAGATACAGTGAGCTAAGAAAGCTTTCGCGCGTGCACGGGCTCTCGGAAACAGGAATAAGCTCCATTGCATGGTCCGGAGAAAACTCGATACTGGTAATTGCCTACAAAAACACGAATATCGACATTGTAAGCAACAGCACCATCTTTAACATCCCTGATGTACTGAATAAATACATCCCCGGCAACAAAAGGATAAACCGGATCAGGACATCCGGCAATTTTGCATACCTGGCATCGGGATTCGGGATAGTGGTGACCGACCTTGTCAGAAGGGAGATCAGGGATACCTGGAGACCTGGTCCGGATGCAGGTGACAATGAGGTATTTGATATTGCCTTCGGCGACGGGAAAGTGTATGCAGCAACGGAAAACGGAATATGGTATGCCGATGTGGCGGTTCCCGGACTCTCCTTTTTTGGCAACTGGAACAGGATAAATGATCTTCCCTCCCCGGAGGTCAGGTATACCCATATCATTTTCTCCGGCGGAACGCTTTATGTCAACGAATCCGGAACTGACTCGTCCGGTGATGCAGTCTATGCCGCCGGCAACGGGTTCCGGCTCCTCCAGTACACACCGGGAACAAAAAACACTTCCTTTGATCATGCCCCTGGCGGATTCACGGTCTCTTCTCCCGGCGCAGTAAGGTTATATGATAATTCAGGCATACTGACGAAAACCATATCCTCTTACGGATGGGGCGCTCCTGACATCTCACAGGGGATCATCGAAGAGGGCACTCTCTGGCTGGCGGATATCAGCTACGGACTGATAAGGGGTGAGAACATAACTAACTTCACAAACCTTGTGCTGCCCGGGCCGGTCACCAACAATGTGGTCAGCATCGCATCCGGAAATGGAAGGACAATTATCTGCGGAGGTGGGACAGACAATAACTGGAACCCTCTCGGGAGATCATTCCGGGTCTCCGTGCATGAGAATTATAATTTCTCCGGCATGGTATCAGCTACAGCAAAGGATGCGATGAGGGCGCTCCCTGTTCCGGGCGGTCCCAACCGCATATTTGTGTCGACCTGGGGTGACGGTCTTTTTGAATATCAGAACACCAACCTCATTAACCATTATAACAGCTACAATTCCCCACTTCAGCCGGCTGTTCCCGGAACTGGCAGTGTCAGAATATGCGGCCTTGCAACGGATAAGCAGGGAAACCTCTGGATGACCCAGACAGGAGGGACAGGCAATTTAAAGGCACTGAAACCGAACGGGAGCTGGATGGTCAATCCTCTCACAATTGATGCGCCGGTTACGGGTGATATTATTATTACCTCCGCAGGACAGAAATGGATCATCCTCCCCGGGGGGCACGGGCTGTTTGTACTTGATGATAATAATACCCCGGAAACCTTTACGGACGACAGATATAAGAAATTCACCCCGAAGGATCCCGAGGGCAGGATATTCTCATCTCTCTTCTCCATTGCGGAGGATCTTGACGGAGTGATCTGGATAGGCACCGATAAGGGACCCTTGCTCTATTATGATGCGGGAAAGATCTTTGATGATGATCCCAGGGCCTTCAGGATCAGGATCCCAAGGAACGACGGGACAGGGCTTGCGGATTACCTGCTTGGTACCGAAACCATTACATCTATAGCTGTCGACGGGGGCAACAGGAAGTGGCTCGGCACCTCCGGTTCCGGCGCCTACCTTGTTTCAGGCGAAGGTTCGGAACTGATCAGGCATTTCACGAAAACCAACTCTCCGCTTCTTTCAGATTCCATCGCAACCCTGGCTGTCGACCAGAGATCGGGCGAGGTGTGGTTCGGCACATCCGAAGGAGTGATCTCGTTCAGGGGGGAAGCCACTGCAGGGGCTGAATCATTTGACAATGTATATGCCTTCCCCAATCCTGTAAGGGAGAGTTTTTCGGGGAACGTGACAATAACCGGACTGACAAGGGACTCTCAGATAAAGATAACCGACATCAGCGGAAACCTTGTAAATGAAATGAGATCCGAAGGAGGACAGGCATCATGGGATCTCACCACCTATAACGGCCGGCGGGTCACCACCGGGGTATACCTCATTTTCGGGGCAAGCAGTGATGGCCGGCAATCATTTGTCACCAAAATACTCGTAATCCGGTAATGGCATCAGGCGCCGGTAGAGCGTACATCAGGTTATAAGGCTCTGTATCCTCTCGATCTGAAGCTGTTTGTTAACCTCCCGCAGGCTTCTGGCTGTCTTTGTGAAATACTGGTGTCCCGATATGAACTTAACCTGTATTTTGTTCCAGTCGTTCAGGGAACCCATCTTGTTCTGTGCCTTAAGCTCCTCAAAGAGGGTATTTGAGACCGGTATGAAATCGCTTCTCCCGAGATAATCGAGATCAGAGTCACACATTATGCTTTCGAGCAGGTCCTTCGGCCGGGGAGGCATTTTAGTCGCCATAATCAATGAACAGATCCTGTCAATCTGTTCAGGAGTATAGTTATATTGCGGAAGCATCTCCCTGGCAAGCACCGTTCCGTGGTGCTCGTGGTCGTCGTACGAAACTGTATGGCCGGCATCATGAAAGAGTGCGGCGCTCTTCAGAAGGAGTATCTCCTCGTCGGTGCAACCTTCGGCCCATCCGATAAGCTCTACCTCGGTAACTACATCAACCGTATGCTTCACATTGTGATAATGAAGAAATGATGGTAATTCCTTCTCAAGCTTGTCGAGAACAATCTCCTGAATATCTGTAAATTGAATCAGCCCGAACTTTGTCTTAAAGGCCTCATTGGGAATGAGGCCCCTGCCGTCGGCAGAGAAGGCGGGCTTGATTCCCTTTACAATATACATCTGAAGATCACCCTTGTACTTGACGGGCAGTTTGCCGTAGTATTCACCGTCGAAGAATTCCTTGACAAGCTCATAGGTCATCACCGATATGAGAATCGATCCGTTTTCTGAAACTGTTTCTATACGGCTGGCAGTATTGACCGTATCTCCCCTTATATCATAGCTTATTTTCTTTTTCCCGCTTATTGTGGCACTGACGGGACCGGTATGAATACCGGTCTTAAGCTCCCATATCCGACTGCCGGGCCCCCGTTTACCCAGCTCATAGCTCTCCAGAAAATTACGCATTTCAAACGCTGCCATCACAACATCGACCGGGTTGGTAATATTCCTGACGGGTATGCCGCCGGCACACATAAAAGTATCACCGATGGTTTTTATTTTTTCCATGTTGTATTTTTCCACTATCGAGTCAAACTCGAAGAGGATCTCATCGAGCTCATCCATCACTGACGTGGAGTCCATCTCCTCAACAAGCTTTGAAAAACCATGGATATCCGCAAAAAGGAGGGTTGCCATGTTGAATCTGAGCGTCTTGTCCTTTCTTTCCCCCTCCCCTTCCTCCTTCAGATCGCGCGAAGAGGATTTTTCATA
>DIKJ01000110.1:0-8712 GCA_002424525.1 Bacteroidales bacterium UBA5621 | reverse complement strand
CCTCAAGCTCCTGGTTCTGCCGGGCAAGGCGGGCTATCCGCTTTACGAGCTCTTCGTTGTTGGTTCCGGTCATGATGCAGTTTATTGACAGGTAAATATAAGAATTTCCATTCCTTCAGGATCGGCCGGATCGAAGAAATTAGGTACCCATGTGTTTTAAATCCTCAATACTGTTAATTTTGAAGAAAAACACCTTCTGAAATGATCGAGAAGACAAAGGGCATTGTTCTGCATCAGATCAAATACTCCGATTCGGGTGTTGTGGCACAGATGTATACCCGGAAAAACGGCAGGCAGTCGTTTCTCGTAAGAAGCACAAGGAATAAAAAGGGCGGTAGGCAAAACGTGCCCCTTCAGCCTCTGCTTGTACTCGATCTTGTGATGTACAACAAGGGCTCGAGGAGCATGCAGACGTTGAAAGAGTTTTCTGTTTCATACGCTCCTGCCGGTATATTTTCAGATGTACGGAAGAGCTGTATCGCTATTTTCCTTGCCGAGGTGCTTACATCTGTACTGAGGGAGGAGAGCGCAAATACAGAAATGTTTGACTATATCGAAGAATCTGTCATTTATTTCGACAGAACTGCAACAGGCGTTCCAAATTTTCATATCGCATTCCTCTCATCACTGGCAGGATTCCTCGGATTTGAGCCGGCAGGAAGAGATTACCAGTCAGATAAATATTTTGACATGCAGGACGGCAGGTTTGTCAGGGTTCCACCTGTTCACGGTCAGTACGCCGGTCCTGAGGTGTCGGATATCCTGGCGGCATTCTTCAGCTCCTCCTTCGATGAAGCAGGAAGAATATGCCTGACCGGTGCACAGAGAAACGAAACTCTCGAAACGATCATCAGGTATTTTTCAATTCATCTTCCCGGTCTCAAAAAAATTAATTCAATAAGTGTAATGAAAGATATTTTCAGCTGAATCCCGCTGGAAAGGCCTGATATTTTTCCATATATTTAACCTTCAAACGCAACGCTTTAAATGGCAATCATTCCATCTCTTGTTAACCGGCTTAATGCCAGCCGCATAAATAACATTGAATTTTTCCGGAGGAATCCTGCGGATGTTCAGGAGAGGGTTCTTACGGATCTTCTGGCAAAAGCAGCCAGGACGGAGTGGGGAAGAAAGTATGATTATGCATCGATCCGTTCAGCAAGGGAGTATCAGTCGAGAGTGCCGGTTCAGGACTATGAGGATCTGATCCCTTATGTCGAAAGGATGCGCGAGGGAGAAGCGGACCTGCTCTGGCCCGGTCAGATCAGATGGTTCGCAAAATCGTCAGGAACCACATCAGCCAAAAGCAAATTCATCCCGGTCAGCAGTGAATCACTGGAAGAGTGTCATTACCGGGGAGCCAGGGATACTCTCATTGTATATATGATGAACAACCCTGCCAGCAGGATCTTTCCGGGAAAAGGACTTGTGCTCGGGGGGAGCCACGCTGTCAACAAATACAGCAACAACTCCCTTTACGGCGACCTCTCGGCAATTCTGATAGAAAATGCCCCGGCATGGGTCGAACTGGTAAGAACACCTGTAAAAAAGATCGCATTGCTCCCGGATTTCGAGCAGAAGCTGAATCTGATAATCAGGTCAGCGGTCAACGCAAATGTTACGAATATCTCGGGGGTCCCTTCATGGTTCCTCGTTCTTATCAAACAGATACTCTCCAGCACAGGAAAAGAGCACCTTATTGATGTGTGGCCCAATCTTGAGGTCTTCTTTCACGGCGGGATCAGCTTTAAGCCTTACCGTGAAAACTTTAAAAAGCTGATCGGCAGCGACCGGATGAAATATATGGAAACCTATAATGCCTCGGAGGGGTTTTTCGGATTACAGGACGATCCCACCTGTAATGACATGCTTCTTATGCTCGATTACGGGATATTTTATGAGTTCATTCCTGCCGAGATGGCAAAAAGCGCTTCACCTCCCTCCCTGACGATAGGGGAAGTGGAGAAGGGCAGGAATTATGCCATGGTAATCTCAACAAACGGGGGCCTTTGGAGGTATATGATAGGTGATACCATTCAATTTACAGGAACAAAACCACATAAGTTCACGATATCGGGACGGACCAGGCATTTTATAAACGCATTCGGAGAGGAAGTCATAATTGATAACGCCGACAAAGCCATTGAGACAGCCTGCAGGGTCACAGGTGCAGTTGTTACCGATTACACTGCCGGACCTGTCTTCATCGGCATCGAATCAAAAGGCTCCCACGAATGGCTGATAGAGTTTGAAAAGGCTCCTGATGACCTGAACAGATTCATTGCGGCACTGGATGACACACTTAAATCGGTGAATTCCGATTATGAGGCAAAACGCTACAAGGACCTTAACCTTGTAATGCCTGTTGTAAGACCTGTACCCGCCGGCACTTTCAATAGCTGGCTGAAGAAGCAGAACAAGCTTGGAGGCCAGAACAAGGTGCCCAGGCTCTCCAACACGAGGGAGTACATCGAGGATCTCTACAAGGTTATCGGACTTTAATTGCTTTATTACGAAACTTTCCTAATTTTTAGTAATTTTAACCCAAGAAAAACAAACATCCATGCACATTGCAATCGCAGGAAATATAGGGTCGGGCAAAACGACCCTGGCAGGGCTGCTTGCCAAACATTACGGCTGGACGCCTCATTATGAAGATGTCGATGATAATCCTTATCTGAACGATTTTTATGAGGATATGCAGCGCTGGTCGTTCAATTTGCAGATTTATTTTCTTAATACCCGCTTCACACAGATACTCAATATCAGAAAACAGGACAAAACAATTGTACAGGACCGTACCATCTATGAGGACGCCTATATCTTTGCTCCCAACCTCCATTCCATGGGACTGATGTCAACACGCGACTTCAACAACTACACCACGCTGTTCAGGATGATGACCTCTCTGATCAAGCCCCCCGACCTTTTGCTCTACCTTCGCGCGTCGGTGCCTACCCTTGTGAACCAGATACAGAAACGGGGACGGGAATATGAAAGCTCCATACGCATCGATTACCTGAAAAGGCTGAATGAAAGATATGAGGCCTGGATAGAGACCTACGACCTCGGCAAGCTTCTTATCGTCGAGGCCGACCACTATAATTTCCCCAACAACAGCGATCATCTCAGCGAAGTGATCGATAAGATCAACGCTGAACTGCATGGCCTTTTTTAAGCAGGACCCTGCCCCTGTTCCTGCGTTTTACTTTTTATATATTACCCGGTCTGCATTTTGAAATAGTTTTTTTAACACACCCCAGCAATGAATTCACTCAGAACCCGTTTAGTGCTCATTCTTGCATTGATTTCAGCAGGAACAGCTATCGCCCAGCCCGCCCTTGACTCCCAGGCGCCCATCGATCCTGAAATAAGGATCGGTAAGCTTGAAAACGGCCTCACATACTTCATCAGGCATAACAAAGAGCCTGAAAAAAGGGCAAGCTTCTATATTATCCAGAATGTGGGAGCCATTCTCGAGAACGACGATCAGGACGGTCTGGCTCACTTCCTGGAGCATATGGCCTTCAATGGAACCAAAAACTTTCCGGGCAAGGGTATAATAGACAGGCTCGAAAAACATGGCGTGGCTTTCGGCTACAACATAAACGCCTATACCGGCTTTGACGAAACAGTTTATAACCTCTCCGATGTGCCGGTTGAGGTTCCCGGTCTTATCGATACATGCCTGCTTATCCTGCACGACTGGTCCGACTTCATTACTCTATCGGAAAAGGAGATCAATCTGGAACGGGGGGTGATAGCCGAGGAGTGGCGGACAAGCAAGAATGCCCAGCGGCGCATGATCTTTGAAGTGATCCCCGTAGTGCTCAAAGGTTCGAGATATGCCAACAGGGATATTATCGGCGACCTGGAAGTGATAAGGAGCTTCTCATACGATGCGCTCAGAAGCTTTTATCACGACTGGTACCGGACCGACCTCCAGGCTATCGCGGTTGTGGGTGATATTAATGTTGACGAGATCGAGACCAAAATAAAAACACTGTTCTCAAAGATACCGGCGATCAGAAATCCTCTACCCAGAGAGTTCGAAGAAGTCCCGTTTCACGAGGAGACCTATTATGTTCTGGCAACGGATAAAGAGGCCCCGCAAACCTCTGTTACGGTTGTTGCCCTCCACAAGGCCGTGCCGCCCGGAAATAAAAACCTTGGTTATATCCGCGACAACCATGTCATCTCACTGATGAATTCGATGATGAGCACCAGGATCAGCGAGCTTCTTCAGAAAGGCGATCCGCCCTTTATAGCAGGCTCCGTTTCGTTCGGCAGTTACTACGCAAGAGGTTACGATGCCTTCACTATCTATGCCAATGCCCGCAGAAACGAGCAGGCCCTTGCCCTTAAGGCAATATATACCGAAGCCGAAAGAGCCAGGAGATTCGGATTCTTCGACGGGGAGCTGTCACGTGCCAAGGCATCGATGCTTGCATCATACGAGAATTATTACAAACAAAAGGACAAGATCGATAACGACACATATATTCAGGGCATACAGGACTATTTCCTTACTGGTGAGCCGCTTACATCCATCGATTTCGACTTCGGATTCCTGAAACAGGTCGTTGAGGGAATAACTGCCGGTGAGGTATCTGAAAGATTCAGGGAACTGATGATCGACGAGAACCGGACCATTATTGTACAGGGACTCGAAGGAGAAGATATCATCCACCTTTCTGAACAGGAGTCTCACGATATCCTGGGCGCAGTGAAAAGCGCTCAGCTTGAACCTTATGAAGATGACGATCTTGAGGATTCCCTTATAAAAGACGATCTTCCCGGCTCTGAGATAATCAGAACGGTGCCCCTTCCACTGTTCGATGCAGTGGAATGGACCCTTGCTAACAACGTAAAGGTGGTCTACAGGAAAGCCGACTATGAAAAAGACAATGTTATGCTATCAGCTTTCAGCTTCGGCGGGATATCGAAGCTGGACGATGATCTTGTCCTTCCGGCAAACCTTCTGCCTCAGCTGATTACCATGTACGGCACCGGCAACTATGATAACATAACCCTCCAGAAGATGCTTGCCGGGAAAAAAGCCACTGTCGGCCTTGCCCTCGGCGAGACAACCGAGACAGTCAGCGGCTCATCAACACCAAAGGATTTTGAAACAATGATGCAGCTTCTCTATCTGCGCATGGCCAACCCGAGGTTCGATGAGGAGGCACATAATGCCATAATCGCAAGATATGCCGCACTGATAGCCAATATGGAGAAGGACCCGAACAAGATGAAAAGCGACAGCGCTTCCCTCATCATCACAGGGTACCACCCCAGAACAGCGATATTGAACAGGGAGGGCATCGAGAATATCTCTCTTGATGATATCCGCAATATTTATACCGACAGGTTCGACGGCGCCGACGAATTCACCTTTTTCATTGTCGGAAATATTGAACAGGAAGAGGTGATCCCCATGGTAAAAAAATATCTCGGGGCCCTCCCGGCCAGGGGACGCTCCGAGACATGGACCGACAGGAAAATTGTCCAGCCCAAAGGACGCATTACCCGCGAAATAAGCTTCCCCCTAACAATCCCCAAATCGACGGTTTTTATTGCCTTTGCCCGGGATCTTAAATATAATCCCTACAATTATCTGGGGCTCGAAGTGATCAAGGGGATCCTCGATATAGTCTATACCGAGAAAGTGCGGGAGGATGAGGGAGGAACCTATGGTGTCGGCATTTCCCTTTCAGCACAGAAAAGACCCATAGAGCTCGGTGAGGGAATAATCACCTTCGATTGCGATCCTGCAAGGGCCGGTGAGCTTAAGGCAATCATCTACCGCGAGATTGATAAAATGGTCAGGAAAGGCCCCGATCAGGTCAATCTTGAAAAAACCGTAACCAATATTCTTAAGAATCGGGAGGAGAACAAGAAACATAATGCCTACTGGATGAGTACCCTGACGAGGTACTACAGTTACGGGATCAACAGCGACGATCCTGCCAATTACGAGAATATTCTTAAATCATACACCGTTAAGGATATTAAAAAGATATCGAAGAAAATGTTCAAAAAAGCCGACGTGGCAGATCTGATATTCAAACCGGTGGAATAACCCCCCAAAACCTTTAAGGGAGATTGTCATGGTTTTTGGGTATTTATCCCCCCTGTTCAGGGGGGAGCCGCGTAGCGGCGTGGGGTTTTTAATGTTTTTTAATAATTGATGGTTGATCTTTTATCAATAATACATTACCTTGCAGTTCCTTTAAAATCCTTAGTTATGAACCCGACACGCAGAAATTTCATAAAAACGGCATCCGTGCTTGCGGCAGGAGCTGTATTACCGCTTGATAAATTATCAGCAGCCCGAACCAGGATCTCTCCGGCCGATAAGATAAGGGTGGCCCTGATCGGAGGAAACAGCATGGGCTACAGCAACCTGGCTTCATTCGTCAAAAATCCCGAAGTGGAGTGTGTTGCTTTATGCGATATCGACAGGAACGTTCTGAACAGACGGACCGACGATCTGGTAAAACTTGGCCTTCCACGCCCGAAATTATATGTCGATTACCTGAAAATGCTCGAGAGCAAGGATATTGATGTTGTTATAATAGGCACGCCTGATCACTGGCACTGCCTTCAGTTTGTTCACTCTCTCGAAGCCGGCAAGCATGTTTACGTGGAAAAACCTGTCGGAAATTCTATTGCCGAGATAAACATCATGCAGAAAGCGACCCAGAAGCATGGAAAGATGGTTCAGGTTGGTCAGTGGCAACGGAGCCAGCCCCATTTTGTGGATGCTGTCAACTATCTCAGATCGGGTAAGCTTGGCCGTATACGCACATGCAAATCCTGGTCCTACGTCGACTGGAAGGGTGCAGTGCCGAAGGTGCCCAACGCACCGGTACCTGAAGGTGTTGATTATGATATGTGGCTCGGTCCTGCGCCGAAACGGGCATTCAACATTAACCGTTTCCATTTCACCTGGCGCTGGTACTGGGAATACGCAGGAGGACTCATGACCGACTGGGGTGTACACCTTATCGATTATATCCTCTATGGCATGGGGAAATCAGTTCCATCATCGGTAATGGCAATAGGCGGAAAATATGCCTTCCCCGACGACGATATGGTAACCCCTGATACCATGACGGCAGTTTACGATTTCAATGACTTTACGATGACATGGGAACATACCATCGGTATTGGTCTTGGCAACTGGAGAAGGCCTCACGGCATGTCCTACATAGGCGAAAACGGCACACTCGTGCTCGACCGTAACGGATGGGAAGTGGTTCCTGAAAAGGAGAAGATCGAAGCATTGCCTGTTCAGAAGAATGTGGGCTCAGGACTTGACCTTCATGTCAGGAATTTCCTCGATTGTATCAAAAACAATACACCGCAGAAGCTGAATGCAGGCATCGAAGTGGGGAGAGGCGTGGCTCTTGTGGCACAGATGGGAAACATTGCCTACCGGACAGGCGAACGGGTATACTGGGACGAGAGCAGGCAGACCTTCACCTCTTCAGCGGCAAATAAGCTTATTACCCCTGTTTACAATAACGGATACAAACTACCAAAGTACTGATCCGGCAGGATACTTTACGGATAACTTTCGCTTTTCGTTCTACTTCGCCAGTCTTCTGATAGGGGTAAGGATCAGTTTTCTGAACTCCACCTCTGACCCTTCCGCCTGCAGGGCTAACTGTCCCCTGTCGGCAGTGCAGTCGTATCCATAATTGACCAGGTCGCCATTCACCCACACTTTTATTTCCCTGCCAACACATTCGATCACCATATTATTCCATTCACCCACAGGCTTCTCAGACCCATCGGTAAGGTTCTTTATCTGCCTGTTCATCCCTTCTGTGCTCCCCCATTTCTCTTTTGGCCCGCGGCGAGCTTCCATATCGGGAGTTGTGATATCCTCTCCGATGCACCAGAAATCGCCGGCGCTTTCATGCTGCATCTGAACCTCAATTGATTTGGGAAACATGTTGTAAAGCATACGGGGTGTCGATGCATGGACCAGCACGCCGCAGTTACCCGGCTTTGCCGCAAACCGGTATTCAACTTCAAACCGGTAATTCCTGAAGATCTCGTCGGTTATCAGGTGCCCGCCGGGACGACCCAGGCTTACCAGCAAGCCGTTACGGACAATAAACGGATTGACTGCACTCGGATCTTTGTCCAGTGCCGGAACATCTGCGTGCCAGCCTGTAAGGTCTTTCCCGTTGAAAAGGCTCCGTCCTTTTCTCTGTGCCACGGCATCAGGACTGAAGATAAGGATAAGAGCCGACACAATAATAATCGTTCTTTTCATAATGATACAGATAGGTTTATAATAATTCAAGCTGTTTTTTCACTTCTGAAAATATTTTTTCGTCCAGACGGGCCCCGACAATCTCTATTACTCTGCCGGCCAGGAGTGATCCGATAACACCGCATTTTTCCAGGTTATCTCCATGGGCATAGCCGTAAAGGAATCCTGAAGCATAAAGGTCACCGGCTCCCGTCGTATCGCGGCATCCGACAGGAAGTGCCGCTACCTTAAGCTTCTCTTCCCCGTTTTTAAGCCATGATCCTTCGGCCCCGACTTTCACAACAGCTGTTTTCACAACTCCGGAAAAATAATCGAGCGCCTCCTCCGGCTCCAGTCCCGTATATGCCTTTGCCTCCTCAGCATTGGCAAAAAGTATATCGGTATAACTTTCAATGACCTTCCTGAAAGCGTCCGGATTGGCT
>DIKJ01000199.1:3152-6390 GCA_002424525.1 Bacteroidales bacterium UBA5621 | reverse complement strand
TCCTCATCTTTGGAGCAGCTGCAGATAGCTGATGGTAATATGATTACTGTAGTTCCGCCAATTAATACTTTTTGAATTACGTCTCTTCTGGTCATATATAGATGAATTTGGTTTGGTGGTTAAACAAATGCCGGACAATATTGTTCAAAGTATAAATGGGATAAACATTTTTGTCTCTTTCATATACTCCGAATACTCATCTCCAAACCTTCCGGTCATCTCCTTTTCTTCGACCCTCGCAGTTATAAATAACGCAATCAGGTTCACCAGACCCAGCACAACCTGTAAAATTCCGGGATCCTTAAGCATTATCCCGGTTCCCAGGAAGACCAGAGATGAATAGAGGGGATGCCTTATGAGGGCATATAACCCTGTTTTTACGAGGACCGTTGTGTTTTCGAAATTAGTGTCGGGTTTCCCGATTTTCCTGAGAAGGAAAAAGCCGGTAATCCCAAAGTAAGCCGATAGTATCAGACAGATCCAGGAAATAATCTGAAGCATTGAAAAAGGATCATGAAACCAGGGTTTCAGATTTATGACCAAAAGTATAAAAATGCTTTCAAATGAGAAGAACCTTGGAATGCCATGAAACCTTCCGTGTTTTACGGAATAAAACCATGAAAAAACAAGGATGATTATGGTTCCTGTAATCAGGGTAATCCAGTCCATGTAACCGATTTAGGTTTTGTCGGAAATCTTCTCGTGAATCTTTTTCAGGAAATTATAGACTTCAACCTGTGAGTGAACAGGTTTCTTTCCCTGTTTGACGAATTTATTTGTCAGGCCTGAATCTATTTTGCGAGCCTTGATATTGTCGTTCCACTGGATCTCGAAGATCTGTTTAAGCTCGTTCCTTAGTGTCTTGTCAAATATGGGGCATGTTACTTCAACCCGGTGATCAATGTTCCTTGTCATAAGGTCGGCAGATGATATGTAGCATTCTTCATTGCCTCCGTTGCAGAAAATCATGAAACGGGTATGCTCAAGGAACCGGTCAACGATCCCAATCGCCTTTATGTTCTCACTTACCTCCTTGATGCCCGGGACCAGCGAGATCATCCCTCTTATTATCAGCCTGATGGTTACTCCGGCCTGGCTCGCTTTATATAGGTGGTCTATTATCTCGTCGTCGGTAATGTTGTTCAGCTTTATATAGATGAAAGCCTTTTTCCCTTCAGCTGCATTTTTTATCTCATTATCAATAAGCTGGCTTATTTTATTTCTCAGAAAGAAAGGTGAAATTATAAGATGATAGTAATTGTCCTTTCTGTAGTTTACGTTAAAGAAATTAAATGCCTTGAATACCTCGTAGGTGATCTTTTTGTTTGTGGTCAGAAGCAGATGATCGGTATAGATTTTTGCCGTATTCTCGTTGAAATTACCTGTTCCTATTGCAGCAAAGCGTTCAGTGATACCGTTGCTCTGCCGTGTTATCAGGCATAATTTTGAATGAACCTTAAGCCCCGGAACACCATAGATCACCTTTACACCCTCCTCCATGAGCTTGTTTCCCCAGAAAATGTTGGCTTCCTCGTCGAACCTTGCCTGAAGTTCAACTACTGTTGTAACGTTCTTCCCGTTCCTTACCGCATTAAGAAGGGCGTTTATTACGCTGGAGTTTCTTGCAAGCCGGTACAATGTGATCTGGATGGAGGTTACGAGAGGATCGATTGAAGCCTCACGCAGAAGATCAATGAAATGATCAAAAGGGTGATAAGGAAAGAAAAACATGATATCCTTTTTCTTTACCGCTGTGAGGATGCTTTTTCGCTCGGTTATATCTTTATGATGAATGGGTATAAGGGGTTCGAAATAGAATTTTTTACGACCGGGATCGGGAAAATTCACAAAATCCTTGAAATTATGATACCGGTCGCCCGGGATAATTACATCATCCGGACCGAATTTCAGCTTTTTTGTGATTATTTTCAGAAGATCAGGAGGGATCTCCCTGTCGTGGATAAATCGGACCGGAGATCCCCATTTCCTTTGCTGAAGACTCCGCGACAGCTTGTCAATATAAGTCTCCGAGATGTCATCCGTGATCTCCAGTTCGGCATCTTTGGTCAGTTTGATAGTATAGGCCGATATTTCATCAAAGTCAAAAATGAAGAATATTTCCCTGAGGCCCGACCTTATTATGTCGTCGATGAATATCAGGTATTTGTTGTCATCCCTTTCAGGGAGGAAGATGAATCTTGGCAGGATGCTGGCAGGGATCTCCAGGAGGGCATACTTTATTTTCTGACCGCCCTTTTTCTGGAGCTTGATAGCAAAATAGATAGCATCATCCGTCAGATTGGGAAGATCCCCGCTCTGTTTGATCAGGAAAGGCATAAGTCTTGTCCTGACCTGTGAATGGAAATATTTCCTGACAAATTCCTCCTGTTCCTGATTTAATTGTTTTTCATTGATTATGAAAATCTTTTGCTTTTCCAGTTCCTGGAGCAGGTTTGCGTATACTTTCTCAAATCTTGTATTCTGGATGAGTACGATCTCATGTATTTTTTTCAGGGTTGCTTTCGGGCTGTAACCCAGAATGCTCTTTGATTTGGGACCGATCTGTGAAAGTCGCCGGAGTGTTGCTACCCTTACCCTGAAAAATTCATCGAGGTTGTTTGAATAGATGCCAAGGAACCTGAATCGTTCGATGAGCGGAACCTCACGGTTCTCGGCCTCCTGGAGAACCCGCTCATTGAATGACAGCCAGCTGATTTCTTTTGGTGTATAATGTTTGTTCATATCGATTTATCCGGCCTGAGGTAGATCTCCTGCTTTCCTTTCTCCTTCATTACTCCGGCCCAGGTGTCTGCCTTAAAGAGCAGAGAAACTATGGCACTTTTTGGCATGAAATCACATCCGCTGCTGCACAGCCTGTCAGGAATTTCGGTAAATGAGGGATTGTGTCCGAAAAGGATGACGCTGTCATAATCATCACTTACTTCGGCAAGGATTTCGGCAAGTGTTTTCAGGTTTACATTGAAATACAGGTTTCTCCTGATCATAATCTTTTCAGGATCAAACTCATATGCCCGGGCGAATATAAGGGCTGTCTCAAGCGCCCTGAAAGCGGGACTACTGATATAAACACCGGGAACAACCTTTTTTTCTGTAAGCTTAACAGCCATCTGTTCCGAGACAATTTTCCCTTTAGCCGTCAGGGATCTCTCCAGATCGGTAAACTGGGGATGAGATTCTTCAGCTCTTCCGTGCCTTACAAAAATTAATCTTTTCATAT
>DIKJ01000199.1:0-3117 GCA_002424525.1 Bacteroidales bacterium UBA5621 | reverse complement strand
CTTAATTTCCAAAGCTGGTTCCCATATTGCGTGCTTTAATAACAAGCGGATTTTCCGGATCGACAAGCTTTAGTTTTCCTGCAACTTCCTCAAGCGGAACATTGGTTATTTCATTATTCTTCAGGGCAACCATTTTTCCAAAGTTCCTTTTTGCTATCAGATCGGCGGCTGAAGTGCCATATCTGGTTGCAAGAACCCGGTCCATGGGCGAAGGTGATCCCCCCCGCTGGATATATCCCAGAACAGTTTCCCGTATTTCCAGTCCGGTAAGCTCATTGATCCTTCTGCTCATATAAGAAGCCGCAGACCTCTCCTTGCCGGGTATCTTTATTCCTTCGGCCACAACCACAATAGAGTAGGGCTTATTCTCTGCAACACGATGCATAAGATAATCAGCAACAACCTCATCGTTGTGGGGAATTTCAGGAATGAGTATGACATCGCCTCCGCCGGCAATCCCGGAATATAATGCCAGCCAGCCGGCATCATGCCCCATGGTCTCGATCAGCATTATCCTTTTGTGAGAATTAGCGGTGGAGTGCAGTCTGTCAATGGCTTCTGTGGCTATGTTAACCGCAGAATCGAATCCGAAGGTAATCTCAGTTCCCCACACATCATTATCGATGGTTTTAGGTATGCCCACAACATTGAGTCCCTCATTTGAGAGGAGATGGGCAGTCTTGAGGGTGCCGTTTCCCCCGATACAGACAAGGCAATCGAGGTTCATCTGCTCGTAATGCTCTTTTATAAGCTGGGGTTTCTTTATCTCGTTCTTTTTCTTTCCGTTGCTCTTGAATGGTTTCTCCCTTGAAGTACCCAGGATAGTGCCTCCCAGCGTCAGAATTCCGGAGAGGCTTCTTTCTGTGAGCTCGGCATACTCTTTTGTGATGAGCCCGGTGAATCCGTCACTTATCCCAATAACCGTCATTCCGTATTTCACAATGGCTGTCTTGCCAACTCCGCGGATTGCGGCATTAATACCCGGGCAATCGCCACCGGCTGTCAGGATACCGATTCTGAGCCCTCTGCTGTTCTTTGCCATAAAAATTATTGTTACAGATATTTAACAAAT
This sequence comes from Bacteroidales bacterium UBA5621, assembly GCA_002424525.1. GTDB lineage: Bacteria > Bacteroidota > Bacteroidia > Bacteroidales > VadinHA17 > LD21. The sequence goes on along the minus strand of DIKJ01000199.1, from coordinate 2,045 downwards.
TTAGCTTTTTGAATCAGATAATGAAAATAATTTTTTGTTACACTCCGGGAGAGTCAGCCGGATGATATTTTGTTAGATTATATTTAATGTGTATTTTTATAACATTCTGTACTTTAATTGATTCTTAACCATGCTTCTTGATTATATAAAACTGAAGGATTCCAAGCAGGCGCTGGCAGGATACATCAGCGAGGCACAGACTCTGTTGAAGCAGAGTGCCGTACCTGATGACAATGCAGTGCATGACGTAAGGGTTCTGATGAAAAGGTCAAGAGCCGTCATCCATCTTCTGAGATCGCAGATGGATGAAGAATCTTACACAAGGGAATATCAGGCGCTAAGGGAGGTGGGCAGGCTCATGAGTTCATGGCGCGAGACATCTGTTCACAGAAAAGTGCTTAAGAGTCTGAGAAAGAGTCATCCTCTTGTTTTTTCGGAGTTAAAGGATTTCGAACCACTCAATGCACTTATTAACAATAATACCCCTGTCCCGGGATCGGTTGAGGAGATAGAAACAACGTCACAGCAAATACAGAGCCTGTTGAACAAGTCGGGCTACAGGATCCGTTTTCTGAGCCTTAACAACCTTGATCCGAAAATATTGCTTGCGGAACTTGAAAAAACCTACCACTCTGTGGCAGAAAGTTACCTGGCCTGCCGGGTTAATCCAAAACCCTCAAATATTCATGAGTTCAGGAAAAAGACAAAAAATTTTCTTTATCAGCTCTGGTTTTTCAGGCCTCTTAAACCCCGCACTATCAAATCGCTTGAGAAAAGGATCGATACGATGACCCAGAACCTGGGCAAGTATAATGACCTGGCAGTGCTTATCAGTACTATAGGCTACAAATATTCAGCAGAAGGGAATTCTCCGGCCCTGAATGAACTGATAATATTAATCCGGGACCAGCAGGACAATTACCTTTCAAAAGTCTGGCCCGAAGCATACAGGATATTCTGTCCGGGGCAGAAGCTTGTTAACCAGCTTGGTTTCAAGCTTCTGATATTCTGATTAATAAGATGGTACGGGTGTTGCTTGCAACGCCCTTTCCTCTAGGTAAATATGATTTGTGATCCCTCACCTCCTGCAAGCTCGTAAAACTCACCAACAGTAAGAATGTCTGTTACATGCTCGCTCAGATCCTCTTTGGTGAACTTGAACATATCCATGCCCAGCCTGCATGCATAAACTTTACCGCCTCCTGCGGTTATCAGGTCTAGGAATTCGCTTACCGGGGGGACATCCAGCTTTGCCATTTCTCCTTTCATCATCCACGATGTAAAGGATTCCATGCCCGGAATGATCCCGAGAAGTGTCGGCATTCTCATTCCTCCGGGAAGCCGTAAGGCGGGGTTTCCCACGACAGCTGTATGGAGCTTGTCCATTCTCGTTTTAACAATTGCATCAAGCCCGAAGAAGGTGAAGAAAAGATTTGTTTCAATGCCCTCCATCACGGCTCCGTTGCCCATGACAAGCGTTGCGTAAACATCTTCAATTGCGCCTTTTGCACAAATGATGTTTACCTTTTTTATCGGATGTTTCTGTTCTGTGGCCATATAAATTATTTAATTATTAAACACAACTGGCGGGTTTTGGGATCCCGGCTATCTTTGTTGCTTTCTTGAGAGGAGCCCCGGGGAACAACTGGTAAAATGTTTTTACATCGATCACACCCGAGTGGTTTATACTTCTTATCGACAGAGGATCGCCGCTTTTATGACGGTTCCTGAGAAACTCCATAACAGCAAAATGCTGGTCAGTAAGTACTATTCCTTCTTCCCGTGCAACATCTTCTGCAATCTCTTTTGTCCATTGTGAGGAATCGGTAAAATACCCCTCCTCAGTTACCTCAACCGTTATACCTGCATATGTTTTCTGAGCCATAAGTAAAAGGTTTTATTTGTTAATTACTACTTTTTGTTTTTGCTATGTTATCAAGGAATGCCATAACGAATCCAAGACTTTTTCTTACCTCCGGTTTACCCAGCTTTCTCATTAGCCTCCAGACTGAATATTCTTCAATCTTATCCGGATCGATCTCTTT
>DIKJ01000230.1:16884-32838 GCA_002424525.1 Bacteroidales bacterium UBA5621 | reverse complement strand
AGGCCATAGTGTTTTGACGGGTTCAGGGTACAGCTTCTGAGAACGTCATAGATATTATACCCTTCACTGATCAGACCGGCTGCAATTTTGTTAATATGTCTCTTCTCCAGCATTTCAGGATGAAGGTCATCACTGCAGAGCATAACCATTCCCGGATGAGTGGCGATCAGTTCCTTAAGCGTCTCAAGATTCCTTGCGGCGCTTCCCTCACGTATAAGTATCTTCATGCCCAGGGCTATTTTTTCAAGCGCCTCTTCCATTGTACTGCACTCATGATCGGTGGATATTCCTGCCGATACGTACTTCCGGAGGCTTTCGCCAGTCAGTCCCGGTGCATGACCGTCAACAGGTTTTCCCAGTTTTTGCGCTATCCCTATTTTTCTGTGTACTTCCGGATCGCCGTGTATCACTCCCGGGAAGTTCATCATTTCGGCCAGATATTTTATCTCCGGCATCTTCAGTAATTCTTCAACGCCCGGAGAAGATATTTCAGCTCCGGATGACTCAAATGAAGTTGCCGGCACGCAGGATGGAGCGCCGAACCAAAACTTCACGGGGACTCTTTCCGCATCCCCGATCATGAATTTTACCCCGTCAATACCCAAAACGTTTGCAATCTCATGGGGGTCTGAAACCACACCTGTTGTTCCACGTGAAACAGCTGCAACGGCAAAAGCGCCAGGCGTACACATTGAACTTTCAATGTGTATGTGCGAATCAATTAATCCAGGCAATATATAACTCTCCGATCCTCTATCCTCCCTTACAATCTTCGAAATCAATTCACCTTCCGTCCATATAGTTCCTGGATATATCTTCCTTTCGTGGATGTCTATAATTTTGCCACTTATATTCATGGTTAATCCAATATATCACTAGTCTTATCCTTTCCTCCGGTCATTGTATCCCTCAATTCCAAAAATACAATATCCAATATATGTACCGGTCATTGCATTACCGCGAAGCGGTAGAAGCAATCCTTCAGATCTACCTTAGACTTTGTTAAGCTAGTCTTCTGTTAATCCCAGAGTTTGCTTCGTCGCTGCGCTCCCCGCAATGACCCTGCACTCAATAGGACCGCTTTTCAAAGCACAGCTTTGCTTCGTCGCTGCGCTCCCCGCAATGACCTTAAAAAAAAGCCAGATAGTTGCTTAATTAGTAAATACTAATATTAAAATACTAATATCATTAAAACGAATTGTTCCACGTGGAACATTCTATCTCCCCAGGTATAACAGCAAGATACTGATGTCCGCCGGAGATACTCCGCTTATCCTTTGCGCCTGTCCTATTGTTGATGGCCTTATCCTTCCGAGCTTCTGCCTTCCCTCCGTTGAAATTGAGACCAGCTCCGAGTAATCAATATCTTCAGGTATCCTAAGGCTTTCAAGCCGTTTTATTTTATCCGCAACTATTTTCTCTCTCGAAATATATCCCTCATATTTTATCCTAATCTGAGCTGATTCAATGATCTCCTCCTTAATATCTGATCTATAAAAACTCAGATTTCCGGAATCTCTTAACATTTCAAGAAGATCTCCAATTTCAACCTCAGGTCTTGTTGCGATTGATATAGCCTTAAGCTTTTGTGTTATCCCCTTCGTGCCCTTTTCTTCAAGAAAGCTATTGATCTCATCCGGAGTCACGCTACTTGTCCTGAGAAAACCTACAATCTCCTCCGTCATTTTCTCCTTTCTCGCGAGTTTTTCCATCCTCTCCTTTCCAGCAAGTCCCAGGTTAAATCCTTTTCTGGTCAGCCTCTCATCGGCATTATCCTGTCGCAGCAGGATTCTGTACTCTGCCCTTGATGTAAACATTCTGTAAGGCTCGTCTACGCCCTTTGTTACCAGGTCATCGATAAGTACACCTATGTATGCTTCCTCACGGCCAAGTATAAACGGCTCCCCCCCCCTTAATTTTCTTACAGCATTAATTCCTGCCATTAAACCCTGCGCCCCGGCTTCCTCATAACCAGTAGTTCCGTTAATCTGGCCCGCGAAATAAAGATTTTCAGCTCTTTTTGTCTCCAGTGTGTGTTTCAATTGGGTCGGCTGAAAGAAATCATATTCTATGGCGTATCCCGGTCTGAAAACTTCAATATTCTCAAGTCCTTTCACCTTTTTCAACGCTTTCAGCTGATACTCCAGCGGCAGACTGCTTGCGAAACCATTAACATAATATTCTATCGTCTCCCTCCCTTCCGGTTCAATAAAGAGCTGATGTGCATCCTTCTCCCTGAAAGTAACAACCTTATCTTCTATGCTTGGGCAGTAACGCGGACCTCTTCCCCTGATAATGCCCTGATAAAGGGGGCTATATTTCAATCCCTGTTCAATTATCTCATGAACCTCGCTGTTAGTATGTGTAATGAAACAGCTTTTCTGATCACTGATTTCTGTTTTCCCGGTCAGATAAGAAAATGTTCTTCCATCCTCATCTCCTCTCTGTTCAACCATCTTGCTGAAATCTATCGTTCTTCCGTCTATTCGCGCACTTGTTCCTGTCTTCATTCTCTCGACTGTAAATCCCATCTCTGCAAGCTGGTCGCTCAGCCCTGTCGAAGCCCTGTCGCCCGACCTTCCACCCATAATTCTATTAAAACCCACATGCATAAGTGCGTTAAGGAAAGTACCGTTAGTAAGGATTACGGCTGATGCATAGAACTTTGTTCCAAATGTTGTTTCCACCCCTTCGATTCCACCCTCTCCTTTTATCAGTGATATTGCCTCCTCCTGCCAAATATAAAGGTTATCCGTACTTTCCAGTATCTTCCGCCATTCTATTGTAAATCTCTGTCTGTCGCACTGCGCCCGCGGGCTCCACATAGCGGGTCCCTTTGATTTGTTCAGCATTCTGTACTGTATCATGCTTCTGTCGGTGACCAGGCCGCTGCAACCCCCCAGAGCATCTATTTCCCTCACTATCTGACCCTTCGCAATACCACCCATTGCCGGATTGCATGACATCTGCGCTATTTTCGTCATATCCATAGTAACCAGCAGTGTCCGCGCACCCATCCTGGCCGCGGCATGTGCAGCTTCACAGCCAGCGTGCCCCCCTCCCACAACGATTATATCGTACCTGAATTCCATCTTCCTCCAAAATACTTCTCTATCCAGACATCCTCTTTCTTCCTCATAACTTCCCGTAACTCTTCATTGCTGTCATCATAGCCACACAGATGAAGCACACCATGTATCATCACCCGTACTAACTCTTCCTTTACTGTCACACCATACTTACTGCTGTTCTTCCTTACAGTTTCGTAACTAATATATATCTCCCCTTCAACAACTTTCGCCCAACTGTAGTTAAATGCAATGACATCTGTAAGATAATCATGTTTAAGGAATTCCCTGTTAATCTTTAACAGTTCTTCATCTGTCGTCAATATAAAATCAAGGTCACCAGGTGTTCTGTATTCATCCCTGACGACCTCTTTCACTAATTCCTTAATACCAGCCGGCTTGCTAATCCTCTCCTTTACTCCGTCATAGAATATTCTTACGCTCAAGCGCCCACCTCCCTGAATGTCATTGTAACACTGTTTCCCTTTTTATTGAAGTCAATCTTGTCGGCAAGCTTCGACATCAGAAAGACGCCTCTGCCGCTTAGTTCCTCGATATTTTCCGGTTTTGTCGGGTCCGGCACAGACTCAGGATCAAATCCTGGTCCCTCGTCAGTGACGGTAATAAATATCTTGTTTCTTTCATATTTTATTTCCACATCTACCATCTTCTCCGGGTTTGTCTTGTTCCCATGTGTAATCGCATTATTAACAGCTTCCAGTGTTGCGACAAGAATCTTCCCATAATCATCTGCTTTTATTCCGAGCGAAGCAGTAACCTCATCAATGGCTTTTTCAACTATTCTCATGTTAGCCATTACCGATTCAATCTTGAGTCTCTTATAGAGTTGTGTCATGATAGAGCTCTTAAAATTTCCCCAACATTTTCTGATGCAATTTCTAATTTTTTCCCGTAATCCACAATTCCGGATCGAGTTTTACCCTTTCGTCAAAGATCATGAATTTCATTACTGACCTGTTACCGTTATCCTTATCATAAAAAACCCTTCCTATCACTTCCTTAGTCTCCACTTTCTGTCCTTGCCTGACCTTAACATCGACCAGATTCTGATAAACCGTGAAATACTTCCCGTGTGTTATTATTATTGTCCAGTTAGCCCCTGTAAGCGAAAAAACCTTTGAAACTTCCCCCCTGAAAACGCTTCTCACATCTGTCTGACCCGCTGAAGTTATATCAATTCCTATATTGTTTTCTGTAACATTCTTTAAAACCGGGTGGTTCTGGATCCCGAATTTAGCCGTTATTACACCTCTTTCTACCGGCCATGGCAATCTTCCCTTGTTTTCGGCAAAATTATCACTGATCAGTTTCATTTCAGGAGTCATGTCAGAAATCAGGCTCTTCTTTCTCTCCTCTTCAATTATTCTTGCTATTTCGTTTTCGATCCTCCGGGCTATCCTTCTCTTTTCCTCCAGATCCCTCTGAAGCTGTTTTTCCCTTGTACTCAGGGTCTGTACAAGTCTTTGCGTTCGTATCCGTTCCGCATCAAGCAGGTTCTTTTGTTGCTCCTCGCGTCTTTTCAGGTCTGAAATTTTTGCAAGGTCCGTCTCAAGCTTTATTCGTGAGGTCTCGATCTGGCTTTTTATCTCACTTATGATCTCGGCTTCACTTCTCCTGTATTTAGCAAATTGCTGAAGGTACTTCAGCCGTTTGTATCCCTGGTTAAAATCCCTTGCTGACAATACATAAATCAAGCTTGTGTTTACTTTTCCGGTCTTATATGAATTCACTATTGAATTTGCATACTCTTTTCTTAAAAATTGCAGATCGCTCTCCATCATATCAATCGCCAGTGCATTCATCTCAATTCTTTCATTAATAAGTGTTATCTCATCCTGCATACCCTTTATAACACTTGTCCTCATATTGAGTTTGCTTCCGATTATTCTAAGATCGCTTACGCCTTCACTTCTTTGCTTCGTCGTTGTCTTTATCATATTGTCAACGTATTCTATCTCTTCCAGCGTTTTCTTTCTCTGCTGTTCCAGTTCAGCCCTGCCCTGACCGTACAGCACAGGGCAAAGTATGAATAGAAGACTCAATGTATTAATCAATAACTTCACTTTATACGCATAATTTTATATCTTGTTCCATGTACAAATTCTATATTTCCCTTCCAGGGTATTTCAACGCTTCTGATCTCCACCCTTATTACAGCTTTATTCTTCATATCTTCCACCTCAATCCTGCCGGGAATATAATGATTGCCTCTCTTAATAAAATTCTTGTATCTAATTGTAATCCTGTCATTTGTAGAAGCCCTGCTCAGATTTGCACCGGTAATCTTCCTTAATTTACAGTCTATTTCATAATTAATTCTTCCATCTTCAAGCCTTGTCTGCATTGATAATATTCCCTTCTGACAATTTTCGTTTCTGTTTCTGTCAACCTGCATCAGAAAAATGTCTCCCAGTACAAGCATTATCATGTTTCTCTCAATACCGTATCTCTTTTCAAGATATTCAGGATCTCCATACATTACCCGTCTGTTGATCCGGTCATTAATTAATAATGTATCAGCGGTGAGAAATATCCTTGCTATCTCTACACCAGTTGTATGTCTCACCGAAACTAACAGTGTGTCGCGCCCTTTGCTTTTAATTCCGGCTGTCAATTTTCCTGATACTCCATCTATTGAATAAGTAATGTCCGCCCTGCTGATATTAAAACCATAATTTGAAATATTGTTTCTGATCACATCTGTCAGAATCGCTCCACTGGCTTCTTCAGAGGGTTGAATCTTCCCTGCACCAGTTCTTTTTAATGCAGAGCATCCACCGATAATTGCTGACGCTATAATCAGTATATATACTATTTTACGCAATTCTGTATCTCCTTTACAAGATGTTCCTTTGAGCTGTCGAGCTTAAGCGCATATTCCCATTTAACGATTGCTTCCGCACACTTTCTCCTCTTCCTGAGGATATAGCCATAGTGTTCATACCATTCTGCATCATCTTCTTCCCCTGAATTAACTATTTCGATCATGATCTTTTCCGCTCTCCTTGCTTTTCCCCTCTTATACAGTACCCAGGCATAAGTATCCAGAAATGCAGTATTGGTGTTATCTCTTTCGACAACGTATTTTGCCATTTTTTCGGCTTCCCTCAATCTGAGGTTCCTCTCCGTCAGAAAATATGTATAATTGTTAATTATTGTAAGATCCTCATTATCAATCTCCAGTGCTTTCTCGAAAGTTTCAAAGGATTTGTCGAAATCTTTCATTCTGTAAAAGACATCTCCTCTGAGTGTCATAACCTGAATCAGCAAATCCTTGTTGTCCCCTGCAAGTATCTCTGCCTTTCTGAGTTCATTAAGCGCTGTCTCATACTCCTGGTTCTCGTTCGCTCCGGCCGCGTAAAGCAATTTTGCAATAAAAGACCGGTTGAATCTGGTAGCACACTGTTCTCCCTTCACCATAAGATCCATATACCGTTTAGACCTGTAATATATCAGCAGCAGCCTTTCCCATGCAAAATAGTTATCAGGGCGCATCCTTATTATTTCCTCTAGCCTTCCGGCCGCGTCATCAAGTCTGTTCTGACGGTCATAAAGCTCAGGCCTCAGCAGAAGTATAATATCGTCGTTCAGATAATTTGCCTCCAGCACCATTATTGCCAGTTCAATTTCCGCCCTGTGTTCCGTAACGATTTCAGGTATTTCGATCAATTGAGCCATAAGGTTAATTTTGTCTTCCCTGGCGATATTCTCATTAAGTATCACTGTGTTGATCAGTGTAAGAAGCTCCATGAAATCCTTCTGCTCAATCATAAATTCACAAAGAGAGAGCTGAGTCTGCGGATCATCGGGTTTTTCAAGCATAAGTTCCCTGTATACTTCCGTAGCATCATCAATTCTTCCTTCATTCCTGTATATCTCAGCAAGAATTCCCCTGTACAATATCTCCTCCGGATCCTGCTGGATCAGCTCATTGACTTTCGCACGCGCCTCCCTGAATTTTCCGTCCATCATCAGGCTTCTTATATGAGCAATTGTGGATATTTCGTTTACACCGTATTTTTTATCAATCATGCTGAATATCTCGCCCGCCCTGTCAAACTGTTTGTTTTCAGCGTAGAGATTACCCAGCGCCATCAGAAGATTCTCTCTTTCAGGATACTTTTTGACAAGCTTTTCATAATATATGGCTGTACTGTCGATATTCCCCTGCTGGTAATAAATTCCTGCTATCATCATCATATACCAGCTATTTCCCGGATCAATCTCCAGTGCTTTTTTGATATACTTCATTCCATTCTTAAGGTCGCCGTTACTAAGAACAATCTGGGCCATCTGATAATAGACAGCATCGTTATAAGGGTTTATTCTTATAATCTGTTCCAGTATTTTGAGAGCCTCCCCCCCATTTCCCATCAGCTTCTGTTTCACAGCCTCCACAAACAAATAATCCGAAGCTGCAATGTCATAGTCCTGTCCAGCCCTTCCCGTCAGCATCTTTGGCACTATTGACCGGTTGCATGCAGTCAAACATATCACAGCAGTTACAAGGAGTGCTGTCAGGTATATAGTTATCTTATGTTTCATTCCTTTCATCTTCGTATAAAAACATTTAGTATCCTGTCCTGCGCCTGGGTATAGGCTACAAAAATGCCCAATAGTATTGTATTAATCAACAATTCCATTGGCAGGCTGCCGTATTTGAATGTCCGGCTGAATATTACCATTCCGATTGCTATCATGAAATAAGGGATATACCTTGTGACATTATAATCAACCCTGTAGTACTTCCGGGCAAGTATAAATGACATTAAAATCATCGTTCCATAAGCTGCGACATGCGCCCATGCCGAAGCCATGTAACCGTAAACCGGAATCAACAGGATGTTAATCAAAACCGTAATAATAACTCCCGTCACGGAAATATAAACAGCATAAACAGTCATGTCGTTAATTTTATACCATATGCTGTGATTAACATAAATTCCATACAAAAGATAGGCCATACTTATAATTGGAACAACGGCCATGGCCTCCTGATAATGAATCGGTACAATATTCTGAATTACAGAAAGATAAAGGTTAATTACAAGAAATATTACAAGCATAGTCAAAACAAAATACTTCATCACAAAAGCATACGTTTCCTTTGCATCAGCATCCCTGGCTCTCTCAAAGAAGAATGGTTCAGCTGCAAACCTGAACATCTGGATAAAGAGTGCCATCAACACCCCTATTTTATATGCGGCTCCGTATTTCCCAAGGATCGCAAGTCCTTCTTCCTCTCCTATCATTCTACGCAGTATCACTTTATCAAGGACATCGTTTATCGTTCCGCTCAGGCCGGCAAGAAGCAGAGGAAAGGAATATGCAACCATTCTGTGCCACAATAATGAGCTGAAGAGAAGCCTGGCCTTAAGGATCACCGGCATAAGGATCATCAGGGTTACACCGCTTGATATAAGATTTGCAACGAAAACATACCCAACTTTATATTCGGGATTATAGATGCTCCTGAACCATCCGTCGCTCCTCTCCCACACTGCCGGAGCAATTTTGAGAAGGAAAATCACAAGAGATATTGTAACAAAAACGTTTATCAGTTTTATCAAGCTGAAAATCAATGGTTTGTTCTCCTTTCTCAGACGGGCGAACGGGATTGCCGTAAAGGCGTCTATTGCTACTATGCCCGCAAACATCCTGATGTAACCTGTGTTATCCGGGTAATTCATCAGTGAGGCAACAGGCCTGATGAATATGTTCACTGCAATCACAAACAACATTGATGTAATCATCAGGCTTATAAGGGCAGTGCTATATACTTTCTCCGGGTCTTCGTCCTGTTTTTGTGAGAACCTGAAAAATCCCGTCTCCATCCCATATGTCAGGATTACCAGCAATAGCACTATCCATGCATACATTTCGGTTATTATACCGTAATCGCTGGTGTCAGTAAATATTCTTGTATAGAAGGGGGTCATTACAGCATAATGCAGGAATCTGGGAATTATGGTTCCCAGCCCGTATATCATAGTCTGTCCCGCCAGTTTCCTGACATCTCTCATATCAGAAATTTGTTGTCAAATATAGCCTTAAAAGCCAAAATCTTCACATTGCTTCGTTCAAGCATTTTTTACTAAATTGAAAACCTATATTATCGTGAATCTCTCAAAGTTAAATATCTTTGCATACAGATTTGCCGGACGTTATTAACTAAAATCATCTTTTCATGAACAGAACAGCCAGGTTTTTTTTCATAATCGTTGTGCAGTTGCTTCTTTTCGCGTGTCAGGCTCCGGCCGGAAATGAAAAAATCATGGTTTCCATGCAGACCACGCTCGGAGAGATAAAGCTGGTACTTTATGACGAAACTCCCCTTCATCGTGATAATTTCATCCGTCTCGTAAAATCAGGTTATTTCGACGGGATCTTATTTCATCGCGTTATCAGGGATTTCATGATACAGGCCGGTGATCCTTCCACCAAAACAGGCCAGGCTGAGCCGCTTCCTGACAGCATGCGCACTTTTACCATTCCGGCTGAGTTCAGAAAAGAGTTTTTTCATAAAAAGGGAGCTCTTGCCGCAGCCAGGCAGGGTAACAATGTTAATCCTGAAATGAGGTCGTCCGGTACACAATTTTATATTGTTCAGGGTATCAGATACGGGCAGGATGAACTGGCCGCTGCAGAAAAGCAGATTGATGCCAATATCAAACAATCTGTTTACACCCGCATATTCAACAGGATTGCTGACAGTCTGCGCGTTGCAGGCGCTGAGATACCACAGAGCGAAATGCTCGAGCTGGCTAATTCCAGGATGTTCAGTTATCTGTCTTCCTCAGGTGATTTTAAATTCTCTGATGAACAGATAAGCCAGTACCAGAGCTTAGGAGGGGTTCCCCGCTTGGATGGCACTTATACTGTTTTTGGCGAGGTTATCGAAGGCCTTGATATTGTTGACAAGATTGCCGGTGTGCCGACCAGCGAAACTGACAGGCCTCTGACTGATGTCAAAATCATTAAGATGAAAATTGTGACCAGGTGATTATGGTCCCCGGTTTCTGGTTCCTGGTTTTGCCTGTCGTTTTCGTACCGTGAATTCCCGGTACTTCTGCGACCGGGGGCCGAATCTTCTGCCAATAAAGGCTCCAGGCTCCAGATCATTCCGGTAAATAGTATAGTTTTAAATTTTTGGAAAATAATGGTTGAAAAGATTCAAAAACTTCTTGATGAGATTTCATCGCTGGATCTGAAAGGAAAAAACGACCTTGAATCCTTCAGATTGAAATTCCTAAGTAAAAGGGGCCTTATATCGCTCCTTTTTGAAGAGTTCCGTGGTGTTCCATCATCAGAAAAAAAAGAGATTGGCCTTAAGCTCAATCTTCTGAAACAGGCCGCACTTGATAAGTATAATACCCACCTTATACAGTTTTCAGAGACAGCCGACATAAAAGAAACAGATGATCCCACCCGTCCGTCGCATATTTTTAATTTCGGCACCCGTCATCCAATTTCCATTGTTCGCAGAGAGATAATAAATATTTTCTCCCGTATTGGCTTCACCGTATCGGAAGGACCTGAAATAGAGAATGATGATCATGTCTTCACCAAACTTAATTTTGCCCCTCATCATCCGGCAAGGGATATGCAGGACACATTCTATATTTCAAGGGTATCGCAGGAAGATCCGGATCCGGGTGATGTGCTTTTACGCACTCATACTTCATCGGTCCAGGTAAGGGTCATGCAGAGCCAGAAGCCCCCCATACGCACCATTTCTCCCGGCCGCGTATTCAGGAATGAGGCTGTTTCAGCCCGGGCGCATTGTATATTCCATCAGATAGAAGGGTTGTACATTGATGAAAATGTTTCGTTTGCAGATCTTAAACAGACGCTTCTGTTTTTTGCCAGGGAGCTTTTTGGAAGGGAAACACTTATAAGGTTGCGTCCGTCGTATTTCCCATTCACGGAGCCCTCGGCGGAAATGGATGTCAGCTGTAAAATATGCCACGGCACTGGCTGTAATGTATGCAAATATACGGGATGGCTCGAGCTACTTGGTTGTGGCATGGTCCATCCCAATGTCCTTGAAGCGTGTAACATTGACAGTAATAAATATACCGGATTCGCTTTTGGGATGGGAATAGAGAGAGCTGCCATGCTGAAATATGAAGTTAATGATCTTCGGCTCTATTTTGAAAATGACATGAGGTTTCTTGATCTTTTCAGGACAGCCTTATAAATGGTTTGAACAAAGGCAGATCAGGTATTGTTAGCTTATTAATGTAAATTGGTGTGGTTATGAAACAAAATGATGTTCATATTCCTTTCTGCGATAAATGTGCACTGGAAACAAATTCAATATTCAGGCATCTCTCGGCTGAAGAGATTGAAAGACTTGATTTTGAAAAGGATTTCCGTCACTATAAGCGCGGTAATGTATTATACCATGAAGGTAACCGGATAAGTGGTTTTTACTGTGTTAACAGCGGGATCATTAAGGTCTTCAAAACCGGTTTTGACGGAAAAGAACAGATTATCAGGTTTGCAAAGGCGGGTGATATTATAGCGTACCGGAGTGTGCTCAGCAATGAGCCTGCATGTACCTCGGCCAAGGTCATTGAAGACTGCTCGGTTTGCTTCATCCCCTCGGAAATACTTACCAGTTTCATTAAAAATAATTCGGCCTTTGCCCTTGAACTGCTTAAGCTTGCCTGCCATGAGCTCGGGGAGGCCAATTCGTTTATCACCGACATTGCACAAAAAACTGTAAGGGAAAGACTTGCTGAGATACTGCTTTTTCTGGTAAATGATTTTGGGCTCGACAGCCAGAATTATCTTCAGATATCCCTGACGCGGGAAGAGCTTGCCAATATTGTTGGTACCGCTACCGAATCAGTGATCCGTTTATTGTCTGAGTTCAAGTCGGACAGGTATATTGATCTCCATGGACGGAAGATCATGATACTGAACCGAAAAGGGCTTGAAAAGGTCAGTAATGTCTTCAGTTAACTGAGGTTTCCCGCAGATCTTTCATTGTCTAAAACAGGTTACCCGTAAGGTTTTGCCCGAACTGTTTTCCAAGATGCCTGTATGCATGTTCTGTTGCCTCTCTGCCTCTCGGGGTGCGTTTGAGATATCCCTCCTTTATCAGGAACGGCTCATACACTTCCTCAAGTGTGCCGCTCTCTTCCCCGACCGCTGTTGATATCGTGTTGAGTCCCACGGGACCCCCGTTGAATTTCTCAATAATTGTTTTCAGAATCCGGTTATCCATCTCGTCAAGGCCGTGCTGATCGATATTGAGAGCCTTCAATCCGTACTTTGTAATCTCAATATCTATTTTCCCTGTTCCCTTAACCTGTGCGAAATCCCTGACGCGCCTGAGAAGGGCGTTCGCAATCCTTGGCGTGCCCCTGCTTCGCCTGGCTATTTCAATTGCCGCTTCATTGTCAATTTCAACATTCAGAATACCGGCCGATCTGTTTACAATCCCTGTAAGAACCTCATGATCATAATATTCCAAATGAAACGTTATGCCAAATCTTGCTCTCAGGGGGCTTGTAAGAAGGCCACTGCGTGTTGTAGCTCCGATAAGCGTAAAATTATTCAGGGTCAGCTGGACCGATCGTGCGCTCGGACCCTTGTCGATCATTATGTCTATCTGGAAGTCTTCCATCGCCGAATAGAGATATTCTTCCACTACCGGACTCAGGCGATGTATCTCGTCTATAAAAAGAACATCGCCTTCCTGAAGGTTTGTAAGCAAACCTGCAAGGTCGCCCGGCTTATCAAGCACAGGACCGGATGTGACACGCAGGTTTACTTCAAGCTCATTGGATATGATGTTTGCCAGCGTTGTCTTTCCGAGACCGGGAGGTCCATGCAGGAGAACATGGTCAAGGGCTTCCCCCCTCTGTTTTGCAGCTGTCACAAAAACAAGCAGATTATCGATTATCTGTTTCTGACCCTTGAAATCCCTGAAATGGGCCGGGCGAAGCTGTTGTTCAAATTCCCTGTCGGTAACTGCAAGGTTCTCCTTCCGGATACTGAAATTATCTTCCATAAATCGGTGTCGCTATTTAATAAGTCTTATGTCACCCTCAGGAAGATCTATCTTAACTCCGTTGATGCTGATTTCTGTATCATCTCTGTAGGTTATTGTAAGGACCAGGTTCCCGTCCTCATCATATTTTTTCCAGGTTTTTACCCTTAATCCCGTTCTGTAATGCTGTTCCTCCTTCATTCTCCCGTTTTCATAGAAATATAAATGCTGTCCGTCGGGGTTGCCCTGGATATAATTTCCCCTGAATCTCAGTTTTTCTCCCGGGTAATAAGATCTCCAGCTGCCATCTCTCAATCCGATAATATATTTCCCTTCTTCATTATTGTCACCCGATCTGTATTTCCACTCTTCATTTTTTTCTCCGTCGGAATAAGTACCGGTGGCAATTATTTCTCCCTCCGGGGAATACTCAACAAATGATCCGTCGCGCTGACCCTGGTAATACTCCTCCTCCCGCAGCAGGGCTCCGTTGCCGTAATACCATTTCCATATTCCGTCGGGCCTGTCATTGTTAAAAGAGCCTGTCTGTTCAACTTTTCCTTCCGTGTTATAAAACCTCCATATTCCGGTTCTCCTGTTATCGGTATATTGTCCTTCAGCTTTTGTGGATCCGTCCTCATAAAGATCCTTCCATCTTCCGTTTCGGTTGCCAGCCTCGTTCACTATCCCCTCTGAGATAAGCAATCCTCTATCGTTATAGACGAACGCATTGTTAACTCTTCCGTCACTCCCGTATTCGCGGTGTATGCCGACAGGAATATCGCTTCTGAAATACCCGTTGTAAATAAGTCTTCCGTTCTGATCGTACCTGTTTACAACTTCAATGTCCGGTTCGTCTTCAACCCTCGCTTTGACAATAGATCCCTCCTGGTAAAGCATTGTAAAAGAGAGTCTGCCCCTTGCGTCATATTCCTTGTAATAACCATGGAGCTTATCGTCCCTGTATGTCTTTTCTGCCTTAATGATTCCGTCGGGATAAAAATCCTTCCACTCTCCCTGTTTATTGCCCTGGTTATCGGTCCGGTTAATCCTCTGCCTTGATATGAGAAAATCATTGCTGTACTCCAGCAGGGTAATCACGGTTCCATCTTTATCGAACTCCTTTGCCAGCCCTGTTTTTTTACCGTTGTTGTAAAAAATGGTCTGCTGAACAGAGCCGTCGGGGAAATAAATGTAGGCTGTGCCTTCCTTGTTATTTCCGGCAAATAATTCCTGCGACCAGAGATAAAGGCCTAAGA
Source organism: Bacteroidales bacterium UBA5621 (assembly GCA_002424525.1). Classification (GTDB taxonomy): domain Bacteria; phylum Bacteroidota; class Bacteroidia; order Bacteroidales; family VadinHA17; genus LD21. Next base: position 18,487 of record DIKJ01000230.1, on the reverse strand, counting down.
CAGGATCTTTTTTGTATTTATAATGATACCCGTTCTTCCTGCCAAACAGGTAGCTTATTTTTTCCGTGATATCGCCGGCCTGGTCATAGAAGACCCAGATGCTGTCGAGCATAAAATTGGTATACTTCCCTTCTGCCTTCTTTACTCCTGTCACATAGTAGTTTTTCCAGAATCCTTCAGGCTTTCCTTCCTTCATATTCCCTTCGCTCGATATTGCTCCATTGGGATATCTGAAAACCTGGTAGCCATCTTTCTGATTTTTTCCTGTCTGGCTTACGGCTATCGTGCCTGAAAATAACAGCAGAATAATTATGACTTTTATATTCATATTTCAGAGTCCTGCTTTTTTCGATATTTCCAACATTCTCAAAATTGGTTTGCGTGCTTCGTCTAATATCTCATCACTGATGATTATTTCGGGTTTTTCATTTACAAGACAATTGTATATTTTCTCCATTGTGATCAATTTCATAAAATTGCATTCGCTGCAACCGCATGTCGAATCGCGGGGAGGAGCCGGAATATAAGTCTTATCCGGATTCTCTCTCTTCATCTGATGTATTATGCCCGGTTCAGTTGCTACAATATACGATTTTCCTTCATCTTTCCGCGTAAAATTAAGCAATGCAGATGTCGATCCTATAAAATCGGCGACCATTCTTACCGGTAGTTCACATTCGGGATGTACTATTATTTTCGCCTCAGGATTTCTTTTTCTTATATCAAGGATCGCCTCGAGCGAAAACTCTTCGTGTACATGGCATGTACCGTTCCAGATAAGCATATCTCTTTCTGTCCGGCTCTGTATATAATTGCCAAGGTTTCTGTCGGGAGCAAATATAACCTTTTCTCCGGGCGGAAGCGACTCGATAATCTGCAATGCATTGGAGGAGGTACAGATGATATCCGATAAAGCCTTTATGTCAGTATTTGTATTTACATAAGTGACGATTGTCCTTCCCGGATTTGCTTCAATGAATTTCTTAAATTCTACAGGATCGCATGAATCAGCAAGAGAACATCCGGCGTTCATGTCCGGGAGAAGCACCTTCTTTTCAGGAGCCAGTATCTTTGCCGTCTCAGCCATAAACTTAACACCTGCAAACAAAATAATATCAGCATCGGTAACAGCTGCCTTCTGAGAAAGTGCAAGACTGTCACCAATAAAATCAGCAATATCCTGGATGTCTCCGGTCTGATAATAATGAGCAAGGATCACCGCATTCTTCTCCTCCTTAAGTCTCTTTATTTCAGAAATATAATCTGTTGATAATCCCTGTTCCATAATTTTTTCCCGTTTACGGAAATGTTTTATTAACAGCATTAATCTTTAAACATAGAAAAATTTAAATTTCTTTTGATAATAGTTATATCCTGTTAATTGTGTTAAAAATATCAGGTATTTTTCCTTGCATTTTACATTATTATCCTGAGATAAACATCTTTTGAACAGCTCAAAAAATATACCAATTTTGAAAATCAGATCATTAGTCTGTTAATTAACAATTGTTAAGATATAATTGTTGATAATCAGATTAAGGCAAAAGTAAAATATTTGAGGTTCATATGTAGTTTAAAAATTGATTTAATTTTCTGATAAATC
>DIKJ01000230.1:0-16768 GCA_002424525.1 Bacteroidales bacterium UBA5621 | reverse complement strand
GTTCAAAACATTTGATTAAGGATATTGGCATATTTTTTTCTTAAAACAGACTATTTTTGTAAATTTGCATGATGAATGAAAACAAAGGGAATTAAGAAGACAACAAAAATGAAGATTTTAATAGCATCGGATCATGCAGGATTTCATCTTAAAAAGAAAATAGTAAAATTTTTGGCAGGCGGGAAACATGAGGTAAAGGACATAGGAAGTTTTTCTGATGAAGCAGTCGATTATCCCGATTACGGGCATCTCCTTGCAACAGAGCTGTTAAAGGGGGGTTATGATCTTGGGATATCAATATGTGGTACAGGTAACGGTATAAACATGGTTGTGAACAAGCACCATGGAATCAGAAGCGCCTTATGCTGGAATGAAGAAATAAGTCGCTTTGCCAGGGCGCATAACGACGCCAACATCTGTGCACTGCCGGCCAGGTTTATCACTGAACCGGAGGCATTGCTTATTGTAAGAACTTTCGTGAATACTTCTTTTGAAGGAGGGAGGCATAAAAGAAGAATAGATAAAATACCGCTAAAAACGAATTAATATGCTTTCCAACTCATGCCGATATGCCATCAGGGCAATGATCTATATAGCAAATCAACCCTCCGGCCAGGGAAAAACAGGGATAAAGCAGATAGCGAAGGACCTTGAACTTCCCACCCCATTTCTTGCCAAGATACTTCAGCAGCTGGCAAAACAGAAGATCCTCAGTTCCCTGAAAGGGCCACATGGCGGATTCTCTCTTCTCAGGGATCCCTCGACGATAACACTGTATGATCTTATTAAAACAATTGATGGTGATGATATTTTCACGAAATGCATCATTCATGACGGATCGTGCACTCATGTAGAAGCCACAAACCGGCCATGCCCCGTACATGAAGATTATTCAAAAGTCAGGTCGGGCCTGATAAAACTTTTCCGCACTAAAAAAATAAGTGATCTTGTTGAGGAGGTAAAAAAATCAGGAGAGATCTTTATTTAACTCATATTGCCAGGTAATGGTTCCTTTTCAATTAACCAGCGACCAGCAACCAGTAACTTAAATTATTAAGTTGCATTCCGGTAATGATATGGCCTTATAAATAACCACATGAACAGGGCAGTTACCACTCCCGCAATATTTGCTATAAGGTCAAGAATCTCCCCACTGCGGTTGATAATGTCAATCCCTGATTGCAGTAATTCGATCATTGATCCAAAACCAAACGGAACAAGAGAAGCCAGCAGTAACTGTCTTGTGTTTAAAAGGCTATTTCTGTGTTCAAGAATAATGACAGACATAAAAAGGAAATAGAAACCAAAATGAGCTATCTTGTCAATGTATGGAATTTCAGTGAAACCGGTATTGCTGAAAGTTTGTGAACTGGTAAGGCTCAGAACAAGAATTATGAGCGCTACAGTTATCGAGAATTTGTTCTTCCGCAACATTTTACATTTTCGTGCAAAGATAGTTATTCGCATGACAATATTATTCATATTTTTATTGATCACTATTTTGATATATGGCGGGCATTTATATACATATACCGTTCTGTAAAAAACTTTGTTCATATTGTGATTTTTATCACGTTATTTCCGGTGGTGACCATACCTCTTTTATTGAGGCACTTGTCAGGGAGATGGAAATGAGACGGGCTTATACTGGGTCAGAAGAGATTTCCACACTTTATATGGGAGGGGGAACACCGTCAGTTTTGTCGTTAAAGGAAACCGGGATGATCCTTGAATCGGTATGGCGCAATTTTAATATATGCAGTGATCCGGAAATAACGATTGAACTTAATCCGGATGATGTTAATCCACCGTATTTATCAGGTTTGAAGGCACTTAAAGTCAACAGGATAAGCCTGGGCATCCAGTCGTGGCACGATGATGATCTTAGACTGCTTAACAGAAGGCATGACTCAGGGCAGGCATACGCAGCCCTGGATGAGATAAGAAATGCAGGGTTTGAGAATATCAGTGCTGACCTTATATATGGGATCCCGGGAATGACCAGCGCCAGATGGGCTGAAAACCTTGATCTGACCTTTTCGAAGGATATCAAACATCTTTCAGCATATCACCTTACCATTGAAAAAGGAACACCCTTCTGGAAGATGAAAGATAAGGGATTATTACAGGAGACAGAGGAAGAAGAAAGCGTAACCCAGTTCAACCTTCTTACGGAAAAGGCAGAGATGGCAGGATTCATTCAGTATGAAATTTCCAATTTTGCGAAGCCCGGATATTTCTCAATTCACAACACAAATTACTGGAAACAGGTCACATATCTTGGCCTTGGCCCTTCAGCACATTCGTTCAACGGGTATTCACGTCAGTGGAACATCCGTGATCTGAAGGGTTATGTTAAGGCGGTCGGCTCAGACAGGAATTTTTATGAAAAGGAGGAGCTTGACAACAGAACAAGATTCAATGAATATATAATGACATCATTACGGACCATGTGGGGTGTTGACCTTGAGTACGTTGAAAAGGTCTTTGAAAAGGAAGGATATGATTATCTTTTGAATATTGCCGGTAAATTCATTGCTTACGGACTTATGAAACACGAAAATAATACCCTGGTCCTTACGAACCAGGGTAAAATGATATCCGATAATTTAATTTCCGAACTGATGATCCCCGGGAAATGATTATCTCCTGCTGAGCATAAAAGTGGACCTGCCGATAATATTATTTTCGAGGTATAGCTCAACGCTGTAATTACCTATGATGAAATCACCTGTATTGTCAACAAAAATACACATTTCAATATCCTGATTCATGTAATCTACCAGGCGGCTGGCTGAATGGATCAGCCGGTTGTCCCTGTAGGAAAAAAGGTTGTCGGGGCTGTTGGTTATGACGAGGGAGTCGGGTCTTATGACTCTCAGAAACACCTCTTTTTCACCTGCCTGTGCAAGGGGGTTTTCCCTGAGGGTAAAACAGACCCTGAGTTTGTTCAGAAGGTTGATCCTCGAAGTCTCTTTACGGTTCTTGTTCAGTGCGACCGCAGCTATATCCTTGGCCTGAATGACAGAAGCCACAACAACTTTGGCGCCAAGCTCTTCCTTAACCCTGGTCAGCTCGACATTGGTGCTCTGAACTGCGCTCATCTGCTGTTTGATATCAATGTTTTCGGCAACAAGCTGTTTATTCCGGGTGTTAAGCGAATCGATCTGAACTATATAGCTCTTCATTATCTCTCTCATCGTGGTGATCTCGCTCCGGTATTTTTTTATGAGCTGGACATTGGATGCATTGATTGACAACAACTGAACGATCCTGTCCTTTTCCTTGTCCAGGCTTGCCTGCAGGGTGTCGTTGTTTGCCACCATAGTATCGTAGGCATAAACCATCCTCCTGAGCTCGTTGGCAAGTGAATCCTTCTCATTGGTAAGGACGGTCTCCATTTCGATCATTTTGCCTCTCTGATCGAAATACATTACTACAATAAAAATCAATAATGCTGCCAGGATGATCGAAGTCGCGATCATGGCAATGGGAGCACTTTTTTTCTCAGGCCTTTCAACCGGCGTAATTTCTTTTGCGTCTGTCATTTATTCCGTTGTCTTTAATTAGTTTACTGGTGCAAAATTAATAATATCCCGATAATTTTAATAAATCTGTTTCATCCGTAAATATTTTATTTTTAATGGCCGGATGGAATCACACATGATTGAAATTGAATTATTTTCATATTTCTTTGTGATCGGGATCAATCATGTGGATTTCATTGTTTAATTTTACAAGCTCACCAAACAATGTTAATCTATTAATATTCAATTATATGAGTGGTTTTTTCGGAGTGGTTTCAAAGAACGATTGCGTGAAGGATGTGTTTTATGGAACTGATTATCATTCTCATTTGGGGACAAAACGGGCCGGGATGGTTTTTATTGTACCCGGTAAGGGATTCCGCCGATCAATACATAATCTTGAGAATGCATACTTCAGGAGCAAGTTTGAAGATGAGCTGGGAGGATTCAGGGGATACTCCGGCCTGGGAGTTATAAGCGACACCGATCCCCAGCCGATCCTTTTCAATTCGCATCTTGGCCGGTTTGCAATAGTGACTGTAGCGCGGCTGCTTAACCTCGAAGAGCTTGAGAACAGGTTCCTTGAAAAAAGATATCATTTTACAGAAAATTTTGAGGGTAACATCAATCCCACAGAGGTCATTGCAAACCTTATCTGCGAAAAAGACTCATTTGTCTCAGGGATTGAGAATGTATTTGAGAGCATAAAGGGTTCATGCTCCCTTATGATACTGACAGAGGATGGAATAATTGCTGCACGCGACAAGCTGGGACGTACCCCGGTGGTCATCGGAAAGAAAAAAGATGCGTATGCAGTTGCCATTGAAACTAGCTCTTTCCCGAACATAGGTTATGAAACGGAATATTTTGTGGGTCCGGGAGAGATCGTGCATGTCAGCCAGTCAGGCATTACAACCCTCAGAAAACCCGGAGAGAAGATGCAGATATGCGCTTTCCTGTGGGTCTATTACGGATATCCTCCTTCATATTATGAAAATATTAATGTGGAAGAGTGCCGTTACCGGTGTGGTGCAAACCTTGCTAAAAGAGATCCGGTACCTGCTGATTTTGTATGCGGCATTCCTGATTCGGGCGTGGGGCATGCGATAGGATACAGCAATGAAAAGCGTATTCCGTATAAGCGCGCCTACTCAAAATATACCCCGACATGGCCGCGCAGTTTTATGCCTCAGGATCAGGAACAGAGGAATCTTGTTGCCAGAATGAAACTTATACCCAACAGGGAGATCGTCGACGGCAAGAGTATGATATTCATCGACGACAGTATTGTTAGAGGCACGCAGATGAAAGACAGCACGATCGACCTGAGGCGGGCAGGAGCCGCTGAGGTTCATATGAGGATAGCCTGTCCACCGCTTTTGTTCCCCTGTATCTTCCTTAATTTTTCACAGTCGAGGACGCCGCTTGAGCTGGCCGGGCGAAAGGCTATTAATCAGCTGGGCGACGAGGGCGATGATATTATTGGTTATTCAGATCCGGATTCGGAAAAGTACAGGGCAATGGTGGCAAGGATTGCAGAAAATCTTGATCTTGATACTCTTATCTATCAGCGGCTGGATGATCTGGTGGATGCAATCGGGTTACCGAAAGAGAGAGTCTGTACCCATTGCTGGGATGGGTCGGGGTATTGCTGATGGCAGGGAGCGGGGAGCGGAGAGCGGAGAGCGTAGAGCGTAGAGAAGGGTGCACAAGACCCAGTACCGAGTACCCAGCACCGAGAACCTTTTCAAAAGATATTGTAAATTAAAATTCCACTTGTATGAAATATATCGGAGCTCATGTAAGCGCTGAGGGCGGAGTGCAGAACGCACCGCTGAACGCGCATGCGATAGGGGCAAAAGCCTTTGCATTCTTTACTAAAAATCAAAAACAGTGGTTTTCGAATCCCTTGACGAAGAACAGCATCTCGGAATTCCGGGCAAACTGTGAGAAATATGATTACAAACCATTTCAGATCCTGCCACACGATAGTTATCTCATTAACCTGGGTCATCCGGAAAAAGAGCCACTGGAGAGATCAAGAGCCGCCTTCCTTGATGAGATGAGACGCTGTGAACAGCTGGGACTCGACAGGCTCAATTTCCATCCCGGAAGCCACCTGAAGCAGATAGATCCGGAAGAGTGCCTGGCCAGGATAGCCGAGTCGGTTAACATAATCCTCGACAAAACCAAAGGCGTTATAGCAGTGATAGAAAATACTGCCGGACAGGGAACAAATCTTGGCCATACATTTGAACAGATAAGTTATATCATCGACAGGGTGGAGGATAAGTCGAGGGTCGGGGTTTGCATCGATACATGCCATGCTTATACCTCGGGATACGACGTCAAGTCAGCAGAGGGCTTCCGGAACACCTTTGAACTCTTTGAAAAAATCATCGGTTTTTCATATCTGAAGGGGATGCATCTGAATGATTCAAAAAAGGATTTTGCCACCAGGGTTGACCGTCACGAGACACTTGGGAACGGTTTTCTGGGTGTCGATCCTTTTATCCCCATTATGAACGATGAACGGTTCGATAATATCCCTCTGATACTTGAAACCCCTGACGAGACCTTGTGGGCCGGGGAGATCAGAAAACTCTATTCACTGATAAGATAATCGCATTGTGTGCCTGTCAGATACCGAAGATCTTTCTGGTTTCGGGATCCGCAAGTTTTCCTTTTGTGGCATTGTAGCCCAGATCAAAAACCTCACGCGATTTTTCAGGGTCAAGAATACTGTAATTTCTCAGTTCAAGCGGAGCAATAAAAACATCAAATTTCTTGGATCTTTCTGCAATCTCCCTCGACATGCTGAGCATAAAGGAACGCTCTGCGATCTTGATAAGACTGCCCATATCCTCTTCAGGCCCTGTCGGGTTAACGAATGAACCTATGATGATCCTGCATTTCTTTTCAATGGGTTTGATGGGCATATTATCGAGGACACCTCCGTCAACATAATAAACCTTGTTGATCACTACGGGTTTGAAGAGAACCGGGATACTTGCTGAGGCAATTACCGGATTTATCAGTTCTCCCTTTGAGAAATATACGATCTTTCCGGCGTTGAGATTTGTTGCGGTCACAAAAAGGGGGATCTTCAGATCTTCGAATCTCTTTGCCCTAAGATTATCCTTCAGGATACGCACAATGCCGGATATCTGCAGCAGTCCCTCCCTTGGGACGGTCGGCCTGATGTATGTGAGCCTGCTGTTGGAGTTCATCATGCTCATTATCTCTTCAGGTTTGTAGCCGTCGGCATACATTACTCCTGCAAGAGCACCCGCACTTGTTCCGGATATGACATCAGGGAAGATACCTGCTTCATTAAGTGCCTGTAATACACCTAGATGAGCGAAACCCCTTGCACCGCCACCACTCAACACCAGGCCGATTTTATACTTTTTCCCTGCCATAGAAATTATTGTGCTTTCACTTAAAGAATCAGGCAAATATAAGCAATCGAAAGGGAAAATATTAACAATAATTAAGAGATGTTGCTTTGTTCAATTGTTTAAATTTGAACGTCCGTGATATGTTAAACAATTAAAACAAGATTCATGCAATTCCTTCTTATTGCTTATGATGCCACCGACAGTGAAGCTTACGAACGCAGGCTCCGGGCCCGGCCGGAACATCTTGAAAAAGTGGCTCTGCTAAAAACATCCGGTGAATTCCTTCTTGGCGGGGCCATCCTTGACGAAAATGGAAAGATGACCGGTTCCATGATCGTTTATGAATTCCCTGACAGGTCTGCGCTGGAAGAAAGGTTAAAAGATGAACCCTATGTAACACAAAACGTCTGGGAAAAGATTGAGATCAGGCCTTTCCGGCTTGCGAAAATAGAATGAGCTTCAAAATGAATTATTCTGACACAACATATTATTCTAAACAATTAATTAACCTAAGTTACTAGTTACTAGTTGATTCAAAATGAATATATTAATTATTATAAATCAATAAATTATGAAAAGATTATTATCATTTCTGATCATTTTGTTTCTGTTCGCGTCGACTTATGCACAGCAGAGCAACCTTCCGTACAAGTTTGAAGAACTGACATCACCTCAATTTGTCAAAGCCGCAGAGCTTGCAGGAGGTGTTTGCGTGATACCGTTGGGCGTTATCGAGAAACATGGCCCTCACCTTCCTCTCGGCACCGACATGTTCGAAGCAAGGGAGAGAGCCTTTAAAGCCGCACAGCTTGAATACGCAGTGGTCTTTCCTCCTTATTATTTCGGGCAGATCTTTGAGGCGAGGCATCAGCCCGGAACGCTGGCATACAGTAATGAACTGTTATGGAAATTGCTGGAGGAGAGCTGCAGTGAGCTGGCCAGGAATGGTCTGAAAAAAATCATCCTGCTAAACGGTCATGGAGGCAATACGAGTTTTCTTCAGTATTTCTGCCAGTCGCAGCTGGCAGGCCGAAAAGATTATACTGTGGTATTGTTTCAGGCAGGCGCGGATGCAGAAATGAACAAAGAGATCAAATCGCTGACCAAAGCAACGCTCGATGGTCATGCAGGAGAGAGAGAAACGGCGGAAATGACCTATATCAGGCCAGATCTTGTCGATCAGTCAGCTATAAAAAACGAATCGGGTCTTGATCAGGGAAAGCTGAATCAGCTGCAGTTTGGTTATACAGGCATATGGTGGTATGCAAGATACCCGAACCACTATGCCAGCGATGTGGCTGAGCCCAACAAAAGACTTGGAGAGCTTCTGATTACCAGGGATGCAAAACAGCTTGCCTCTTTGATTAAATACCTGAAGGCTAACAACACAATCGAACAGTTGCAGGAGGAATTCAATAAAAGAGCTGACAATCCTCTGAAATAAAATATGTTAAAGGGTAATCAACTATTATTGCGAAAATATTAACCAAATTGGCAGAAACATGGCTTACACATTACAACCGGGACAAAAGGCTAAAAACTTCAGGCTCCCGTCGACAGACGGGAACGATTACAGCCTTTCAGAATTTGACAAGTATAAATATCTGGTCATTTTCTTTACATGCAATCACTGCCCTTACGTTACCGGATCGGACGAAGTCACCAGGGCGACTGCAGAAAAATATCTTCCTTTGGGAGTGGGCTTTGCCGGCATTAATTCCAACAGCGAGAATACATATGAGGAGGACAGTTTTCCGAATATGGTTGCCCGCATGAACAAATACAAATTTCCCTGGGTCTATCTGTATGATAAGGATCAGTCAACAGCAAAAGCCTATGGAGCCTTGCGCACGCCTCATTTCTACGTTTTCGACGAGAAAAGGATCCTTGTCTATACAGGCAGAGGTGTTGATTCACCGCGAGATACATCCAGAATGACTGTTAATGATCTGGATAATGCACTTGATGAACTGACTTCCGGAAAGAAGATATCGGTACCGGTAACAAATCCCATCGGCTGTAATGTTAAATGGGAGGGAAAAGCGGCACACTGGATGCCCCCGGATGCATGTGACCTCGTATAATAAGATCCTTTTGAATTAAGAACAGATTCTGTTACTTTACATACTTTAAATTCTCTAACTTGAAGCAAAATTAATGCGCTATGGCAGAAAGAATAAAAAACTTTTTTACTGCAATAATACTTATTGCGGTAATGCTGACACTTCAAATGTGTTCTTCAGGTAAAACTGAATCGGATCTGTCAGGGGAGAGTATCATCCCCAGGCCTGTTGAGATAATATCCGCAGGAGACCTTTTCACCTTAAAAACAGGTACTGTGATTTATGTTCAGGATGGATCGGATGAGCTTATGAGGATAGGTGAATACCTGGCTGACCTGCTGAGGCCATCCACGGGATTTGAGCTTCCGGTGAGACCGGCAGCCAAAGAACCCCGTAGCGGTGCTATCTGGTTAACACTTGCCGGCACGGACAGGGATACCGGCGAGGAAGGGTATGAGCTTTTGATAACGCGCAGACTGGTGAAGCTAGCGGCAAACAGTCCGGCAGGGATCTTCCGCGGCTTGCAGACTATCCGGCAGATCTTGCCTCCGGCTGTGGAAATGAAGGCAAAACAGGAGGGTCCATGGTACATTCCTGCAGGCACCATAGTCGATTATCCCGATTATCCCTACCGCGGTGCCATGCTCGATGTGTCGCGGCACTTTTTCGGTGTTGAGGATGTCAAGCGTTTTACAGACTTCCTGGCCTATTACAAAATGAACATACTTCACCTCCATCTTTCTGATGACCAGGGTTGGAGAATCGAGATCAAGTCGTGGCCCAATCTGGCTATACATGGAGGAAGCACCCAGGTGGGAGGAGGCGAGGGGGGATATTATACCCAGGAGCAGTATACAGAAATTGTTCAGTATGCCAGGGAAAGATATATAGATATTGTACCTGAGATTGATATGCCCGGACATACGAATGCTGCCCTTGCATCATATCCCGAGCTTAACTGCGACGGAAAGGCCAGGGAACTCTATACCGGTACACAGGTTGGATTCAGCACTTTGTGCACCAGCAAGGAGATCACCTATAAATTTGTTGATGATGTGGTGAGAGAAATTGCCGCATTGACTCCGGGTGCGTGGTTCCATATCGGGGGCGATGAGTCGCATGTTACGAAAATTGAGGATTATATCCCATTTATCAACAGGGTGCAGGATATTGTCCTGTCGCATGGCAAAAAAGTTATAGGCTGGGACGAAATTGCACTGTCAGAACTGAGGCCGGGCAGTGTTGCACAGCACTGGGCAGATGTTGAGAATGCTCAGAAAGCGGTCGGGCAGGGGGCGAAGATCCTGATGTCGCCGGCAAGAAAAGCGTACCTCGATATGAAATACGATAAATCCACTAAACTGGGCCTGAGATGGGCCGGACTGATTGAAGTGGATACAGGGTACGACTGGGATCCGGCCACAATCACGCCCGGTATAGGGAAAGAGAATATAATTGGCGTAGAATCACCATTATGGTCGGAGACCGTAACCAATATGGAAGAGATTGAATTCATGGTTTTTCCGCGTCTGCCGGGTTATGCTGAGATAGGCTGGACGCCTAAAGCGCTCAGAAGCTGGGATGAGTATAAAGTAAGGCTTGCAAGGCACGGGGAGAGATTTGAGGCAATGGGAATTAACTTTTACAGATCACCTTTAGTGCCCTGGACAGATAAATAAGATATGAGATATGAGTTATGAGGTGAAAAAACTGCAGGCAATTGCTGTAATAATGAGAAAGACAATTTTATTTATTCCGCTTCTTGCAATACTGATTCTTCCTTCTGCCACGATCGCACAGCCGTTTACGGTTAAGCTCTGGCCTGAAGGGATACCCGGATCGGTCGCTGATGCAGAATATGTTGAAAATATCACGACGATCGAAGGACGCATAACACGGTGCGAAAGAGTCACAGATCCTGATCTGACCGTTTTTCTGCCCCCTGCGGAAAAAGCGAACGGAACAGCAGTGCTTATCTGTCCGGGAGGGGGATATTCGGTGCTGGCATTTGACCATGAAGGCAATGCCATAGCGCAATGGCTTAATGAACAGGGTATTGCGGGAATTATTCTGAAGTATCGCCTCCCCTCTGACAGGATTATGAAGGATAAATCTTCCGGCCCGCTTCAGGATGCCCAGGAAGCCATGCGTACCATACGACGCAACGCAAAAAAATGGAACATCGATCCGGATAAGATCGGTGTTATCGGTTTTTCGGCCGGAGGCCATCTGGCATCCACCCTTTCAACACACTATGCGGAGAGAGTTTATGATGTTAAGGATAAAATAAGTGCCCGCCCCGATTTTTCACTGCTGATCTATCCGGTCATTTCATTTGACGCAACCTTTACCCATATGGGATCACGCAACAACCTCATCGGTCCCGATCCTGGTGAAGAAAAGGTGAAACACTTTTCGAACGAATTACAGATAACCCCGGATACACCGCCGGCATTCCTGATTCATTCAGCTGACGACAAGGCGGTTCCCGTCAGGAACAGCATCTCTTATTTCAACGGAATGCAGAAATATGGTATCATCTCCGAGATGCATGTTTTTCAAAAGGGTGGGCATGGTTACGGACTCGCTTCGAAAGGCGGAACAGAAGCATCATGGCCGGAGCTCTGTATCAGGTGGATAAAAGCCGCAGGCTTTGCACCGGACTGAATCAGAGATCAACACAATTCCTGAGCATGATCTGAAGAATAATGTTGCGCTCCTCCAGGTCACGGTAAAAAGTGCCGAGATAATTGATCATATCTCTTTTGGATCTTTCTGATATATATGGAAATTCACGGATAACCTTATATATTTCTTCCTTCTTTTCAAGAAATTCGTTAAGCCCCTTTCTGAATTCATCCTCACTTCTGCATATTCCCCGGTACATGCGCTCTCTTACCGATTTGATCGGCAAGGTTTCGGGGGGTATTGCATAGCTGGTGTTAACGAGTCCGCAATAATCGAAATCATAGGGCACAACTATTCCAAGATTGGACTGTTCAGACAGAGGAAGGGAGAGAATAACAAGGTTATGCTGTCCGGGTACGGCCCAGTCATAATTTCCGATCATAAAATTAAAAATGGCCACTCTGTCCATATGTTCAGGGATGATCACCTTCTGGGTCAGTCTGGGTGACTCTATTTGGAGCGTTCTTGTACGGGCAGCAAGGAACTCGTCCGGTTCTATCAGGAAAGCATATTCAATTATGGGTCTTTGCGGCCTTCTGACGTTGATGTAATTGATCTTCAGAAGCCTGACTCTGAAGCTGAAATCAGTTAGCAGATTATAAATTTTATAGACAAGGTATTCACGCATTATGTAATCGCTTCTTCCTGCTTTGCAATGAGTTACAAGTTTAATTCTGTTGATCTGATTAAACAGGTCCCCGGGCTGTTCATCTTTTCTCAGATCCAGTCTTATGGGGGGGAAATCGCAGTAACTGCGCCGGAACTCTCCTCTGGCCCTGACGCGGACTATCCGTGTTATTGTATCTTTGCCGGGCGCATAATAGGTCATTACGGCCTCCTGATTGTCGTTTGTGTGTTTTGTTCTGGTTAGCCTTGTAACATCAAACTCAAGAATGAGCTCCAGAAGGTCATCGCTGTCAAACAGCCTGGTCCTGCTGTCACCGATGAGGCCGGAAAGATCAATGGTGTCATTCTGTCCGGCAACAGGCAAGACAAGGAGTACCATTATCAAAAGACTAAAATAAAACCTCTTTTCCATGATGATCTCAAAATAGGAGAATAGATTCGGTTGTAAAGGTATAAAGAAAACAGGACGTGAATGTTATATGTTTTACCCCGAAAAATATTACTTTTACAGAACACCAAAAAAAAGAGTAAAAATGAAAACAAAAATCCTGATCTTATCAGTTCTTATTATTGGATTCGGCTTTGCATGCAAACCCAAAGCCCCGGCTCCGCCGGCACAACCTGAAGCGGCCGTTCAGGCTCCTGAAAACCAAAGGATGATATTGGCATATGTCTATATCAAACCTGAATTCATTTCAGATTTTATTGAGGCTGCGAAATCAATTATTGAAGACTCAAACAGGGAAGAGGGTTGTCTTGAATATATGCTCTGGCATAATCCTTACGAGGAGACAAATTTCATCTTTGTTGAAAGGTACGTTAACCGGGCAGCTGTTGATACACATTTTGCAGCTTCCTATTTCAATGATTTCGGCCCTAAGATAGCTCACATGACTCTCAAGCCCGCAGAGATAAAAGTATTCAGCATTGCCGGGGAGGATTAGGCCAAATTTTTTGCAGATGATATAAATTACCAATTAAGACAAATAAGATGAATACTATTGAAAAAGCCCTGATGCACGGGTTGTTTGTGCATTTACATCACAATATTGATAAAGTAATTGATTTCAAAAGCTTTCAGGAACTTAATCAGCAGGTGGACAAGATCTGGCCCGGGGCTTTAGCCATAGGACCCGAAAAAAATGATGATGCTGCTGTCTTTCAGGTTCCTGGCATGGACGGGTATGTTGTGGCCAAGATGGAGAGCCACTGCTCACCATGTGTACCGAGGCCTTACGATGCTGCTGCCACCGGGGCGGGAGGAGCAATGCGTGATGTGGTTGCCATGGGTGGGCGGCCGGTTTTTCTGCTCGATTTCATAGGCACCCGGCCGCTTGACCAGGAAGTAATAGTTGGTCCGTGCGGCTTTGCAGGAGTATGTACCTGCGGCACCTGCAAGGTAATGACCAGCCAGGAAAGGGTGAACATAATGGTTAAAGGATTAAGGGATATGTGCGAGGTTATGGATGTGTTCATAGTGGGAGGGGGTTTCTCCACCTCTTTCTCAGATATAGTACCTGCAGTGGTGGTGTCGGTCTTCGGAAAGCTGGTCACTGAAAAGCCTCTGACCAAACCGGCAAAAAATCCGGGCGATAAGATCATAATCATAGGTGTTACCGGAACTGATGGCAACGATACACTTTACAGGGCGGGCCTGGTGAAGGAGATGCGGCCGGCAGTGGCCCTTTTCAAAGAGGAACGGATAGCCCTCGAGGCCGCACTTGCCGCATTCGGTACGGGAAAAATTAAGGCATGCTCTGATCTGGGTGCCGCCGGAATAGGTGCGGCAATATGCGAATCAGCCAGATACGGGGGCCTCGGAGCCAGGGTGGATCTTACAAAGGTGCCGGTATCCGTCAGTGATATTACTCCCCAGGAGATCCTGATATGTGAAACACAGGCCCGCTTTGTGGTGCAGGTAGCGCCGGAAGATGCCGATGAGGTGGTAAATGCTGTAAAATCAAAAACGGAGAATGTTACTGTCATCGGGGAAATAACTTCTGATGATAAGGAGGTCTTCGAATACAACGGCCAAATTATCGCCACTATCCCCAATAAACCTTCCAGGGAGATCATTGAGGCTCTGAAGGGATAAACACCTTTTTGCGGGGATCATAAAGAACTTCTGCAGACCGTGCCGAAGGTATGAACAGAGGTGGATGGCGATCAAGACATGAGAAACATCAAATTATTGATAAAATCATGAAAATAAAAAATCTGTTACTATTATTGCTTTTACTCCTTATGCTTCCTGCATTTTCAGGAACGGAAACCTTGCCGGGTACTCAGGATGCCTCCGATAAACCAAGGATCACTTTTTCAGAAACCGAGTACGATTTCGGTACGATCAGATATGGCGGAAACGCTGTTCATTATTTTGTTTTTTCAAATACGGGCCCGGCTCCCCTGGCAATAATTAATGTGCGTTCCTCATGTGGCTGTACGGTCCCTGAATGGCCCAAGGCACCTGTCCGGTCGGGAGCGAAAGATTCCCTCCGGGTCGAATATAATACCAAAGTAAGGGGCACATTCAACAAGACCATAACAGTACAGTCAAATGCAGCTAATGCCTCGGTCGAATTAAGGATCAAGGGAGATGTCGTTAAGAAAAAATAGATGCGAATAGATGATCTGATGCTATAATAAATGAGACAATTAACCAGGACTCTTCTGATGTCTGTTCTCTTCGTTGCGTTGTTTCAGAATTGCACGAAAGAAAAGGCGGCGGAACCGTTATCGGTTGTGCTTACCGCACATGACGTGACAACGTTTCTTGGTGAAGATGGCTTTGTTGAGCTTGATGTAACAGGTGGCATCCCTCCTTATGCCTACAGCTGGTCGAACGGCAAAACGACAAAAGATATTGATAACCTCAAAGCGGGAGTCTATTCCGTATTGGTGCAGGATGCTGTTGACTCGGCAGTAATAGGAAGCGCTGTTGTTAAACAGCCTATACCTGATAATGTGGTGATAGATAAAGATGGAAACATTTACACCTCCGTTGCTATTGGTGATCAGATCTGGATGCAGCAGAATCTCAGGGTGACTGTTGCCCCTGACAGTACTCCTGTCACGAACTACGCTTATAACAACAATGAGGAGAATGCGAAAACCTACGGAAGGCTTTTTTCCTGGGATGCAGTCATGAACGGCTCAACTGCGCAGAAGGCACAGGGTATCTGTCCCACCGGCTGGCATATCCCGTCAGACGGTGAATGGAAAACACTCGAAATGTACCTGGGAATGAGCCAGGCAGAAGCTGATATAACAAATAACTGGCGGGGCCACGATGTTGGAACAAAACTGAGTGCAGGTGGCGGATCGGGTTACGAAGCACTCTATTCCGGAAGGGGTATCAACGGTGATTATTATGGCCTGCTTAACCAGTTTGAATATGTGTGGACATCATCAGAGTATGGCCAGTATGCCTGGCGACGCTGTCTGGAGAAAGGGGTAAGCACTGTGGGAAGATACAATACCTTCCCGAAAACATATCTGTTCTCTGTCCGTTGTATAAAAGATGATTAACCTGATGCCATGACAAAATATATCATTTTTATGTTATCGCTTTTGTCACTGACTGCCTGTGTAAAAGATAACGATGATTCAGGAGATCCGGCTCAACCTCTTGTTTTTACTTCCTTAACAGCCGGGAAGAGCACCATTACTGCAGGAGAATCAATAAAGGTCACCGCTGTGGCAACGGGCTATAAGATTACATATAAATGGTCGGCCACAGCCGGAGATATCCTGGGAACCGGAAAAGAAATCGTTTATGCGGTTTCACCCTGCCACGCAGGCACAAATAAAATTACCTGCACAGTTACCGATGGCAATAATGCATCACAGACCAAAGAGATATTCATTGTTGTTCAATAGAGTGTTCATAACGGCCCTTCTGGTGCCCTGGCTGTTTATTGATCCTTCAGCCGCACAATGCCTTTCATCTGTAAATCCGGTAGGGGGATCGAACAACCTGCTTGTGCTGGAAAAAAACTCATTGAGAGTTATTTCTTTTTACAGGTATAATTACGGGAATAAATATTATGGAGGAAATAAACCCTCTGATTTCGATCTGATAAGAAGCGCGAACTATAATTATGCAGGCGGAACTATCGGATACGGATTATTCGAAAAAATTACCCTTGAAACGGAATTTGGCTATTTTTTTAACAAGACACAACATTATAATCTTGATCCTCCTTATACACTCAGGGGCAGTGGTTTTTCAAATGCCATATTTTCAGCCAGGTACAGTCTTCTGAAAAACGACAATAAACGATTCTTCATCTCATCAAGCCTTGGGGCAAAAATTCCCTTTTCGACGGAACCCATTGCAAGGGATGGTGTCGTTTTGCCCGTTGAAGTGCAACCTACCATCGGAGCCTATGGAATGGTCATACAGGCTTTCATGGTTAAGGAGAGACCCGCAACCGGGACCAGGTATTTCATCACAGGCAGG
>DIKJ01000194.1 GCA_002424525.1 Bacteroidales bacterium UBA5621 | reverse complement strand
ATACTTTCAGGCCTTGGCAAACTGATAAAAACCTTCCGTGAAGCCGGACGACCGGTGATCTATACCTGCCATGTACATCACCCGGATGGCCTGGATGCAGGCATTATGTCGTGGTGGTGGGAAGGGATGTGCATAGAGGGGAGCCCCGCCAGCGAAGTCTATGACATTGTTGCACCAGTTTCCGGAGAAAAAATCATTTACAAGCATCGTTATTCTTCTTTTTACAATACCGACCTGGAAACAATTCTTCGCTGTCTTAAAGTTGAGGACCTGGTAATATCCGGTATCATGACGAACATGTGTTGTGAATCAACAGCCCGGGATGCCTATTACCGGGATTACAGGGTATTTTTCCCTGCGGATGGCACCGGTAGTATAAATGAAGAAATGCATCTTGCGAGCCTGCTAAACCTGGCATTTGGATTTGCCTATATCACAACTGTTGATTCCATAGTCAGGGAAATGGAATAAGGATCAGTACAGGAACTGGTAACAGCAGTCAGAATTATTTATTGTCCGGAAGGGCGCTGGCGCCGGAAGAAAAAGTATTCCGTTTGAAAAAAGTATCTAAAACCTGTTACCGGATTCCCGGAATAGTTGTAAATTGAGCAGTGATAGTCAATCGTTAGTAACAAGCATTATATCAGTTTTTTAGTTCTCAATTATGGTGTTTTGCCAATGTAACTGACGGGGCGGTAGTGTGACAAGAGGTTTACCTTTATACTTTAGCAACCTGATCAATGGAGGATTGTTTTCATTTTCAGAATTCAAAGACATTACTTTAATTCATGATTATTAAATATTTATGGCATCTGTTTTTACATCTGAACCACTACCTGATTTTTAACTTTTTAATCAATATGAACAGACTGACATTTTTATCACTTTTATTGCTGCTATTAGCGGCATGCAATAATGAATCGAGCCTGGATCTGGCACTCAATGATCTTGAGTATTTTGAGATGCAAGGAGTTAATGTCCTTGTGTACAGTAACCTTTTTACCGGAGGTTTTAACGATGAGAAGACCGCAGGCATAGAATTGATCCACCATGGTGTCAGAACATCACAAGGCGGCGCTGTTAGACTTTCCAACACTCCGGAGCAGTGGGATCTTGTTCCTGCAATACCAACCCGAACGGTAGATAGTGTGTCGAAAACCATTGAGTCTGTACTAAGGTATGAAGATTACGATTTTGACTCGCGGGTGGTTGTCACGGCAAAGGGTAAAGGTGTTGAGATATCTGTTTACCTGGATAAACCCGTTCCCGCGGCACTTGAAGGGAGTGCCGGATTTAATCTTGAGTTTCTACCCTCACAATATTGGGGTAAGACCTATTTGATGGATGGGCGTCTCAACCGTTTCCCTCGCTATGTGGTAGGCAACACCACAACACGGCCTAACAGTGAAAAACTTAAGCAATTCAAAGGGTATGTAACTTCCGATGACAGGGGGACCGGCAGATTTATCGATCCGCTTCCTCTTGAAACCGGCCGTACTTTTCTACTTGCACCCGAAGAACCCGAACGTTTTGTAAAAATTACCTCGGATGATGAAGATATTATGCTTTTCGACGGGCGTGTGCTGGCACAAAACGGCTGGTATGTAGTTCGCAGTTTACTCCCGGCAGGAAAAACAGGCAAGGTTCTGACCTGGACAGTTGAACCAAATGCCATTAAAGGTTGGATAAGAGAACCAAATATCGGTTTCTCCCAGGTGGGCTACCTCCCTTCGCAACAAAAAGTCTCGGTCATTGAACTCGACAAGAAAGACAAACCGTTAGCAAAGGCATCGATATATAAAGTAGGCATCGATGGCAAATCCACCCAGGCATTCAGCGGCAATATCGTATCCTGGGGTGACTATTTTAAATATCACTATGTAAAATTCGATTTTTCTTCAGTAAATACTCCCGGTCTTTACTATATTCAATATGGCAACTTTAAAACAAATAATTTTGTAATAGAAAATAACGTTTACGATAAGATCACCGACGCCACCAGCGATATATGGATACCAATACATATGAACCATATGTTCGTAAACGAGGCTTACAGGGTGTGGCACGGTGAGCCTTTTAAGGAAGGTTATCTCCAGGCTCCGCCAAACACCGATCATTTCGACATGCACAGGCAAGGACCAACAACCGATACCAGGTTTAAAGCTTTGGAATTGATTCCCGGATTAAATACAGGTGGTTTTTTCGATGCCGGGGATTTTGATATAGAGACAGGGGCGAACATTGGCGTGGTGCAAAACTTTGTCCAGACATGGGAATATTTCAACCCCTTACGCGATCAGACTTTTGTTGATCAGAAGCAACGTTATGTTGATCTTCACCGCCCTGATGGAACCCCAGACATATTGCAGTTTATCGAGCATGGAACAATGAACCTGGTAGCCGAGGCAGAGATTATAGGCCACATGGCACAAACTCTCTCTAACTCTGTTCTCGATAATTACCATCACCTTGGTGATGCAGCCTCAATAACAGACGGTCTTCCTTATAATCCGAAACTTGGCCCTTACGAAGTAGCACCTGACGGCCGGTCAAGTGGAGTTAAGGATGATATGTGGGCATTTACAAGCCGTAATCCCGGCCTCGATCTCAGGGCAGCAACCATGTTTGCCGCAGCAAGCCGGGCATTGAAGGGTTATAACGACAATCTTTCAGAAAGAGCGTTGTATCAGTCAAAAAGACTTCTGAAGGAGGCAACGGAATTACTTGCCAAACAGGCACAGGATCGCCCCGGCAGGGGAGGCGGTCCCGGAGATATGGCCACCAATCTTCAACTGTACATCTCAACCGGGGAGCAACCATATATCGACAAATTTCAGGAATTTTTATGGCCTGCACTTGATCGTAACGTCAGCAGCACCATTCTGACGGCATTACATGCAATACCACACCTGGATGCATCCTACAAGGAAAAGCTCCGGCCGTATGCTGTAAAGTACAAAGAATATATTGATGAGCTTGAAACGAGTAATCCCTACGGAGTTCCTATCGGCCTTGGTAACTGGGCAGGCAGCGGTGGCGTGGTGAGCTTTGGTACCACCATTTGCTTTGCCAGCACACATTTCCCTGATATTATCGACGCCAACCATGCTTTCAAGACCACCAACTGGCTGTTTGGCTGCCATCCGTATCACAATTACTCGTTAGTGGCAACGGTGGGAGCTGCTCGTCCCAAAGAAGTTTTTTATGGTAACAACAGGGCCGATTTCTCATTTATCCCGGGCAATGTTGCTCCGGGGATATTATTCAGACAACCCGACCACTTTGAAAACTACGACGACTGGCCATTCCTGTGGGGACAAAACGAGGGCACCATTGGTGGAAATACCAGTTATTTAATCTTTGGATCAGCTTTTAAGAATTTAGTAAAATAAAAAATATCTATTCCGGAGCAAACACGACTCTGTATGTTTTAACCACGCCTTTATAATCAAACCGCACAACAGCCGTTCCGGATTTCGATTCCGCCTGCGTAACAGCCACTTTAACATCCGGATCGCTCGCAGATGCCGATACGGCCGGTATTCCGGTTATGCCGGACGGAAGTTTATAAGTAGTTTCATAAAGATCATAACCGACAATACCGTTGGCATTTGTGGACCTGACCGGAGTGTCCGGCAGATCTATCACCTCTCCGTTGACCCTGATACTTACTGTGGGCGCAACCGGACGAACGATTTTCTTTTTGTCCGGGCTGAATCCCAGTCCGGTTAAATCGAAAAGAGCGCCCGGGTCAGGACCTTCGGCCACAAGGAAAATAGCATGTTTTTTGTCCAATTGGTCAACAAACGCTGAAACGTCTGCCGTGAATTTTGTTGTTTCCTGCGCAGAATTTGCGGCGACATTTATTTCACCGATTTTTTTGCCTTTCCATGTATCATTGTCCCATGGTCCGTCTAACCAGACGCTGACCTTAAATGCGTTTTTTGTCTTTGGTGTAAGGAAAAGGTTAAATGCTGTTTTGTTCCCGGGTCTGGTCCCTTCGAAAGCCTTCAGACCTTTCCTGTCTTTATCAAGCCCTCCAAAGCCAAAATACTTGTATCCTGTTATGTGCCCGTTCTCCACATTTGTAATGGGCATGTTATTATCCCATATATCCCACGAATCCTGCTGGCTGCTGAGGTTGGAAAGATAGCACGCGTATCCCGCGGAGTAATATTGATATGGATCGAGGCCGTAGATGTGGAAGCCTTCCGAGGTCACTTCGGCTCCGGTATATTCTCTTCCCTGGCTATCTTTTGCGGTCCACATATTATCTTCCGCATACGGATTATATCCTCTGATAGTAACTTTTCCGCCTTCTGCCACCGGTTTTTCATCCCATTCAATTGTGACCGGGGCAACCATCGGCTGACGCGCATTTCCGAATCCCCTTGGCGCCCTGTGATAGAACACATACCACTGGTCACTGATCAACTCGACGCTGCCATGCGTATTATGTCCCGAATAACTCGTCTGTAGTGTGGTTCCGTCCTGACCCGGCACCACCGCGCGTGAATCGACAAGAACGCCGCCGCTTTTCCACGGACCCAGCGGAGAGTCGCCGTAGGCGTAACGTAATGCCGAGTTGGTACTGCTTAGTCCATAATCAGGGCCTGAATATCCGCTGTAAACCCATATATATTTATTACCTATCCTGCGAATAGACGCAGCTTCAAAAAAGTTGAACGAACCAGGATCCTCATCCGGAT
This sequence comes from Bacteroidales bacterium UBA5621, assembly GCA_002424525.1. GTDB lineage: Bacteria > Bacteroidota > Bacteroidia > Bacteroidales > VadinHA17 > LD21. The sequence continues at coordinate 633 of DIKJ01000194.1, read as the reverse complement.
AGACATTAGGATATACAGTACCTTCCGGGTCTCTTATGACACCGTATCTGGAACTGGCAGGAATAAAACGGTCAATAGCCCGGGTTCCGGGCCTGAGCGAATACATGGTGTTCTGATCCAACTGACCCGCAAACGACCTTTGGAATCCCCAGTATCCGTACGCTCTGAAACCGATCTCATAATCAGGGTCTTTCGGATCTGTTATGTATTCAATATATACTGCCGGATCGAATCCCATGGTACTTCCGGGTATAGTACTCATACCGTCTTCAGTCATGTTGATGGGGGTAAAAGGACCGTCAGGACGGCTTCCTTTGGCCACCATCGCTTCTCTGTTCCGGCCACGGCTGTGCGGGTACAGATAGTATTCCTTTGTGCCGTCTTTTCTTTTCACCTCAACGAGTTCGGGGGCGTACATAACATCCCACTGTCCGTCTATCGGGTAAGTAAAAATGGGGCCTTCATCACGCCAGTTTGACAAGTCCTCCACAGGTGCCGACCAGGCCCTGATGTCCGGTCCGCAATAACTCTTAAATCTGACATCGTGGGATCCGATAATATAGATGCGGTATTTCCCTGGTTTGTCGGGATCTTCAAAAACACGTGGCTCTCCGTCGGGCAAATGCTCCCATA
>DIKJ01000021.1 GCA_002424525.1 Bacteroidales bacterium UBA5621 | reverse complement strand
GGGGTAAGGATCAATCCGGGTAATTCATCGTGGGAGTTCTGTCTCGTAACACCATTGGACACAATAAGGAGAGATAATTTAACAGACCGTGACTTCAGGTATTCAGGACCGGCAAGCAGCCTGTACTTTATGCCAATTGCCGGAGGAGGCGATGCTGTTGTGAAAAGCAAGCCATACACTATCCGGCCGGGACAATACTATCTTTTCACCGGGAAACTGACTGTTACGGTAAGTACAAAAAATCCGGGTTCGATGGGACAATGGTCGGTGTGTATCATTGCCGACAGGGAACCTCTGTCCGGCAATGGCAGCAAGAGACCGAAAAGTCCGTGCGAATGAGACAGATGATCGTAGTTATGCCGGACACCAGGGGAATCGCAGCCGCTGCTCCTCCGGTTCCCGGAATTTCCGGGTTCTTAGCGATGGCGGCCATGAATGGACCAACTGGCGCAGGTATCTTTACCAGACGGCCCGGATCATGTTCCCCGATTGTGACACAAAAAAGGAATAACAGAACATTATGAAGAATATCAACAGATCTTTCCTGATCGCAGGTTTCATTACAGTTGTATCACCGTTTCCTTTCTTCTTCAATTCCCAACTATCTGCTTCCTCAGAAACTCATATCTCTCTTCAGTGGCAGCCACCGGTATCATGCCCATTTTCTCGCCAAGCTCCATAACCACTTTTTCATTGCTGTTGAAGAGTTTCCATTGCAGCAGGCCTGCACCGTTCGGGTCACCATTGTTGACGAAGTTGACCCAGTACGATGACATCCGGTCGGCTACAAGGCTGTCGACTGCTGTCCATGGACGGTCCAGCATCTTCAGATTATTAAACACATAGGGTACTTCGCCCGTGTGGAAAGCCCCGAACTGCGGATACTCAGGCCAGGGAATTGCCCGGGTGAAATAATAAATATAACCATTGGTTTTGGAGGTTTTGCTCCTGTATTCCATCCACAGGAACGCGTTTAATCTTGACCTTTCCTGTGCGGCAATTGTAATACCGGTCAATGTATCCCGATCCGGACTCAACGGATAGAGCACATAGAATTCATCAGTGATCTCACCCCCGTATCTTACCTCACCCTCATTCAGGCCTGTCATAAAAGGAGTGTCATTCTGTTCACCGGTCTCAAATACACTCATGTAGTCGCCTGTAATACAGTAATTGTCAACAACGGTTCCGAAACGGATCCCCCGCTGATCGGGAGCCTGTGCAAGAATATCCTCAGCCGGCATTGCCCTGAGCTCTGCCAGCGAAGAGGCCCTTTTTGCTTCTGCGAACTTCAGGCCGTTGGCTTCAGCATCACTCAGACGTGTTGCATTACCTGAACCCATATATCCTGAACCGCTTTGTGTAATGGCCCCGCTGAAAAGGCCTTTTGCCAGCGGAGAAGCTATCAGGGCACGCACCGACATGGCACCGGCCGACTGGCCGGCAATGGTTACCCGGCCGGGATCACCGCCGAATGCTGCAATATTATCGCTGATCCATCTTAACGCCGCCACCTGGTCAAGTATACCGTAGTTACCCGAAGCATTATTCGGCGACTCTGCAGTCAGCTCGGGGTGTGCCAGGAAACCAAGGACCCCCATCCGGTAATTGATTGTAATTACAATGATTCCTTTCTTTGCCAGCTCTTCACCGTCATACACATCGATGGCCCCTGAACCTTCTGTGAAGCCGCCGCCATGAATGTAGACCAGGGTGGCCAGTTTATCAGTTGCTTTTTTTGCAGGCGTCCAGATATTCAGGAACAGGCAATCCTCACTCACCTCGTTCAGCACCATGAATTCTTCGGTCCATGGTCCGCCGGGAAGGTGGCTGTACCTCAGGATTTGCATACAGCTGGCACAGAATTCACCGGCATCACGTATGCCTTCCCACGATAACGGAGGCTGAGGCTCCTTCCAGCGCAGGCCTCCTACAGGTGGTGCTGCATAGGGAATGCCCTTGAAAGCTATAACGGTGCCATTCTCATTTGCCACTCCCTGCACCAGCCCACTCTGAGTCTTAACGACCGGACCAATCAGCTTTGGTTTTGATGTACATGATGCTAAGATCAACACTACAATGATCGCCATGGCAATGCAGTTAATGTTTGACTGCCTTTCGGGTCCCGTAGGTTTCATTTTTACTTGTTTGGCTTAATTATGAGTCTGTTCTGAAATGTTCAGATTTCTTTTCGAGTAGTTTCAATTATTATCTTACAATTTTAAGATTTTTATCCGGGAAATCATAACAGGTCATGCGATCAAAAAAACCACGATTGCATCAAAGATTGTATATCTTTAAAGGTTACTAACCAAACTCTACTACCTTGACAAAGCAAATTCTTATAATTCTTCTGATCTTCCTGGTGGCCTGCAAAGGGTATGACCATAAAGCGGGAAATACTGTTTTTACAGAAAAGAAGGAAGCGGAATGGATAACTGATGCACGCCCGTTGCCGGAGAGCGATTCACTGTTTTATTTAAATCATCCTTCACCCTTGTTCCGCAAGGAATTTGAAACCGGCAAAAACATCCGGAGTGCACAATTGTTTATCACTGCTGCAGGTTATTACAAGGTTTCTGTAAATGGTCTGACTATCGATGATAATATTCTTGACCCTGCATGGACCGATTTCAGCAAAACGATCTATTATTCGGAATATGATGTTACATCGCTTTTGTCCAATGGCAGCAACTGTCTGGGTGTTTCTCTCGGGAACGGTTTTTATAACCCTCTTCCGCTTCTTAAATGGGGGCGGCGTAACCTGAGGGACGATCTGCCGGTTGGTAAACCTGTGTTTATTGCAAAGCTCATTATCAGTTACAGGAATGGGAAAACAGAAGAAATTGTAACCGACCGGAGCTGGAAATATGCTTATGGACCGGTCTTAAAAAACTGCGTTTATATTGGCGTTGCCTACGATGCCAGGGAAAAAATACCCGGATGGGACGGAGCGGGATTTGATGACAGTGCCTGGCAGATGGCGGTACCGGGAGAATCGCCAGGCGGTGAACTGAAAAGATCTTTCTTCCCTCCTGTACGGGTAACTGAAGAGATTGACCCTGTAGAGATTTATTCTCCCGAAAGCGGAAAATATATTGCTGACATGGGCGTAAACTTTACAGGGACATTTAAGATCAGGTTATCAGGGAACACAGGCGATACGATTGTTTTCCGTTTTGGCGAGAGGATCTATGACGATGGAAGTCTTAACCCGATGACCGCGGTTGCCGGTCAGATCAAAAAGAAAGGCATGGGTGGTCCGGGTGCACCTGATATTGCCTGGCAGACCGATAGTTATATTATCGGCGGGGAAAACGAAGAGTGGTTTACTCCCGATTTCACCTATCACACATACAGGTATATGGAAATCTCAGGTTTAAGATATCAACCTCAGCTATCAGACATCACCGGGTTGTTTATACATTCTGATATTCCAGGGCCAAATCACTTTTCGTGTTCATCTGATTTGTTGAATTCAATACAGGAAATGACTGAAAGAACATTCAGGGCGAACCTGGTGAGTGTGCTATCAGACTGCCCGGCAAGAGAAAAATTTGGTTACGGCGGGGACCTGAATGCAGTATCCGAGTCGTTTATCTACAACTTCGATATGCAATCGTTCTACCGTAAAACGATATATGACTGGGTCGATGCAATGAATGATTCCTCGTTTGTCGACACAGCCCCGTATGTCGGGATCAGATATTGCGGGATCAGCTGGGAATCAGCTTTTCTCATCACACAGTATTATCTCTATTTGTATTATAACGATACCGGAATTATTAAGGAGCTATACGAACAGGATCTGGAATGGATGGATAAGGCAGAGAGAATTCATCCTGAAGGAATGGTGCATGAAGGATTAAGCGACCATGAGTCGCTGGAACCGGTTCCCGTGAAGCTGACAGGTACATGCCATTACCTGCAGTGTGCCCGGATAATGCAGACTTTTGCCACTGTTATGGGTGACGAGGAAAATGAAAGGAAATTTGCACAGCTGGCACAAAAACTGAAGTTGCTTGTTAAAGCTGAATTCTGGGATAAACCTGTAAAAGGAAAAATAAACAGGCAAACATTGTTTTCAACACTGCTTTACCACGATATTATTCCTGAAGATGAGATTGAAGCTGCAACAGATTCATTGAGAGCTGCAATCAGTAACGGACCTTCGGGGCATTTTTCAACAGGGATCTTTGGGACAAAATATGCATTGGAAACACTTTCGGAATATGCCTCACCAGGGGAAGTTTTCGCCATCGTTAACAGTACAGCTTACCCGGGATGGGGACATATGATCGACCGCGGGGCAACAACGGTCTGGGAAACCTGGAAAGAGAGCGACAATACCTATTCGAACTGTCATCCCATGTTTGGTTCGGTAACGGAATGGTTTTACCGCTGGCTGGGTGGGATCCGTCCGGTTGCTGATGAGCCGGGGTTTAAGAAATTTATCATTGCGCCGGAGGTCCCTGTCGGACTTGATTATGTAAATTGCTCCTATCATTCACCTTCTGGAAAAATTGTTTCAAACTGGAAAAAAGAGGGACCGGATGGAGTTCGATACGAAATAAAAATACCTCCGGGGAGCACTGCACTGGTTGATCTGCAACCCGGCCAGGCTCACAAGATAGAGATACAAAAAGATAACAAACCATTAACAACCGGCATTCCGGACGGATTAAGCACCGGTAAATTTGAACTGACCGGAGGAGAGTATTTCATAACTGTTAGTTTCTAGCCCGGAGATTCGGTAGTCATTCGCTAGCTTCGCCCGCAGTAGCTTTCTTTGGCCACCGTAGCTTTAGCGAAGGTGGCAGCGGAAGCGGGTCATTCAATGGTCATTCAGTAGTAATTTTATAATGACCACATAATGACGGCGAAGCCGAATGACAATTATTGACGATCGCACGATCCTCTAACTGCACTAAACAAAGAAATACTCCCTGAGCCAGAACCTGTAAAGAGGATCCTGGAAGGTCAGGCTCC
>DIKJ01000005.1:289-2977 GCA_002424525.1 Bacteroidales bacterium UBA5621 | reverse complement strand
GGTCGCGTATAATTTCCATTTCGGTGCGGGCATGCGAGAGCATATCTACAAAATTATAGACGAGAATATTCAGGTCATTGTCGAGCATCTGCCTGATCCGTTCGTTTATCTTCCGGCCACCCTGAGTGCTTGTTATTTTGTTATATGTCCATTTGATATTCTGCCCCCTGCGTGCAAGCTGATGCCTGAAAAGCTCCTCCTCCCGGAGGTTCTTGCCCTCGTCGTCGTCGTCGCTGATCCACAAACCGGGCATGATGCCGGAGATTGCCGACGGCATGAGACCGGCAAATATCGAGTTGCGGCTGTACTGCGTGGCGGTGGGGAGGATGCTGAAATAGAGATCTTCGCCGGCGATGCGGTATAGTCCCTGCAGTTCGGCAGATATGGTTTTCCACTGGTCAAACCTCAGATTATCGATAAGAATGAAAAAAAGAGGCTTCCCTTCGGCAAGCTGAGGAAATACTTTTTTTTCGAAGAGAGATGGAGACAGCAGGGGTTTGTTTTCGGTACCCGGAGTGACCCATTTGACATAATTGTTCATCACAAATTTCCCAAAGGCTTTGTTCGCTTCAGTCTCCTGCATCCTGAGTATCTCATTCATGCCGGTATCGGTCGATTTCTCAAGTTCAGTCTCCCAGAAAACGATCTTTCTGTAGAGCGATATCCAGTCATCGTGATCCATGGCCAGATCGATCATATTGCCTATCTTGCTGAATTCCTGCCTGTAGTCGGTTGTTGTTTTCTCTGTCACCAGACGGCGCTGATCGAGTATCCTTTTCAATGCCAGGAGTATCTGGTTGGGCTTGACGGGTTTAATAAGATAATCAGCGATCTCCGATCCGATAGCTGCCTCCATTATCCCTTCCTCTTCACTTTTTGTTATCATCACCACCGGGATGTCGGGACGGATCTCCCTGATGAGCCTCAGCGTCTCGATGCCGCTCAACCCGGGCATGTGCTCGTCTAGAAAAATAAGGTCATAGATATTTTGCCTGACAAGGTCAATCGTATCATTGCCGTTTGAACAGGTTTCGATCTCGTACCCTTTCTCCCTCAGGAAGAAGATATGGGGTTTCAGTGCCTCAACCTCGTCGTCGGTCCACAGTATTCTTATCCTCCTCATCGCAGGCAGTTGGTTTTCCTGCAAAAGTAAAGCAATTATTTGGTTTGGGAGTTCAGATAATTCTCGTTGAAGAAAATAAAGTAGCGTTCAGGATTCCTGTCTTTTTCGAGTACTTTAAGGTTCTCTTCATTTATGAGGAAGGTCAGCACCCTTGCCCCCGAAGGATTTCTAATGAAGGGGACCGAAGATGAAGCTTTATAATATTCCCAGGCTGCGTCGTTATCCCGGAAACCCGACACGGTTATCAGGTAATACCTGTTATCGGTGAGGGTGCCTTCCGTTCGGTAGTTCCGGTCGGTGTAATTGTCTATATTGTAACTTATTACATCGAACGATGCCTGATTGATGTTAAATGTGGGATCCATAATGATTATCGTGAAGAAGAACCGCGATCCGGGACCTGCGGTGTAGAGTTCTGCGGCTATCTCTTTTTCTTCCTCGACCTTCAGCTCGGGGATCTGCTGATCGATGGATGCAATTATCTCCTCTGCTCTTTTTGTCTCTTCTGTTCCCGGATATTTTTTGATCAGGGTGCTCAGTTCTTCCCTGAAGGTTCTTTCATCGCTTATCCTTCCTGTTGAAAAGGCCCTGAGCAGGTGGAATTTCGGAGCCAGGTCATCCTCGCCGAACTCCATTAATGCATTGTTGGACAGGGTGATCGCCGTGGTGAAATTTTCCCCGATATATTGGTTGTAGGCCTCCTGATAGAGCTGTTCAACCCTCCTTTGGGCGGCCAGTTTTTTCGTGAAATAGTCCGGATCCGATAGGATCATGGCAAATTCGCTTTCGGGATGATTAATAATAAGCCTCTGCCGGTAGATTTCAGATTTCTGATTGTCATTCTCTTTATCACGATACACTCTGTAAGTATAGTAGAGTGCTTCCGGAACAAGTTCGCCTGAAGGATATCTGTTAATCAACTTTTCGAATGACTCCACGGCATATGGCTGATTTTCAATCCTTTCGAAAAAGGTTTTCCCTGCACTGAGATAAGCCGAGGCAATCTTCCTGTTTGAAAGGGAGAGAAGGGAATCATTCAGGGGCAGGTCGCTGAGATAAAACTGGGGTGTTTTATAGTCTGCAACCGAGGCAGTACTGTCATTGCCGTTCGAAGCCGCATCACCCTGGCCTGAGGCGGTCTGGAATGTCACCCGGGCTTTGTTTGCCCTTCTCCAGTTATCCTCGAGCCTTCTTTCCCCGTATCTTCTCCGGAACTCGGTTCTTCCGAAGGTGAGGGCCGCCTGGTTATAGAAATACCATTTCCCTTCCTGTTCGATATTTCCCTGAAACCGTCTTTCGTTCTCGTAATATTGCCCCAGGTTGTACCGGTCGGTATACTGGGAAGTTGTTCCGGCCCTCTCGTCACTTATTATTTTGTCAATTATACCGGAAATAATTGTATTCCTTTCAGCCGGGCTCATGGATGCCACTCTCTGGAGGCTGTCTTCCCTGATGATGGTATTCAGATGTATTGTCAGCTCATGCAGGTCCTGTGATTTAACTCTGATCAACTGGTAGTCGGGATATTTCTGGTCGAGAAAATAGGCGGCGCTGTCGTAATAATT
>DIKJ01000005.1:0-251 GCA_002424525.1 Bacteroidales bacterium UBA5621 | reverse complement strand
TATGACCTTCCTTTCTGGTTCTGGTTCCGCGACGGCACTGAAGCTGATTTCCTGTACGATTCGAGGGCCTCCGCCACATTCCCCTCCTTCATCAAAAGGTTGCCGAGCGCATAGTGGATCTGATCCTGATATTCATTGTTCTTCGAATCCCTCAGCATTTTCGTCAGCTCCTTCCTCATTTCGCGCGGGTTGCCCGAATTGACGTCAAAAACGCCGGCGATATTGATCCTGGCATTGAACTCCACCTCGTA
>DIKJ01000140.1 GCA_002424525.1 Bacteroidales bacterium UBA5621 | reverse complement strand
TGCACGACCTGCACGACCTGCAAGACCTGCAAGACCCTGACAAACGGAGTGAGGAAGTTCCGGACAATTTACGCCTGCTCCCTGCTCTACGCTCTACGCTCTCCGCTACTTCCCTGTCATATTCAGAACTGCCACATAGAAATTGGGATCCACTGTTATCGCCCGGGTGCCTGCAGGGAGCTTTACGGTGGTGAACCGAGCCGATGGTTTAATTATCATATCTTTTCCCGATGCATATATCTTCAACGGCATATCGAATCCCTGAACGCAGTTGTTCCACCTGAATGTGAGTTCATCATCTTTTACATGATATTCAAAAACCGGGATCCTTATATCCCTGAGATACTGATCAAAGAAGGGCTTAAGGTCCATACCTGTTTTTTCGCTGATATAATTCTCTATTTGTGAGCCTTTTACAACCTGATGATAAAAATCCCGGTTCAATCCCCTGAGAATACCCCTCCATTTTTCATCGTCGCCGATAATATTGCGCAGTGTATGAAGCATGTTGCCTCCCTTGGGATACATATCCCCTGATCCGCTGTAATTGACATCATATAATCCCACGATGGGCCTGTCATTTCTTATCCCTCTGCGGGTACCCAGTGCATATTCGGTGCCTGCATCTTTGCCGTAATGGTATTCAACATAAAGGTTCTCGGAATAGTTGATAAAACTTTCGTGGATCCACATATCAGCAATGTCCTCATAAGTGATGCTGTTCGCGAACCACTCGTGGCCCGATTCATGAATAATGATAAAATCGAACTTAAGGCCCCATCCCGAGCCGCTCTGGTCATTCCCGAGGTAACCATTCTGGTATCCGTTACCGTAAGTAACTGAGCTCTGGTGCTCCATGCCGAGATAGGGTGCCTCAACAAGCTTGTATCCGTCCTCATAAAAGGGATATGGCCCGAACCAGTGCTCAAAAGCCTCAAGCATCATTGGTACCTGCTTAAAATGAACCTTGGCTTTGGCAAGGTTTTCCTTCAGCACATAATAATCGCAGTCGAGGAGACCCTTTTCTCCCTTGAATTTTTCAGAGAAATGGGCATAGTCGGCAATATTGATATTGACCCCGTAATTATTTATTGGACTGGAAACGAACCAGTTCCATGTTGTTGTCTTGTTCCTGTTCTTAACCACGCTCCTGAGGCGCCCGTTTGAAACGTTCATGAGATTTGAGGGTGTTGTAACGCTTATAAGCATGCTGTCGGGCTCGTCGTACATATGATCCTTGCAAGGCCACCATAAGCTGGCACCATCCCCCTGGCACGAAGAGGCTACAAAAGGGAGCCCCTTGCTGTCCTTTTTCCAGGTAATACCACCCATCCATGGGGGCCTGGTTGAAACCTTTGGCTTTCCCCCGTAGCTCAGTTTCACCGAATAAACTTTTCCCGGCTCCTGCTTCTCAGCAAGATGTATCCAGTGGGCATTCCCCTCCTTAACTATTTTAAGGGATCTTCCGTTCTGGAGAGCTTCCGTGAGCCTCAGTGGCTCCTGCAGATCTATCTGCATGACAGAAGCGGGCTCCAGCACCCTGTAAGTCACTGTATTGAAACCGTATATCGTACTGTCAGCCGGATTGACCGTAATGTCGAGATGATAGTAAGTCAGGTCCCACCATGCTCGTTCGGGAGTAATGGATCCACGGAGGGTATCCTGGCGGGTGAACGTTCTCTGTGTCGGAGGAAGGTACTGGGCGCTGACAGATGAAAAGAAGAACAGTATTGCAAGAATGGTCAGGGGTATGATTGGACGGTGTTTCATTGATTTGAGATTATAAGATAAAAGACAAAAGTATAAAGATAAAAGGAAAACCTTATATGATCCGGTTATCGGTAATCAACCTTCGCCTTTGGCTACGGTTGACGAAGTCGGTGATCAATAAGCGGTGTCTCCTGTCTCATATTTAATATTATTTTTATGCTTGAATAAATAGTTTACCCGGGTGTTCAACTGAATAAAGTTGTCCAAATACTTACTCCTGAGTATTGAAATCATCATTAGTGAGGATTTTCACAGTTAAAGGTTTTTAAGACATTTATCGCCCAGGAAAAGGAGAAACTTTGACTTGATAAGCTCCATTAACTGTTTAACAGACTACTACCGCGCCCGGAGAAAAGGATGGAACATCCATCAAAAGGCAGAAGCAACCCTCCAGAAATTTCCCCAGAAATTCCCCTGCTCATTGCCACCGGGACGGTAGGGTTTGTTTTGCAGCCGCGAAATACTGATGCTTATACAGGTAACTTAATCAACACTTTAGTTCCCTCCGGGGCTTCGCCTGAAATGGAATTATTACCGATAGAATATGTTATCCTTGCCTTCTCAAGCCTGTAATAAAGATCTACCAGCTCATTTACAATGCGTAAGCCCCTACCGGTTCCGAGGGCTGTTTTCTCGCTGAAATCCATGCCCGGACCATTATCCGCTATCGTCAGGATATAATGCTTATCGGTTTTCCTGATGCTTATCTCAATCAATCCGTCTTCCGGTCTGAACCTGACCCCATACTTTATGGCATTCTCAACGAAGGTGTGGATAAGGGTTCTTGGGATTTTTATCTCCATATCCACATCTTCACCTTTTTCGACTCTGTAATCAAAGGAATTATCGCACCTGAACTTCTCCAGGTCGATATAGTTCTGCACAAACTCCATCTCTTCGGCAAGGGTAACTATGATCTGGTCGGAGCTGATAACCGTCTGTCTCACAAGCCGGGCATATTTGCCAAAAAGATAATCGGCTTTTTCCCTGTCGCTCTCTGTTGCATAGAGAGTGCCGATGGCATTGAGAATATTCAGGGTAAAGTGGGGATCTATCTGGTTCTTAATGGCTTTCATTTGAAGGCCCGCAATCTTTTTTTCGGTTTCCTGTTTCAGGCTGAGGCGATACTTCTGGATCTGTGCAAGCAGGGTTATAAATGCAAATAGTCCGAGATAAATCAGCACATAGAAAGGATACTTGAAATAGTATAATGGATTCTTTGAATAGTTTATCAGGCTGCTGTAACCATTGAACTGTAGATATATTTCAGGTTTTCCGCCCTGAGTCAGTTTTTGTGAGATAAAAGGATGACCTGGCTCTTTGTATTCGAATGCCACCGGAAACATGAAATCCTCACGTGTAATTACGAGCGATCTGTGCCCGCTTCCCTGGAATAAATATTCTTCCCTCCCGTCGAGGTCCGCATCCAGAAGTACCAGAGGTTTTTCATATTCTATGGCAGGGATACTGATGCTCCTTACAACGTTGAGGCTCGTATCCAGCTCTGATATCTCGGCGTTCCGGTTTCTGAGGAAATAGAATGTGCCTGGTCCGTGTCTGTTTTCAAAAAGACTGAATCGGTTGCTCTCAAAATCGGAAAATGACTTTTCTGATATCCTGTTCCCATCCGTATCATAAATATAGAATGATGATTCTGTTTCACCGGTTCCGAAATATTCCTGAAAAATAATCAGCCTTGTTTTAGTACCTGATCTCAATGGAATTACTTTCATTTCAGAGGGGTATTCAGCTAACTTAACCGGAGGAAAGGTAAATTCAAGGCTGTTATCAAGCACCATAAGCCATGCAAACTGGTCGCTGTAAGGAAATTCTGCTTTGATGTTATCTGTTGCCCTGGTGCTGAGAATAAACTCCGCCAGGGGATCATCGTTAATATCACTGATTATGAGATCGGAAATAACGGCTCCGCTGACAGGTGACCGGATCAGGGAATCCGAATCCGGCCAATAGCTGTAAACGTTTCTTGGCTGGATGCTGAAACCTGTCGTTATGTAAAAGATGAAAGCATTCTGACCTGATCCTGTTTTTACTATCCCGGCAGGCACTATCTGGGGGGCGTCGGTACTCTGGGAGCCATGCCTTCGGAAATCGATGAACCTGCCATTGCGTATAATGCTCCCTGATCCCAGCGGGTCGACGATATTAAGGAAAATTGAATCATTGCTCACGGTAAAAATATAACACTCCCTAAGACCATCACCATTCCAGTCATCTGTATAGAGTTTAAGGATACCGGTCGGTTGATACCTGAAATTAAACTGATCTATTACCCTGTTTCCGGTACTGACCACAATTTTTGTCTGTTCCGGATCATTAAGGTCCATGGTAAGCTTTTCACTTATGTTGTCATTATCCAGATCGTAGAAAAAATGACTCGTCCCTGCCGGAGTGTACTCATCCCTGATATGTTTGATCCTGTACCTTGAAAAATTATCAGGAATAAGAAACAGGATTACCAGCCACAGAATTAAACTGATCAGGACAGGGTGTATCAGTATCTCCTGAAGACGGGCTTTAATCATTTGCGATCTTCCTTACTCTGAGAATATCAATAAAAGAATCTGCTTCCGTCTTTTTGAGGATATTGCGCCTGTGGGTGTGTACGGTATTAATGCTCAGGAAAAGAAGGTCGGCGATCTCTTTGCTTGTCCTGCCGTCAAGAATATGGTTGAGCACTTCATTTTCTCGTTCCGAGAGCATCCCGAATGCTTTCATCTCAATCTTTGACCGTAGCGAACGGCTTTCAGTCAGGCGCGTTATGGTTACCCTCAGTTCATCAATATCGACAGGTTTAAGAAGATAATCAAAGACATCGTTTTTTATTGCTTTGATCGAATAATGAGGCCAGGCTGTAACAAGGATTATGTGAGGCTTACATAAGCTCTCCTTCAGTTTCCCGATAATGTCAAATGCTGAGATATTGGCTTCAAGCTCCACATCGAGGAAGAGAAGATCGGGGTTATTCTTCTTGATGAACTCAATAGCCTTTGCTGAACTGGTGAAACAATCGAGCAGCTCAATTTCCTTAAAAGCCATGAGCAGTTTCTTAAGTCTCTCACAGGCATGACGTTCATCATCAATTATGACAGCTCTGATATGATCCAT
>DIKJ01000251.1 GCA_002424525.1 Bacteroidales bacterium UBA5621 | reverse complement strand
TCCATCCGGTATTCCTTACTGAGGAGGATACAGAGCTTTATTATGAAGGTTACAGCAATTCAACTCTCTGGCCGCTCTTCCATTATTTTTTTATTTATACCCTGCATGAGGACAGGTTCTGGGAGGCATACCGGAAGGTCAACCAGCTTTTTCTTGAAAAGGTCAGGGAGATAGCCACACCTGATGATATTATCTGGATCCAGGATTATCACCTCATGCTGCTTCCGTCGATGGTAAGGGAGTATCTGCCCTCTGTAAGGATCGGATTCTTCCTTCACATACCCTTCCCTTCCTACGAGCTTTTCCGTACACTTGAAAACAGGAAGGAGATCCTTATGGGACTGCTCGGGGCCGACCTGATAGGTTTCCATACCTTCAACTACATGAGGCATTTCATCAGCTCCCTCTACAGAATAACTGGAATTGAGTCAGACGACAACACCTTTCATACCGGAAACCGGACCTTTTCAGTCGATACCTTTCCGATGGGCATTAATTTCGCCAACTTTCATGAGGCGAGTAAAAAACCGGGAGTCAGATTGTTTGTGGAGCAATACAGGGAACAATACAAAAAATTGAAAATTATCCTTTCCGTTGACCGTCTCGACTACAGCAAAGGTATTATCCAGCGCCTTGACGCCTTCAGAAATCTGCTTGTCAGTCATCCCGAATGGATAAACAAAGTATCGCTTGTTATGATCCTGGTACCTTCGCGCGACAGTGTTGACAGGTACAACGACCTTAAAGTAAGGATCGACGAGACCATCGGGAACATTAACGGAACCTTTTCGCAGTCGGGATGGATCCCTATTCATTACTATTATAAGAACTTTTCTTTTGATGAGCTTACCGCCTTTTATTATGTCAGCAATGTGGCACTCGTGACTCCTCTGCGCGACGGGATGAATCTTGTCGCAAAGGAATTTGTTGCCGCGAAAGCCAGCAAGCCGGGGGTGCTTATACTGAGCGAAATGGCCGGGGCCTCAATAGAACTTACCGATGCTATCCAGGTCAATCCAAATAATTCCGGAGAGATAGCAGAGGCCCTGAACAAGGCACTTGGGATGCCTGTAGACGAGCAGAAAGAGAGATTAAGGAAGATGCAGAGGATCCTGAAAAAACAGGATATAAAAAAATGGGCAGGCGATTTTATCGATGAACTTGAGAGGATACATCTCAGGCAGCGGGGGATAAGAAAAAAATACCTGCAGCAGCAGCAACTCAAAGGGATTGCACAAAACTTCAGAAATTCGCAAAAAAAACTTATTATCCTCGATTATGACGGGACACTGGTACCTTTTTATCCGGATCCTGCTCTTGCCCTTCCTCCGCAATCCCTGTTAAAATTAATTAAGAAGATTAGAAGAAAGCCCGGGATTGAACTGGCTATTGTCAGTGGACGGAACAGGGAGTTCCTTGACAAGGTTTTTACTGATCCGGAGATTGCTCTCTTTGCAGAGCACGGTTCGCACAGGCGCATTGGCGGAGAATGGAAATCGCTGTTCAGAAAAGGCATGCACTGGCAGTCTGAGATTATCAGGATAATGCAGGATGTGACCGACACCACTCCGGGGTCATTTATTGAGAGGAAGGAGACGGCTGTCGCATGGCATTACCGCAATACGGACAAGTGGCTTGCTGACCTGAGAGTGGCACAGCTGATAAACAAGCTTATCTATCCCTGCACTACCAGGCAGCTCCATCTTATGAAAGGAGAAAAAATTATTGAAGTTAAACCCTCGGAATATACCAAAGGGACAGCTATAAAGAACTATTACAATTTTAACGATTTTGACTTTATACTGGCTGCCGGAGATGATACCACCGATGAGGATATGTTTGAAGCTCTTCCTGCGAATTCGGTTACAATCAAAATCGGAAAACCCTCTGAGAAATCCAGGTACACCCTGGCACAAACCGGAGACTTTTTAAGATTCCTTAAATTACTGATCAGATAAACATGAATATTTCGGATTACGGGATAACGGGCAACTGCCGAAGCTGTGCCCTGATATCAAAACACGGATCGGTCGACTGGTGCTGTCTTCCCAATTTCGACTCCCCGTCAGTGTTCGCGAGGCTCCTCGACGATGAGATAGGCGGGCACTTCAGCATATCACCTGTGGGAGATTATTCAGTATCACAGAGTTATATCCTGAATACCAACATTTTAAGAACTGAGTTTGAGTCAGATGCTGCAGCTTATGAGATTATCGACTTCATGCCTGTGTACAGAACCGATGAAACGACCTACTATAATGCACCGGAGCTTTACAGGCTGGTAAGGGTCAGGAAGGGTGTGCCCGTAATCAAGATCGGATATGCACCCTCTCTTAATTATGCAAGTCCGACAAAAGGATCTGTAAACAAGACCTACATAAAACATTCCACAACAGAAGGGCGTTATGAGTCGATATACCTTTATACAAGCCTGAAGCCGGAACTGATCGTTGACGGAAACAGCTTTGGACTGAGAGAGAACTGTTTCTTCTGTGTCACCTACAACCAGAAACTGATTAAAACAGACTACAACAGGGCTTACCTCGAATATCAGAGGACCAAGGTTTACTGGATGAACTGGTCGAACCGTACAATGAGTTTTCCTAAATACCAGAGCCAGATAATGAGGAGTGCGCTTGTGCTTAAACTTCTGTTTTACGAAAAGTCGGGAGCCATTATTGCTGCACCAACCACATCGCTTCCCGAAGTGATAGGCGAAACACGCAACTGGGATTACCGCTTCTGCTGGATCCGCGACTCATCAATGGTCATAAAGACACTCCTGCAGATAGGGCACACCAATTCGGCCAGAAAATTCCAGAATTTCATTCTTAATGTCAACACCGGGAAACAGGAGGATATCCAGATTATGTATGGCATAAACGGAGAGACGGATCTTACAGAGAGAGTAATTGAGCACCTTAAGGGATACCGCGATTCTCCCCCTGTGCGAACAGGCAACGGGGCTTTCTCACAGAAGCAGAACGATATTTACGGGGTACTGATAGATGCAATACTATTGTCGTTTCTCAAGTTTCCGTCAACACTCGATACATCCGAGGAGATGTGGACATTTGTCAGGGGGATGGTATCAATAGTGGAAAAGAACTGGCGTAATCCGGATAAGGGCATCTGGGAGATAA
>DIKJ01000235.1:4198-5650 GCA_002424525.1 Bacteroidales bacterium UBA5621 | reverse complement strand
CTCTCGACCGATTGCCCGCTTATCCCAATAATAAGAGCATCTGCCTCATTGAAGGTTTCCGAGAAATCGCGGAAATAACAGGCTTCCCTCGTACAGCCATGGCTGCCATCGCGGGGATAGAAGAATACAACAAGCTTTTTCTGTCCAAGCACATTCTTAATGTCAAAGATCTTCCCATCCTGATCAGGAAGTGAAAATTCCGGTATCATATCACCTGTTTCAATTGGCTTCATAGAAATAAAATCAGATTTATTAATGGCAGTTCAAACAATATCAGAAGTTTATAAATAAACCGGCAGAGGCATAATGGAACAACGAGAAGGTATAGACTTCATCATTATCAGCGCCTCCCTCCAGCAGACGGTAGCCGGCTTTAAATCCAAACCTGTCGTTTGGTCTGTATGTTGCCGCAATCAGCACGTCCTCAGCCCTGCCCTGAGGCGCAGCCAGAGCATCACCTTCAAAAAGCAGTCCGAATTTTTCGCACATACTCCAGGCAAGTCTGAAGTTGATTATCGGAACAAAACCAACATTGACCTTCTCTCCGGAAAGTTCGCCGGACCTGAGGGCGATTTTAGCATCTCTGATTTTTGCTGTAAAACCGAGTCCGAAATCAAACTTCGGCTTCTTAACAATTGTGTAGCGGTAGGTAAGCCTGTAAGAATTAAATTTATAAGTTGCATCCACCTCATTGCCCGCCGGGAAAAGGACACCGGCAAAATTAATCTCCTTCGTAAAACTGCCTTCGGAAGGGACCATTAAAGGAGCGTATAAAGCAGATAATGTATGACGATCGCCGATAGCATAATTAAGCCTGATGCGCAGGAAGATCTTCGAATCAGAATCAAGATCCTCGTTCAATGAAAATAGNNCGAACATCATTATATCCCGTTGAGACCAGCCCTGATTCCAGGTCAAGTGTAAACTGAGCATTCAGGGAATCGGGTAACATAATGATCAACAGACTGAATAGCGCTGAAGTTAAGAGTGTTTTTATCGATATCATGTTTATTTGCATTAAAGTTTTATTTTTATGATGAAATCTGAATTACTTGTTATGGGCAAAGATACGATTCTTGATCAATTATGTGAAAGGTATCCATCCCTTCTGCAAATCAGGGGGTCTGTCGGAGAGGCAGCCACAGCACTGATCACATGCTTTGAATCAGGCGGCAAACTGCTTATCTGCGGCAATGGAGGCAGCAGTGCAGATTCTCTTCATACTGCCGGAGAGCTTATGAAAAACTTTGAATTGAAGAGGCCGCTGTCTCAAAGAATCAGGGCAAAACTTGCTGAGGTTTCTCCGGAAAGGGGCACATTTATCGGCCGCAGACTCGAAGCCGGACTGCCGGCAATCTCTCTCACTGCAAACAATCCGCTGATAACGGCAATATCAAATGATATAGATCCTGATCTGATCTTCGCCCAGCAGATCATTGCCCTGGGCAAATC
>DIKJ01000235.1:361-4154 GCA_002424525.1 Bacteroidales bacterium UBA5621 | reverse complement strand
GCCCGGGCGCTTGGCATGAAGGTAACCGGGATCACCGGCAAAAATGGCGGCAGGATGAAGGATCATTGCGACATACTTGTAAATGTTCCGGAAGAGAGCACTGCCTTAATCCAGGAACTCCATCTTCCGGTATTGCATGCCATATGCCGGATCGTTGAAGGTCATTTTTTCAATAAAGAAATTGCAGAGTGATGAAAACAGGATCGGTTCGTGAAGTAATTGAGGCCGTCAAACATGCAAGGATCGGTGTTCTGGGCGATTTCTGCCTGGATGCATACTGGTTTGTTGATGAGGCAGGAAGTGAAATATCAATAGAAACGGGACTGCCGACCCGTACAATCCGGCAACAAAAATACTCCCTCGGAGGGGCAGGCAATGTTGCCGCTAACCTTGCCTCGATGGAAATCAGAGACATCAGTGCATTCGGTTTTATCGGCAACGATGCTTTTGGTTCTGAGATGGTTAAACTTATGAAAGAAGCAGGGATCGGCACTGATAACCTTTTAATTCAGGACCAGGAATGGGCTACACATGTCTATATAAAACCAATTTCCGGCAACAATGAAGGGAGCCGGATTGATTTCGGAAATTTCAACCGGCTCTCTGAAGAGAGCGCCGGCATACTGATTAAAAACTTAACGGAAAACCTGGACAGTCTCGATCTTATTATCATCAATCAACAGGTGATTTCCGGAGTTCACACCGATTATTTCAGGAGTAAATTAATAGAAGTCATCAGCCGGAACGGAGATAAAATATTCATAGCTGACAGCAGAAATTATGCAGGCTCATTTACCGGTGCATTCCGGAAGATGAATGATATTGAAGCATCACATCAGTGTGGAATTGAAAAGAAACCGGGTGACATAATCTCTTTGGATGAAATAAAGAAGGTGGCTGAAGAATTGTATGAAAGGTACGGCAAACCTCTTTTCATAACCCGGGGGAGCAGGGGTTCCCTGTCAATAGATGAGAAAGGAATTACCCTCATTCCCGGACTGATGATCCTTTCAAAGACTGACACCGTGGGTGCAGGAGACAGTTATCTGGCGGGTGTATCAGCTGCACTGGCGGCGGGTTATGATACCAGGACTGCGGCAGAACTTGGAAATTTTGTAGCCGGAGTGACTGTCCGGAAACTATACCAGACAGGAACGGCCTCTCCGGAAGAGATCATAGCCATCGGACAGGACCCCGATTATATCTACAATCCCGAAATTGCGGAGGATCCCCGGCGGGCACACCATCCTGACAATACGGACATTGAGATAATCACCAGCCGGAAAAATGATATGAATATCCGGCATGCAATATTCGATAACGACGGCACTGTTTCAACGCTCCGCGAAGGATGGGAACTCATAATGTCGCCCATGATGGTCAGGGCAGTGCTGGGCAAAAGATATGGTGATGCTGACGAATCAACATTCCGCAAAGTAAAAGCGAGGGTCGATGAATTCATTGATAAGACAACCGGCATCCAGACACTGATGCAGATGAAAATAATGCTCGGTCTGATCAGGGAGTTCGGATTTGTCGCAGAGGATGAAATGCTTGACGAACACGGCTACAAGGAGATCTATAATTACGATCTGATGCAGATGGTTAAAAAGCGTGAAGAGAAACTTCTTCGCGGGGAACTTTCTCCGGAAGATCTGACAATGAAGGGCAGTCTTCCGTTTCTCGAAAGGCTCTGCAACAGTGGCATAAAATTATACCTGACGAGCGGCACCGATGAAGGGGATGTAAAACACGAAGCCTCCGTGCTTGGTTACGGTCATCTGTTTGAAGGCAGGATATACGGGGCCACAGGTGACATCCGGAATGAGGCAAAAAGGATACTGCTCGAACAGATCATTGGCACTATCGGAGTATCGGAAGCGAAAACGATTGTAACCTTCGGGGACGGACCTGTTGAAATAAGGGAGACCACTAAGAGAGGAGGCTTCGCAACAGGTGTGGCAAGCAATGAATTGAGACGGCACGGCCTCAATACTGCCAAAAGAGAACGGCTTATACAAGCCGGAGCCGATATCATCGTTCCTGATTTCTCGCAGGCAGATCATCTGCTTAAATTATTAAATATCAGGTAAAAATGCAGAGTGCCGGATTTGACAGGGATAAACTGAGAATAAAAAAACTGGCTGAACGCAGGAACAGGATCTTCATTGAGAATGACCATGTTCCTCTCTCCTGGAAGCCTGAAGGACTGACGCAAAGTCAAAAGGATCTGATCAGGAAGACTTCTGAAAGAATAAGAACAGCAAGGAAAAATAACAGGTCCGTTATTCTCGCTTTCGGTGCCCATTCTATTAAGAACGGTCTGGCCCCGGTATTGATCGCAATGATACGTGAAGGCTGGGTTACACATCTGGCAACCAATGGTGCCGGCATCATACACGACTGGGAAATTGCGTACCAGGGGATGACAAGCGAAGATGTTCGTGAAAACGTCAGCAAAGGAGAGTTTGGTATATGGGAAGAGACCGGCCTCTATATTAACCTGGCATTGCTAACAGGTGCATGGGAAGGATTGGGTTACGGAGAATCTGTGGGAAAAATGATAGCACAGGAAGGGCTGACAATACCGGATCCGGAATTTCTGGTGAAAGAATCCCGTAGACTGACAGGCACAGATCCTCCGGGAGCCGCAGCAGCATTGGACCTTTACGGGGCAATTAACAAATTTAACCTTGCGCCCGGGTTCATGAGCATTCCTCATCCATTCCGCCAATATTCGGCACAATACCAGGCATTTGAATTAAAAGTCCCGTTTACCGGGCATCCGATGATTGGTCATGATATAATCTATACCCATCCTGCAAACAGTGGTGCTGCAACAGGGAGAACAGCTCTGGCAGACTTCCTTTGTTTTGCCGGCAGTGTAAGCAATATCGGAAATGGGGTATATCTGTCAGTCGGTTCTGCAATAATGTCTCCGATGATATTTGAAAAGGCATTATCGATGGCTCAGAACATTGAGATCCAGCGAAACAGCCATGTAGATAATCATTATATTGTGGCAGTTGATCTTGCCAGGTCCGACTGGAACTGGTCGCAGGATGGAGAACCTCCTGCAGATAATCCTGCTTATTATCTCAGGTATTTTAAGACTTTCAGCAGGATGGGTGGAGAGGCTCACTATCTGTCAGCTTCCAATAAGGAGTTTCTTCATGAATTATATCATATGCTTTCAGCACAGTAATCCTGATACGGATTAAGATGCTGAAAGGACCATGTTCAGGCGCTTTATGCTCTCTACCATCGCTCGCACTGTATGGTAGTTTATTTTCCATGAGTGCGACATATGGGTCCATATGGGCTCACCTTCGCGGGTTATAAGCGGATACCACTCTCCCACCCCCTTGTTTATCATCTTATCGAAGACAAAACGGTGAACACTCTCATAGGCGCTGAGATAATCAGGATCTTTGAGCAACAGAAAGGCGTCGAGCATCCCGATAAGCACTTCAGCCTGTTGCCAGAATTCCTTTTCCATGTCAGAGACTCCGCCGGAATTCGGACCTTCGACAAATACGCCGCCAAATTCCCTGTCGATGCCGTTCCGGATTGTGTGTTCAAAGATTGTTTTAAAAATATCCCTGTAATTCTCAGGGGAAATCTTAAGGATTTCAAGAGCGTGGAGTAAAAGCCAGGCAAATTCGGTGTTATGGCCGAAGCTTGTATTGTCGGTCGTGTTTGCTTTCTGTCCCTGCCCCGTGAACCTGTCCCAGCCCCAGATAATATCGAACTTGATCTGGGGTGCTATTGTCCAGTCCTTAAAGAACTGCGG
>DIKJ01000235.1:0-279 GCA_002424525.1 Bacteroidales bacterium UBA5621 | reverse complement strand
CATACAAAGTTGTAAAAGCTTCCATAAGATGCATATGGACATCGAGGGTCTTGCGGTCCCCGCCCTGGCTTCCCGGGCCGCAGAGGGTCCAGTCGCGGTGAAACATTTCCCAATATCCTCCATACATGGTGTCGGTGCAGTATTTCTGAATCAGGTCGAAAACTTTACCGGCATACTCTGCACCGCGCGGGTCTCCGGTAGCCAGGGTATATTCACTGAGGGAATAGATTGCGAAGCTGTGGCCGTAGATGATCTTCATGTCATTCTTCACATTTCCCC
>DIKJ01000167.1 GCA_002424525.1 Bacteroidales bacterium UBA5621 | reverse complement strand
AGGAGGATAAAAATGAGAATTAACCATAACATCGCCGCGCTGAACACGTATCGTCAGTTGAGTGCAGCAGGTAACGCCGCCAGCAAAAACATGTCAAAGTTGTCATCAGGTTTGCGCATCAACAACGCAGCAGACGATGCTGCAAGTCTAGCCATCTCAGAAAAAATGCGTAATCAGATTCGTGGCTTAGAACAAGCTTCTCGTAATTCCCAAGACGGAATTTCACTTGCCCAAACTGCTGAAGGCGCTTTAAATGAAACCCATAGCATTCTTAGCCGTATGCGTGAGTTAGCCGTTCAATCGTCAAATGAAACATTAACAGATGATGATAGGACAAAAATCCAAGCGGAGCTTAATCAACTTGTCGATTCAATTGATGATATTGCAAACAATACGGAATTTAACTCAAAAAAATTGTTAAATGGTAACATTGGAACAACAGCTACATCAAATAATAATTGGTCGGATGGCAGTGCTAAAACGGCAGTGTCGATAGTAAGAGTTACAGAAGATACACAGACCGGAACAGCTGCTATGGATCTTACTACGGCAGGTAAGCAATCTTATACAACGGCTGCAGCATGGGCCGGAGGTATAACCGCAGGAGAAACTATCACTGTTACAAAAGGAACTGGTAGTTCTGCAATAACTACCACCTTTGCCCTAAATGCCGGAGATGATCAGAAAGCTATTGTGGACAGAATCAATGGAACCTCCGATGAAAGTGGCGTTGAAGCATTTATTAATACTTCAGGCGGAGTAACTATTCGCTCTACTACTGCTGGTACATCCGGTAATTTAGCCGTTTCCGGAACAGCAGGAACTTTGGCAAAGGTTGGTATAGCTGGAGCTCAAGCTGGAGTAAACGCAGTTGTTACAGTAGCAGGTTCAACAACTTTTAGTAATGACGGAAACAAAATACAAGTAACAGATGGCACTATGAAGGGACTTGAGTTTAAACTTGAAGGAATTCAAGAGACGGCTACTTTAAAAACTGTTGCCTTTACAGCAGCTGCAATTACAGGAGACACACTTACACTTAATGGAAAGGAAATAGTATTTAATACAACAAATGGTGCAACCATAAATGATTTTGCAGATACCTTGAACTCATATGAAAGAGAAACAGGCGTCCATGTATCTGTTAATGGGACTAATTTGGATTTCGAAACCATTGCTAGAGGTGACCAAGTAGGTGTTACAATCAGTTATAATTCAGGTGCCGGCGGAATGCAGTTGGCAGGTCTTGCTGTTGGCACACAAGGTGATGCGGCTATAAAATTAGCAGTTGGAACTTATGCAGCAGGAACTGATAATATTACTGATGGTTCAGCCGCCAACGACGCAACCCTAACAACTAATGCATCTGATGTAAAATTCCAAACCGGAGCAAATGAAAACCAGTATGTGTCTTTACAAGTAGCAGACATGCGTTCTTCCGCATTGGGGCAAGGAGTTACAAATGCTAGTTTGTTTACCAACGTTCAAGATTTAAAAGGCAGTGGTGTTACAACACGAGACAAATCACAGGATACAATAAAGATTATAGACCAGGCTATACAAAATGTTTCCGTGGAAAGAGCTAACCTGGGCGCTAAACAAAACCGTTTGGAATACACAATTAATAACTTGGGCTCAACTGCTGAGAATTTTATCACTGCTGAATCCCGTATCCGTGACGTAGACATGGCCAAAGAAATGGTGGAGTTCACCAAAAATAATATCCTGAGTCAAGCCGCTCAGGCAATGCTGGCTCAAGCCAATCAGCAGCCCCAGCAGATCCTCCAACTCCTCCGGTAAAATGATTTTGAATCCATATCAAGAGGCATCAGAACTCCTGCTGCCTCTCTTTTTATTTTATCGCGCCAGATTACAAATGCCCAGGACATCACTATGGAGACTTTTGATGAGAACCATAAAAATGAGATAAAATAGACTTAAGTTAATAAATTATATGTCGATTAATTATGTAGAAAAACTTTTTAGACTGGGGCGAAGGCGATGAATTCAATTTCAAACAGCTCTAATCTTAGAATTGGCGGGCTTGCATCGGGCATTGACACGGATTCCATAATAAAAAACTTGATGAAGGTCAAGAGAATGCCGGTTGACAAGCTAAAACAGGAAAAACAGATTTTGAACTGGCAGCAGGAGGATTACAGGGGCGTCAATTCGACTCTGCGCGGTTTCCGGGACAAACTGTTTGATATGAAACTGCAATCCACTTACCTGGTGAACTCAGCATCCTCCTCCAACGAAACTGCAGTTTCAGCTTCGGCAAACAGCAACGCGAAGCGGGGTATCTATTCCGTCTCCGTTACACAGCTTGCAAATGCTGTGTCGAAGGGAAGCCAGGAAACACTGCTTGAAGAGTCGAATGCAGATGGGACTATCAAAACCCTGGCGGCCCAGTTTTCAGGCTTACCTGGAAGCATTTCCTTCACCCTTGAAGGAACTACCGGAAGCAAGAGTTTCACCTTTGACACTTCGACAGCAACCATCTATTCGGTCGCTTCGGAAATCAATGCCGCGAACCTTGGCATATCGGCCAGCTACGATGCGACCTTAAACAGGTTCTTTTTAAACACCACTACTACCGGCAGCGATGCCAAAATCAAGATTAGTGATGATAATGCCTCCCATTTCCTCTCCGGCCTCGACGGAAGCGGAAACCCCAGTAACATCCTGAAGCTGCAGGTGGAAAATGGTACCGATTACGCCGGGAAAGATGCAATTTTCAATTTTGGCGACATGACCGGTTTGACCAGCGCGACCAACTCCCCCACTGTCAACGGCATCACTCTCAGCCTGAAGCAGGAGGGAGCGTCCGGCGCTATTTCCGTGACAAGCAATACTGACGCAGTGTTTAATACCATAAAAGATTTTGTATCAGCTTACAACGACACCCTCGCCAAAATTAACGATAAGCTTTCGGAGATCCGTTATCGCGATTATCCCCCCTTAACGGACGAGCAAAGGGATGTCATGTCTGAAAAGGACATTGAAAAGTGGGAGGAATTTGCCCGCAGCGGGCTTCTGAAGAACGACCCCCTCCTCAATGGACACCTTGAGAAGATGCGGACGAACCTATACAGCAGCGTTTCCGGCTTGACCGGCTACAAAAGTTTGGCTGAAATCGGCATAACAACCGGTTCCTATATGGAAAAAGGCAAACTCTATCTTGACGAGACCAAATTAAAAGAAGCGTTGCAAAAAGATCCTGAAGGAGTAATGAACCTTTTTACAAAGTCATCAGACAACAACGACGAAAAAGGCATCGCTGCGCGGCTCTATGACAACGTAAACAACGCCATGTCTTCACTTGCCGAAAAGGCCGGAAATTCAAGTTCCTATAGCCTGGCGGACAACAGCATGATCGGAAAGAGCCTGACTTCCATTGATAAAAACATAAAAACCTGGGAGGACCGCCTGAAAGATATAGAAGACCGCTTCTGGCGGCAATTCTCCGCCATGGAAGAAGCCATCAGCAGGATGAACTCCCAAAGTGCCTGGCTTTCGCAGCAGCTGGGCGCAAGCTCAAACTAATTAGTAGGAGGATTTAACATTATGTC
>DIKJ01000178.1 GCA_002424525.1 Bacteroidales bacterium UBA5621 | reverse complement strand
TCATCAGGTTTGCGCATCAACAACGCAGCAGACGATGCTGCAAGTCTAGCCATCTCAGAAAAAATGCGTAATCAGATTCGTGGCTTAGAACAAGCTTCTCGTAATTCCCAAGACGGAATTTCACTTGCCCAAACTGCTGAAGGCGCTTTAAATGAAACCCATAGCATTCTTAGCCGTATGCGTGAGTTAGCCGTTCAATCGTCAAATGAAACATTAACATATGATGATAGGACAAAAATTCAAGCGGAGCTTAATCAACTTGTCGATTCAATTGATGATATTGCAAACAATACAGAATTTAACTCAAAGAAATTGTTAAATGGTAACATTGGAACAACGGCTACATCTAATAATAATTGGTCAGATGGCAGTGCTAAAACTGCAGTATCAATAGTAAGAGTTACAGAAGATACACAAACCGGAACAGCAGCAATGGCTCTCACTACAGCGGGTAAGCAATCTTATACAGCAGCTGCAGCGTGGACTGGCGGTGTAACTGCAGGAGAAACGATTACTGTTACAAAAGGAACTGGCAGTTCTGCAATAACTACCACCTTTGCACTAAATGCCGGAGATGACCAGAAAGCTATTGTGGACAGAATCAATGGAACCTCCGATGAAAGTGGCGTTGAAGCATTTATTAATACTTCAGGTGGAGTAACTCTTCGCTCTACTACTGCAGGTACATCCGGTAATTTAGCCGTTTCCGGAACAGCAGGAACTCTGGTAAAGGTTGGTACAGGTGCAGCTCAAGTTGGAGTAGACGCAGATGTTACAGTAGCAGGTTCAACGACTTTTAGTAATGACGGGAACAAAATTCAGGTAACAGATGGTACTGTGAACGGACTTGAGTTTAAACTAGAAGGAATTCAAGAGACGGCTACTTTAAAAACTGTTGCCTTCACAGCAGCTGCAATTACAGGAGACACACTTACACTTAATGGTAAGGAAATAGTATTTAATGCAACAAATGGTGCAAACATAAATGATTTTGCAGATACCTTGAACTCATATGAAAGAGAAACAGGCGTTCATGTATCTGTTAATGGGAATGATTTGGATTTCGAAACCATTGCTAGAGGTGACCAAGTAGGTGTTACAATCAGTTATGATTCAGTCGGAATGCAGTTGGCAGGTCTTGCTGTTGGCCCACAAACTGATGGGGATATAAAAACAGCAGTTGGAACTTATACAGAAGGAACTGATAATATTACTGATGCTTCAGCCGACAACGCAGCAACCCTAACAACTAATGCATCTGATGTAAAATTCCAAACCGGAGCAAATGAAAACCAGTATGTGTCTTTACAAATAGCAGACATGCGTTCTTCCGCATTGGGGCAAGGAGTTACAAATGCTAGTTTGTTTACCAATGTTCAAGATTTAAAAGGCAGTGGTGTTACAACACGAGACAAATCACAGGATACAATAAAGATTATAGACCAGGCTATACAAAATGTTTCCGGGGAAAGAGCTAATCTAGGTGCTAAACAAAACCGTTTGGAATACACAATTAATAACTTGGGATCAACTGCTGAGAATTTTACCGCTGCTGAATCCCGTATCCGAGACGTAGACATGGCCAAAGAAATGGTGGAGTTCACCAAAAATAATATCCTGAGTCAAGCCGCTCAGGCAATGCTGGCTCAAGCCAATCAGCAACCCCAGCAGATCCTCCAACTCCTCCGGTAAAATGATTTTGAATCCACATCAAGAGGCATCAGAACTCCTGATGCCTCTTTTTATTTTATCGCGCCAGATTACAATTGCCCAGGACATCAGTATGGGGACTTTTGATGAGAACCATAAAAATGACATAAAATAGACTTCAGTTTTTAAATTATAAGTCGATTATTTATGTAGAAAAACATTTTGGACTGGGGCGAAGGCGATGAATTCAATTTCAAATAGCTTCAACATGAGGATTGGCGGGCTTGCATCGGGCATTGACACGGATTCCATTATAAAAAACTTGATGAAAGTCAAGAGAATGCCGGTTGACAAGCTAAAACAGGAAAAACAGATTCTGAACTGGCAGCAGGAGGATTACAGGGGTATAAATTCAACTCTGCGCGGTTTCCGGGACAAACTGTTTGCCATGAAACTGCAGTCCACTTACCTGATGAACTCAGCATCCTCCTCCAACGAAACTGCAGTATCGGCTACGGCAAACAGCAATGCGAAACGGGGTATCTATTCCGTCTCCGTTACACAGCTTGCCAACGGTGTAGCGAAGGGAAGTCAGGAGACATTAGCACCTGCGTTGAACGCCGACGGGACGACCAAAACACTGGCAGATCAGTTCGGTCTTTCCGGAAGCATTTCCTTCACCCTTGAAGGAACCAACGGAAACAAGGGTTTCACCTTTGACACTTCGACAGCAACCATCTATTCGGTCGCTTCGGAAATCAACGCCGCGAACCTCGGCATATCGGCTAGCTACGATTCTACCTTAAACAGGTTTTTTCTGAACACCACCACTACAGGTAGCGAGGCTAAAATTAAAGTCATCGAAGACGAAAGCCATTTTCTTACCCCTGACAGCATTGGAGCCGGCAACTTCCTGAAACTAAAGTTAGAAAAGGGTATCGATTACCAAGGCCAAGATGCGATATACAATTTTGGCGACATGGCGGGTTTAACCAGCGCAAACAACTCCCCCGTCGTTAACGGCATCACCCTCAGCCTTAAACAGGGTGGGGCGACCAGTACCATTTCTATAACAAGCAATACCGACGCGGTGTTTAATACCATAAA
>DIKJ01000192.1:9605-16961 GCA_002424525.1 Bacteroidales bacterium UBA5621 | reverse complement strand
AAACCGGGCGACAGGGTGACCGGGGAAGGGCACCTTGCCTGCGGATATTGCAGGAACTGCCGCCGGGGCAAAGAGCATGTGTGCGAGAACAGTGTCGGCATAGGTGTCAATATCGACGGCTCATTCGCTGAATATGTTAGAATACCCGCCGTCAATGTGGTCCCTCTCGATCCCAGGATACCCGACGAGTGGGCCGCGATAATGGACCCCTTCGGGAATGCCACTCATACGGCTCTGTCGTTCCCCCTTCTGGGAGAGGATGTCCTTGTCACAGGAGCGGGACTGATAGGCAGTATGGCAATTGCCATTGCCAGATATGCCGGTGCAAGGTTTATCGTCGCCAGCGACCTCAGCGATTACCGGCTCGAAATTGCCACGAAGATGGGAGCCACCCTTACTGTTAATCCCTCAAAAGGCGAGAAAATCTCAGATGCAGTTAAAAAGCTGGGAATGAGAGGTTTTGATATCGGACTGGAGATGTCGGGCTCTCCCGCTGCCTTCAACGAGATGATAAGCAATATGTACAACGGATCAAGCATCTCCCTGCTTGGGATATTGCCCTCAGACTTCGCAGTGCCATGGAGCGATATCATATTCAAGGCTATTACCCTTAAGGGAATCTATGGCAGGGAGATGTGGGAGACATGGTATAAGATGGAAATGATGATAATAGGAGGCATCGATCTTAACCCGGTAATTACTCACAGGTTCGGCATCGACGACTTTATGAAGGGATTTGAAATAATGGAGCAGGGTAACTGCGGGAAGGTTATATTAAACTGGGAATGATAAAAGTAGAAAGTTNNNTAGAAAGTTTGTAAAGTAGAAAGTTCGTAAAGTAGAAAGTTCGTAAAGTGGGAGGTTATAAAGTTATTCTAATATGAAGGTTGACAGATTTGAGGATTTACTTGTCTGGAAGAAATCAAAAGAACTGGCTGTTATTATTTATAAGCATTTCGAAAGTATTAAAGACTATGGCTTCAGAGAGCAGATTCTTCGCGCTTCAGTTTCGGTAATGAATAACATAGCTGAAGGATTCGAAAGAAAAACAAATAATGAGTTTAAACAATTTCTATTTATCGCAAAAGGATCCAGCGGTGAATTAAGATCTATGCTTTATCTTGCTCTGGAAACGAACAAAATATCTGAATCAGAATTCAAATCACTCTACAATTCATCCCTGGAAATTTCCAAAATGTTATCCGGATTAATCAAAAAACTCTGATGAGCCACACTAATGATTTAAACCGCTGATCATTATAACTTTATAAACTTTATAAACTTTCTAACTTTATAACTTTATAACTTTAAACTACATATGTACAAGGAATATAAAAGTCACCTGGAAAGCATCTTAATCGAGATCCGGGAAGCCGGTCTCTTTAAAAATGAACGGATCATAGTCTCTCCCCAGGGCGCTGAAATTGAACTGGAAACAGGGCAGAGGGTCCTGAATTTCTGTGCCAACAATTACCTTGGCCTGTCAAATAACCACAAGCTCATCGAAGCTGTGAAAAGTGCGCTCGACACACACGGATACGGTATGTCATCCGTCCGCTTCATCTGCGGAACAACCGATCTGCATAAAGAACTGGAGAAGAAGATAGCGGAATTCTTCGGCACTGAAGATACCATCCTGTATGCAGCCTGTTTCGATGCCAACGGCGGGGTATTTGAACCGCTTCTGACAGAAGAGGATGCCATTATCTCCGACTCTCTGAACCACGCTTCGATCATCGACGGTGTAAGGCTTTGCAAGGCTGTCCGCTACAGGTACAGAAATGCCGATATGGAAGATCTGGAGTCGCAGCTTCAGGTGGCCGGTGCACAGAGGTTCCGTCTGATCGTCACCGACGGGGTCTTCTCGATGGATGGCAATGTAGCGCCTCTCGACGCTATCGTGAGGCTTGCTGAAAAATATGATGCGATGGTGATGGTCGACGAATCCCATTCAGCCGGGGTCGTCGGAAAGACCGGGAGAGGCGTCACCGAGCTCTATGGCCTGACGGGAAAAGTTGAAATTATCACAGGCACTCTCGGGAAAGCGTTCGGGGGAGCGATCGGCGGCTTTACCACGGGCAGGAAAGAGATCATCGAACTTCTGCGGCAGAGATCCCGTCCTTACCTCTTCTCCAACTCAATACCCCCGCTTGTTGCCGCTGCCGGAATAAAAATGGTCGAAATGATGACCGGCACTAATGAACTGCAGGATAAACTGCACAATAACTCGGAGTATTTCATCAGCAGGATGAAAGGCCTTGGGTTTGATATAAAGCCCACCAGGTCGGCAATATGCGCGGTGATGCTGTACGATGCAAAGCTGTCGCAGGAGTTCGCCGCGAGACTGCTCAATGAGGGAATCTATGTTATAGGATTCTATTACCCGGTTGTACCAAAAGGCGAGGCAAGAATAAGGGTGCAACTCTCGGCGGCCCATGAGAAGGATCATCTCGATAAGGCAATATCAGCTTTCGAAAAGACAGGGAAGGAGCTGGGCGTAATAAAATAGTTTTTTCAGCCGCACTTTGACGATCCGCAATCCTTGCATATCAGGCACCCCTCTTCATATACAAGATTCTCGGAACCGCATTCAATGCATTTCCCCTTGGCCCTGGTCCCGTTGGGGATATATTTCTTCAAGGCTCTCTCAACTCCGTTCTTCCAGTTATTGATCGATTCGCTGTCGAGCTTGAGGGACGTTACCAGGTTTACGACATCTGCAATCGGCATTCCGTGCCTCAATACTCCTGAGATCAGCTTGGCATAATTCCAGAACTCGGGTTTGAACATATGCGAGAGGCCTTCGATGGTCTTCTTGTAACCATATTTGTCGGTATACTGAAAATCGTACCTCGTTTTCCCATCCTCGTTCTTAACCTTTATTATCCTGCCCTTGATAATCGTTTTCGGGATCGGGAAGATCTCCTCGTCGGCAATACCTGTAAATATCTCATAAGGATTGCCCTCCTTCAGCCCGACAAATGCCACCCATTTCTCCTCATTGATATTAAATCTGATGATATCGCAATCGAGGGCTTTCGGGCGCTTTGGCCTGTCTGCCCTGACCTCGTTTTTGCCCGACGCAATCAGGACGCCGTTTCTCGATCCGTCGCGGTAGACTGTAGCGCCTTTGCATCCCGATTTCCATGCCGTGAGATAGAGTTCGCTCACCAGCTCCTCCTTTGCATCCGCAGGGAGGTTTATCGTAACACTGATTGAATGATCAACCCACTTCTGTATTGCCCCCTGCATTTTTACCTTGGCCACCCAGTCAACATCGTTTGCCGATGCCTTACTGTAAGGTGACCTGGCGATAATTGCCTCAATATCATTGTCGCTCATCCTCGTCACCTCGTTGGGATCGTACCCGTTCAGGTTAAGCCAGTCGACAAACTTATGGTGAAACACATTGAACTCCTCCCAGCAGTCACCAACCTCATCGGTGAATGTGACCCTGACGTCCTTATCGTTGGGATTTACTTTTCTTCTGCGCTTGTAGAAGGCGGAGAATATCGGTTCTATTCCTGAAGTGGTCTGGGTCATCAGGCTTGTGGTGCCGGTAGGGGCGATAGTAAGAAGCGCAATATTTCTCCGGCCGTATTTGACCATATTGCTGTACATCACTGGATCCGCCTCTTTCATTCTGAGAATAAAGGGATTGTTCTTCTCTCTTTCAGGATCGTAGATAGTGAACGGCCCTCTCTCCTTTGCCAGGTATGTGGATGATTTATAAGCTTCAAGGGCAAGGGTTTTATGGACCTCAACAGAAAATGATGTTGCTTCGTCGCTTCCGTACCTGAGGCCAAGGGCTGCCAGCATATCGCCCTCGGCTGTTATGCCGATGCCTGTCCTTCTTCCCTCTTCCGACTTCTTCCGTATATTGCACCACAGAGACCTTTCAACATGTTTCAGTTCTTCCTTTTCCGGGTCAGCTTCAATTTTCGACAGTATCGAGTCTATCTTCTCCAGTTCCAGGTCAATTATGTCATCCATTATCCGCTGTGCGAGTCCCACATGCTCTTTGAACTGGTCAAAGTCAAATTTTGCCTCAGTTGTAAAAGGATCAGCGACATAACTGAACAGATTGATTGCCAGTAATCTGCAGCTGTCGTAGGGGCAGAGTGGTATTTCACCGCACGGGTTGGTGGAGGCTGTGGCATAACCCTTATCCGCATAGCAATCGGGAACGCTCTCCCTTATAATTGTATCCCAGAACAGCACTCCCGGTTCGGCCGATTTCCATGCATTATGGATTATCTTGTTCCAGAGCTGAACGGCATCAACGTCCCTGACAAATTTCGGATCATCTGAGACTATAGGGTATTGCTGTCTGAAAAGTGTTTTGTCCCGGACTGCTTCCATAAATTCGTCCGTCAGCTTCACTGAGACATTTGCGCCGGTGACCTTTCCGCATTCCAGTTTCGCATCGATGAATTTTCCCGAGTCGGGGTGCTTGATCGAGATTGAGAGCATCAGTGCGCCTCTGCGTCCATCCTGAGCCACCTCCCTTGTGGAGTTGGAATATCTCTCCATAAAGGGCACCACTCCTGTCGAAGTGAGGGCGCTGTTCAGTACAGGAGTACCCTTCGGCCTGATATGAGAGAGGTCGTGTCCTACTCCTCCCCGCCGCTTCATCAGCTGAACCTGTTCCTGATCAATCTTCATAATTCCGCCATAGGAGTCGGATGTTCCGTCATTGCCGATTACAAAGCAGTTCGATAATGAAGCTATCTGGAAATCGTTGCCGATACCGGTCATGGGTCCGCCCTGGGGGACGATATACCTGAAATCCTTGAGAACGTTGTAGATCAGCTCTTCGGGAAGCGGATTCTTATATTTCATCTCCACCCGCCTTATTTCACCTGCCAGCCTCCGGTGCATATCATCCGGCGTTTTCTCGTATAGATTCCCGAATGAGTCCTTAAGTGCATATTTATTTGCCCAGACCCTTGCTGCCAGTTCATCACCCCTGAAATATTCAATGCTTGCCTCCACTGCCTCATCATGTGAATAAATGGCCCTCCCTTTCGTCTGAGTCTGAGGTTCAGGTTTTGTTTTACCTGCTGGTTTATTGCATTCAACTGAAGTCATCTCTTTTTCTGATTCTTTTTCCTCTGCGACGGCAGGCGCACGGACAAATAATTCTTCCATATTATGAAATATAATTCTGTTACTCTTTGGTTATTAAGAGATTAAACGACCACTGGTATGTTAAGCGGGTATTTGCTAATTTATACAAGGACATTACCCGATGCAAGACAAAATTTTTAAGTTTATTAACATTTACCGGAAGAGTTATTAACCTAAGTTTAACATTCTGGCCTCATGGATGTTACCTCGTAGCCTGATCTAATACCCTTCATTATATGGGAGTTAGATGCCGCACAATTAGCCTCAATCCGCTATACAAATTGTAAGGGCGTTGCATGCAACGCCCCAACTACGCAGGATTTAGATATTTCACAGGTTTCCACAATCTGTTATAATAAAGTAAGGGCGTTGCATGCAACGCCCTTATCACAATATTATACAGTGAACTGCCTGCTAAAAGATGAGGCGGATGCCGAGAAGACATCCCCATGTGCTTGCAGTGCTGATATCCTTGCTGAGGGTTGTCTTGTTGGTAAAATCTGTCAGCGATGTTGCATTCAGCCTGTAAACAGGTTGTGTTGTTGCGGTGCCCCTTGTGACAACGGTAAGGGGACGGACATTCTGGTAGCTTGCCAGGGGATTATAGGTATATGTGCCCCACTGGTCGTTGATCAGGTTACCGATATTAAGGAAATCGAGACTAAGCTGAAGGGTGTATTTCCGTGCTGTTCCGAAATTCGTGAAAATATCCTGCAGGACCTTGGCATCGAACCGGTGCAGCCAGGGCTGAATATGTCCGAAACGTTCCGCATACATTCCCTTGCGGCTGCTCAGGTATTCATTCCCGTTCACATAATTCCAGAAAGCATTCCTCTGCTCATCAGCAGTCATTCCGCTTGCCAGGCCAAAGTTTATCTCTTCGGCACTCTTTGGTATATACATCAGGTCAGATGATATTCCGTCGCCGTTAAGATCGTTGGAGTAGGTGTAAGACCATCTGCCTGTCTGAAATCCCTGGTAGACAAGCGAAAATGTGGTTGCAAAGAACCTGGCATACTCTATCCGGTACGAGACATTCCCGATAAGTTTATGGGGAGTGGCAAAACCGGAGTAGCTGAGTTCAGGATCATTCAGGCTGCGGTATGACGTATTTGAAGAATATGCGGAGAAGGCAGCGGAACCCGGGTTTGAGGTAACATCCTTTGCAACCGTATAGGTATAGGCGAACATACCGGCAAAGCCGTTCCTGAAATTCTTTGTCAGCTGTGCTGTAAGGGAGTACTGATACCCTTTATCCGAATTGGTCAGTTCCATGGCATTGCTTATCGATGGGACGACCTTTGCGGCTGTGGTTGATGTCCAGAACACCCTGTTGTCAGGACCGGTCATCGTGCCTGTCGGATCCGTCAGGTTCAGGTTCGTCTGCATGATGGCATTAATGTCTTTTGAGAAGATGGCTTCTCCCGTAAAGATCATACCCCAGGGCAGTTCGACATCGACTCCGATATTGGAACGCCATATCTGCGGGAATTTAAAGTCCTTCCCGACATGGGCGAGAGAGGCATTGCTGGGAAGGGTGCCCGGGCTCTGCGGGAAAAGGCCTGGATTGTTTGTTATAAAAGCCTTATAGTCGGGATTAAATCCGATACTTTCCAGTTTCGGGTCCCTGACAGCCGGGGCTTCCGGATCTGTCGGTACGATCAGTCCCCAACCGATCTCAGGAACCTGAATGAGTCCCGAGTTTGTCGGCTGGTTGGTAAACCAGACAAAAGGCAATAAGCCGGTGAAGAGTCCCGTACCTCCGCGAACCTGCAGTGAGCGGTTGCCCCTGACGTCCCAGTTAAAGCCCAGGCGGGGTGAAACCAGGATCTGGCTCTTCGGCCAGTTACTGACGTCAATCTTCTTGTTATCGATGAATGTAAGGGCGGAAACAGCAGGATTATCATTCATTTCATCGAAGTAGAGTGGCAGTTCCAGGCGGACGCCATAGGTGAGCTTGAACTTCGGGTCCACATGCCATTCATCCTGGGCGTAAACGGCTCCGAAGCCGAACGTGCCTATTGCGCCGGGAGCATCAACGCCGTTATAGCCATAGGTTACACCGAATCCTATCGGATCTGCACCGCTTATGAAATCACCCACTGAGGCGTAACGATAATAGGAGGTCCCCTCCCTGATGTATGAGTTGCGGAAGAAGAGCCTGTCGAAAGAGACACCTGCAGTAACGGTATGCCTGTTGAAATTGATTGTCAGGTTATCGGTAAT
>DIKJ01000192.1:0-9569 GCA_002424525.1 Bacteroidales bacterium UBA5621 | reverse complement strand
GACATGTACTGGTCGCCGCCCCTTAAGTTTTCATCAAACCCGGTCCAGATATCTACAAAAGGGAACAGGTCGGAGTTGCTTGTACGCGTATCCTGGATGAACGTATAACTGGCAAGGAATTTATTGGAGATCTTTGCTCCGAAAGTGCTGTTGAGTTCCCCGGTAAATGACCGGACGGTATTCTTGAATCCGTAGAAGGAGTTGGAGAAAGCCATCGACTGGCTCGATATACGGTTCGAGTTGCGCGCGTTGGCCGGAGGTCCGCTGTTGCCATTGGTCTGCTGGTCAGATGTTCCGACAACATCGTTGTAGCGGAGGGTCAGCTTATGCTGATCGGTGATGTTCCAGTCGAGACGCGCAAGGATCTTGGTGTTCTTGTTCTGAAAAGGATCAAAATCCTTGTATTTGCCGGGATCATAGTTATATACCGATAAAAGATGGTTCCTGACGGTGATCATATCTGACTCGAGGGTACGGGATATCTTAAGATCGGGATTAGCGACCCCGTCTGTGCTCGGTCTCCAGGTCACACCGGGTATATCCTCCTTTTCATACTCACCGCTCACGAAGAAGAAGAGTTTGTTCTTTATTATCGGCCCGCCCACGCGGAAACCGTAATTCTGTGAATTTCTGTCATTTGCTCCCGCCACTTCATTGCCGTCGACGGTGTTTCCCGTAAATGATTTGGGACGCAAATATGTATAGACTGATGCCTTGAATGTGTTGTCGCCGCTGCGGGTGACCGCATTGATACTGGCGCCTGTAAACTGGGACATTCTGACATCGTAGGGTGCGACGCTGACAGATATCTCCTCGATGGCATCCAGTGAAATCGGCTGGGCGTTGCCTCCCGGAAGGGGGTTATTGCTTAATCCGAAATTATTGTTGAAGGCTGCTCCGTCAACAGTAATGGTATTGTACCGTCCGTCACGGCCCCCGAAGGAAGAGCCCTGCGCCTGCGGAGAGTATTTGGTGAAGTCCGATATGCTCCTGTTTATCGTCGGAAGAGTGCTGATATCCCTGCCGCTAACATTGGACTGGGTACCGGCACGCTGTGAACTCAGGATGGTATTCCGCATTCCGGCCGTTACCACCACCTCGCTGAGGGTTGTAGTCGTTTCAGTCAGCTGACCATTCTGCACATAAGTCTCTCCAAGCTTAAGAGTGACTTCCGTATAGCTTACGGTAGAGTATCCGATAAATGAGACATTTACGGTGTATGGCCCTCCCACCCTCATGTTCTGGATCCGGTAAGTCCCTGCAATATCAGTCACAGTAGCATACCTGGTCCCTGAAGGAAGGTGAGTCGCAACAATACTGGCCCCCGTCAAAGGTTCTCCCCTGTTGTCGGAAATGGTTCCGCTCATAGATGATGTTGTGGCTCCCTGGCCGAACATCATAAGACCGATGAACAAAAAGCTGATTGTTGCAAAAATTCGTTTAAAATGTTTTATCATATAATTCAGGATTAAAGGTTAATATTCAATATGCAAATCTAAAGTATTGCGGTGATTCAGTTTTGAAAAAGATATTAATTTTCCGTTAAATTCAACGTCGCAATTTACATCTCTTTGGATGATCCCCCGTTATCAGAAAAGATTAGTTTTAAACAATTTTTTAGTGTTTCGTGTTAATATCTTCAGGCGTGATCGAAGCCATTATCCTGCGGGTTGCTCCGGTATTTTCCCTTACATAGTTTCCAGCCGCTTCTGCCGCATTTCTGTAAAGATTTTCATCCCCGGTCCACCTCTCAAGAATGCTCTCAAAACCGGGCTGGTCCCTGAAAGTCATTGCCCCTCCAAGCTTCAACAGATCGACTGCTTCGCGGAACCTCTCATGGTTTGGGCCAAAGAGCACGGGGATGTCCCAGGCTGCCGCCTCAAGTACATTATGGATACCCCTGCCAAACCCTCCCCCAATGGCTGCCAAATGCGCATACCTGTAAGCCGACGACAGCACTCCCATGCCGTCAATGATCAATACCCTCGAATCTGCCGAAGCATCCGTAAACTCCGAGAATCTGACGGTTTTAACCTTAATGAGCTTCTCAAGCCTGCTTATATTTGCCCTGTCGGTTTCGTGGGGAGCAAATACCCATTTCATCTTTCCGGGATACCTGTTGATATATTCAGTGATGATCGCTTCATCTTCCGCCCAGCTGCTCCCTGCAAGAAAGAGCATCTCTTCACCCCTGAATTTTACGATCTGCGGTATATCCTTTGCGGCTCCGGCAATCTGAACAACCCTGTCGAACCTAGTATCCCCGGCAAGCGTAACGTTCTTCAGCCCAAGGCTTCCCAGAAGCTCAACGGATTGCTCATTCTGCACAAAAAAATGGGTGAACTTCGCGAGAATACCCCTGGAAAACGAACCGTACCACCTGAAAAAATGTTGTCCGGGACGAAAAATACCTGAGATCAGATATAGCGGGATCCCCTTTCTGTGAAGCACCGACAGATAATTGTACCAGAACTCATACTTTACAAAGATCGCGAACTCGGGATTCAGCATGGCAATAAACCTCCTGGCATTGGCAGGAGTATCTGCCGGCAGATAGCAGATGCAATCGGCAAGCTGGTAATTCTTCCTCACCTCATACCCTGAAGGCGAAAAGAAAGTGAGCACAATCTTATGATCCGGCATCTTTTCCCTGATGGCTTCAATTACCGGTCGCCCCTGCTCAAACTCACCAAGCGAAGCACAATGGATCCAGACGTGTTTTTCGTCAGGACGGATCTTTTTCCCGAGCGATTCCTGCCAGTTTCTTCGTCCCCTGATCCATTGCCCTGCTTTCGGATTGAAGGGAGAAGCAATGTATGTTAGAATGCTAAATATCTGTATTGCAATATTATAGAGTGTGTTCATCAGATGTGGTTAAGCAGATTCAAAGTTAACACATAAACTGATCTTTACCGGACAATGCATTAAATTAACACCTATTTTTACAGGAAATATTTTGCAGCAAAATGGTACGACTGATCGCCCTTGTAATCTCAATTGTTCTGCAGATAATTGCAGCAGTTATAGCTCTCCGGTTCATCAAACTGACAAAATACCGGGTCTCCTGGATCCTGCTTTCCCTGTCGTTTGCATTTATGGCTATCCGGAAAATCATCCAGCTAAATGAGTTTTTCCGCGGAACACCCTCGTACACGTGGCAGATGATCGACGAGTGGATGGGTGTTTTTATCTCAATCATGATAGTTGTCGGCGTTATTCTTATCCGGGAACTCTTTTACTCTCTCAAACGTGCCGAGGTTGACAGGCTGAGGACCGAGCGCAGGGTCCTTAACGCGATCATCACCACCGAGGAAAATGAAAAAAAGAGGTTTGCCAAAGATCTTCACGACGGGCTCGGCCCTATCCTTTCAGCAGTCAAAATGTCGCTGTCGGCGCTTAACGACAGAATAAAGGATCCTTCGGGAACAGTAATACTCAATAATACCAACCACCTTGTAAATGAAGCAATTGCCACGATAAAGGACATATCTGACAACCTCAGCCCTCATGTCCTGCAGAATTTCGGGCTCTCCAGCGCCATTGGCGCCTTTACTTCAAAAATCAACCAGACCAAAGCGATCAAGGTGGTTTTCAAGTCAAACATGGAGAATGAACGCCTCGAGAACGACAAGGAGGTCGTCCTCTACCGCTCGGCCTGTGAGCTTATTACAAATTCAATCCGGCATTCGGGTGCCTCAAGGATCGAAATAGAATTACATAAACACGAAAAATTCATTACCTTGCAATTCTATGATAACGGGCGGGGTTTTGACACCTCAATGCTCGGCGCGGAAGATAACAGAGGCATGGGATTGTCCAACATAGAGACCCGTGTCAGGTCGGTCGAAGGTGTTTTTATTATTGAAAGCACTCCGGGAAAAGGAACCAGCGCCCTTATCAAGGTAATTGAATAAATTCCTAACAGGAACCCACCAGATGGAAAAGACAAGAATAATAATTGCGGATGATCATCAGCTTTTCCGCAACGGTCTGAAAATACTTCTCGACGCATTCCCTGAATTCGAGGTGGTGGGAGAAGCCTCCAACGGGAAGGAATTCCTGAAGCTCCTTGGCGATACAAAAGCCGAAATAGCGCTGATGGACATCAATATGCCCGAAATGGACGGAATCGAAGCAACCCGCAACGCTGTGAAAATTGATCCCGGAATAAGTATTATCGCCCTCTCGATGTATGGAGAGGAGGAGTATTATTACAAGATGGTTGACGCCGGAGCGAAAGGATTTCTCCTTAAGGACTCGGATATTTCTGAAGTAAAGGAAGCCATTCTTACTATAAGAAAGGGCGGCAGTTATTTCTCGCAGGAACTGCTTTATTATGTTATCCAGAAGATAAAGCACCGCGAAACAGAAAAGAAATCTGCAAACCTTTCAAAAAGGGAAAAAGAGATCCTTCTAAAAATATGCGAGGGCCTCTCGAACCAGGAGATAGCAGAGTCGTTGTTCATCAGCAAAAGAACGGTCGATAAACACCGCGCCAATCTGCTGGGGAAAACCAACTCAAAAAACACGGCCAGCCTTATCCTGTTTGCATTAAGAAACAAGCTTATTGAACTCTGAAACACTATATATCGCTGATAATATATCACTTATGGCCGAATCTCATGTCCTGGGACAGAAAGGGGAGTCGCTTGCCGCCACTTACCTTGAGGAAGCCGGATACAAAATCCGCCACAAAAACTGGAAATCTGGCAGGAAGGAGCTGGATATCGTTGCGGAAAACAAGGATTTTATTGTCTTCGCCGAAGTAAAGACCCGGACCGGAAATTTCCCGGACCAGCATCCCGGCGAGCTCGTTTCAAGGGAAAAACAGAGAATGATCCAGTTCGCGGCCGAAGATTATATGAGGAAATATGAGATAACCAAAGAGAACCGGTTCGATGTAATAATAATTAAATCTTACGGCCGCTCGATGGAAATCGAACATATCCCTTATGCATTTTACCCCGCACTACGGTAACTATTATTAAATCATACAAAATCAAGGATTGAAATCACAAAAATAAATTTATAAAAACTATGGTGAAAATCAAACTCTTAATACTACTCGCGGCGGCAAGTCTGACCCTGAGCTCAAATGCACAAAGAAAAACCTCCTCCGCCGCCGCAGGGGGACCCGGCGAGGGCTTCAGGTTCACTACCCTGGTTGAACTCAAAGCCACACCTGTAAAAAATCAGGCCAGTAGCAGCACCTGCTGGTGCTTCGCAACTACCTCATTCATCGAGTCGGAATTGCTGAGGAAAGGCAGGGGGGAATACGACCTGTCGGAAATGTTCATTGTCAGATATAATTATATCGACCGCCTGAAGGATAATTACCTGAGGCAGGGCAAAGGCAATCTCGGACCGGGAAGCCTCTCCCACGATTTCATGAGGGTATTCAGTAATATTGGCATTGTTCCCGATGAAGTCTACGCCGGGTTGAACTACGGATCACCGACACATAATCACGGAGAGCTTCAGGCATTTGTAAACAGCATTGCCACCGTTCCAGTTCAGAGGAAAAAGGAGAGTGACCAGTATCATATGATTGCAAACGCCGTCCTTGACACTTATCTGGGAAAGGTACCTGAATACTTTACCTACAGGGGAGTCACCCATACACCCGAATCATTTGCCAAAAGCCTTGAGATCAACCCGGATGATTATGTGCAGATAACCTCATTCACCCATTTTCCGTTCTACACGAAGGGCGTGCTCGAGGTTCCCGACAACTGGTCGATGGAACGTTTTTACAATGTCCCGCTTGATGAGCTGGTCGAAATAATGGATTACTCGTTCAACAACGGGTACACTGTCAACTGGGATGGCGATGTAAGTGAAAGGGGATTCTCTCCCGCAAACGGCGTGGCAATAAACCCTGTGATCTCCACCGGACCAGATCTTTCGACAACCGACAGGGCAAGGTTTGAAAGAACAGCCTCGCCGGCAGGCGCCGACGATCCCTTCAGCTTTGCGCGACCCGTTCCGGAGATTAATGTAACACAGCAGATCCGACAGGACGGATATGAGAACTTCACAACCACCGACGATCACCTGATGCACATGACCGGAATGGTCCGGGACCAGAACGGTACGAAATACTATATAACGAAAAACTCATGGGGAACTGAAAGAAACAAATCCGGAGGTTACCTGAACATCTCGGAAAGCTTCGTACGTGCAAAGACTATCTTCATCATGGTCCATAAAAATGGCGTTCCCCCGGCCATACGGACAAAACTGGGATTTTAACCGAACATCAGGTTGCAACCGCGTATATCGCTGTTGTCAAACCTTCCCAGGACCTCGAAGGTACCGTCTTCATTCAGTCTGCCGAGATCGCCCGTGGCGATGAAGGAGCATGAATAAATATTTGCCAGGTCGATTATATTGATCCCGCCTGTTCTGCCGGGGCTTTTGAATATCTCAAGCGGGTCCTGCGGATCCCTTATCAGGATCTTCATCCACGGAGGGCATCTGAAAATGCCGTTCCCTGCCGAATATGCCTGGCTCAGAAGTTCTGTCATCCCATATTCGGAATGTATGACTTCAACATTTAATCTGCTCCTGAGTATTTCATGAAGTTCGCCCCTTGTGATCTCCTTCCTCCTTCCCTTCATACCGCCGGTTTCCATTACGATAACCCCGGAAAGGTCGGGAGAGTATTTTTCTGCAAGGTCGAGCAGTGCAAAGCTTACGCCGGTCAGAATGATCTTTTCCTGTCTCCTCTTCGCCTCTGCCAGGTTTCTCACTAGCTCCGGGAGCCTGCCGTCGTAAAACCCGCTGCCCTCCCTTGAGCTTCTTCCGATCAGGCTGTTCATCATATAAACCAGTGATGAGTTCCCCCGCCGGGTGTAGGAAGGGAGCAGGGCGGCAATGACATATTCAGAGGGATCTCCGTAAAACAGCTCAAAGCATTTTGAAAAGCTCTGCTCATAAAGAGCCGCGCTATGGACAAAATGCCGGGCAGGCATCATTCCTGCGGTTCCGCTGCTTTCAAAGACCAGTCCGGCAGGAAGATCTTCCGTAATTATTTTATGGTTCCTGAAAAATTCTGCAGGAAGAAAAGGGATCTCAGTAATACCGGCCGGTTTTACGCCTGTTTTGCCAAGGGCATCAATATAAGCGGAGTATACCGGATTGTGTTCGGCCTGGTATCTGAAGATGGCGAGGGCGCTGGTCTGAAAATCTTCGGGGCGGCTGACAGTAAAAATCTTTCCTGGCAGATCTTCGGTCATTATCAGGGGAATGTCAGGGTCCCGTCGGGCTGGTACGCCCATTCGAAAGTGCATTCGGCGTATGGCCATACAGCCCTTTCCTCAGAAAAGGTGGCAGTGATCCTGAATTTGGCATATTTCTCGGTCCCTGTCCTGAAGATCCATATCTGGCCGGCCTCTATCGCATCGGCATCATCGTTCCACTGCGAAACGGTTGCGGAATTCAGGTTGTCATATGCCAGTTTGGCATCGGAGGCGCTGGCATACTGGCCGGCCTTATAAAATGAACCTTTGAAATTTGTGGTCTGGAGGTTCAGCTTGAGAATGCTTCCGTATATGTCCGTAACAGCGATCAGTGTTATGTCGGGCGCCGGATTGTCAAGTGTCGAGACCTTTTTCGCGCCGGGGAATGAGAAACCCATTGCGTAATATGGTCCCTCCCCGTACAGACTGTTATCAATGGTAACAGTCCCTTTCAGCGCCGGGTCCTTATCCTTTTTGCATCCAGCTGCAAGGAACATCAACAAAACCAATACCAGATATCTTCTCATAACTAGATGCAAAGATAACAAAATTTCACATGCCCTGTCTCTACGCTTTACGCTCTACGCTCTACGCTCTACGTTCTACGCTCCCAAAAAACTGCCCCCACCGAAACCGGCAGGGGCAGCGCTGTTTATCTTCTGTTCCCGTTACCCGGGAGTCAGAGGATCTTGTTTATTTATGTATCACTTTACCGGTTAATGCAATCTGATCGTCTATAACCAGACGGTATATCAACATTCCGCTGCTAAGATTTTCAGGAGTGTATTCGATCCGGTAGCTGTCGAATGCCACCACGACATCGTTAAACAGAGTTGCCAGTCTTGATCCGTTCATGTCGTAGATCTCGAGGCGCACTTTCGAATCCGTTTTAAGGCGCAGATCGAAGTACAGATGATCGGTGAACGGGTTCGGATAGGCTTTCACGCCGAATTCAGCTTCAAGGATTGATGAAGTCTGACTAGTGACCTTGTTGGTCCCAACATTTGTGTTTCCTCCATTAAGAGTTTGTGGTATTGTTCTACCACCAACCCAATTGCTCGTAAACCAGATCCCTGAACCTTTATCACCAGCTAATTGAACACTGATACGGTCAGAGCTCCCTCCGTTATCTGTTTTTGAATCCCAAAGTGTAACAACAAGATTTAAATTACCACCCAGATCTGAAGGAAGTCTACCATCTGGATAAATCAAACTAAGATTTGCTTTTGTTGTA
The DNA here is from genome assembly GCA_002424525.1 of Bacteroidales bacterium UBA5621. Lineage (GTDB taxonomy): Bacteria > Bacteroidota > Bacteroidia > Bacteroidales > VadinHA17 > LD21. Next base: position 1,094 of record DIKJ01000192.1, on the reverse strand, counting down.
ATGGTTGCATATTTGAAACTCACATCTTCAGTAACTGCAAGCGAGTTGATTGCATTGCTCTGGATCTGGTAATTATTACCATCCGGGCCGCGGTAAATAATATTAACTTTACCCTGCAGACTCTTTCCTGATTTATTCCATTTCATAACCAATCCGAAGTTCATTTTACTGCCAGGTTTAGCTGGATATTGCCCTGAGGTAGCTTCAGTCAGAACTATATAGCCGCCTCCGGTTACATATTCTGGACCAGGCATTGCCAGAGTAACAATTGTCACATCCTCATCATCACCACCACAATAATAACTTGTGAAGCCAGGCTCTGAAGTAGTTTTAGCCCAAACATCCCATGTTTTACCACCATTGGATATCTCACTATTATTCAAGGTCGAGTTGAAATTCGTTGTTGCAAAACCTTCATATGCTTTTAATGGATTAATTAATCCAACCTCAACAGGAGAGCCTAATTGTGATGTTCCGTCATAGAACGATATTTGAGCATTTCTTATGTCACCTCTATTGCCATCAGCTTCATCAACTACAACTACTGATAATGAAACAGTACCAGTATTATTAGTAGGATTAGCAGTAAAGTAGGTCTCTCCGATATTGGAAACAGATGCATCTTCGCATGTAATGTTCAAACTTGTTGTCGGATCATATATCAGGAAGTTTTCATCTTTCCCATTAAAGATCGCAGTAACAGTTTTAACACCAGGTGACATTTCACCAATGCCAAAAACCATGTCAGATTCTGGTTCAAGCAGCGCATAAGTAGCTGTGGCAACTCCATTTACTAAATCGACGGTCCCCATCTCCTGGCTACCAATATAGAAGGTAACACTGGTTGCCGAAGTACCTGGGTCATAACATTCATAAGGTGCAATTGTAGCTGTTAATGTAACATTGTCGCTGTATTGCTGTGAAGTTGGATTGACAGAAACTGTTGTTGCTGTTGTTACTTTGTCGATCAAAATGGTTTGAATACATTCAGCTGTATTCCCTGATCCGTCGGTCACTGTCCATGTTACGGTTGTCTCACCAAGAGGGAAGACTTCCGGCGCATCATTGACTACACTGGCTACCGAACAGTTGTC
>DIKJ01000108.1 GCA_002424525.1 Bacteroidales bacterium UBA5621 | reverse complement strand
AAAGTTCTCTTCGGATGATACCAACATATATTGAAGCCGACAACGAGTTCCTTTATGAGGTCCCGGTTGTCGCAGTAGATGCCGGGGGTACTAACTTCAGGGCTGCAGAGGTAATCTTCAGTAAAAAAGGAGAACTCGAGATAAGGGATATGGTTAATGCGAGAATGCCCGGACTGGATGGGGAGGTCTCAAAGGATGAATTCTTCCGGACTCTTGCCGGTTTTATCAGACACATCTCAGTGAGATGCGACAGGATCGGTTTCTGCTTTTCCTATCCGACTGAAATCCTGCCAGACAAAGATGGTATACTTCTTCAGTTCTGTAAGGAAGTGAGTGCTCCTGGAGTGATAGGGCAGTTGATCGGGAAAAACCTTCTGGAGGCTCTTGAGATGCCAGATAAGAAGATTGTACTGCTGAACGACACAGTTGCCACCCTTCTGGCAGGCAAGTCCGCTTCGGTCAGTAAGACTTACGATTCATTTATTGGTTTTATCCTCGGAACGGGAACCAACACCTGCTATATCGAAAGCAACCGGAACATTCTGAAGAAACCCGGGCTTGATCCGGCAAAAAGCCAGATCATCAATATAGAGTCAGGTAATTTAGGCAATCCGCCCCGTACGGCACTTGACATTGAATTCGATAACACGACTGCCAATCCCGGGAATTATGCTTTTGAAAAGATGATTTCCGGCGCTTACCTCGGGAACCTCTCTCTTCACGTACTTAAAAGGGCTGCCGCAGATAATGTCTTTACACAAGAGACTGCCCGGCAGATCCTGGAATTGTCTCAGCTTTCATCCGAAGATGCCAGTAACCTTGACACTATGTACGGGAGTAAACTTAACCCGCTGGGCAAATGTATATCGTCTGAAGAGGACGAGATCAACTGTGTCACAATAATTGACAACCTGATTGACCGTGCCGCAAAACTGGTGGCTGCAAACCTTGCTGCCGTTGTTCTTAAAACTGACAAAGGAAAATCAGAAGAGCTCCCGATACTGATGACTATTGAAGGAACCGCTTTTTACAGGATGCATAACCTTAAGGAGAGGTTTGAGAATTATTTCTCGGACTACCTCAGCGGAAAACGGAAACGTTACGTCGAGTTTACCGAAGTTCCTCAATCAAGCCTGGTTGGAGCGGCACTTGCAGCTTTAGTCGAGTAGGAATCAACCTCAAAGAAACAGAGATGAAACTTGGATTTGTTAGTGCAATTTTACCTGATCTCACCCTGCAGGACCTGATCGATTATGCAGCGGAGCAGGGGTACAAATGTATAGAGGTCTGCTGCTGGCCCATGGGCAAAGCCGAAAGAAGGTATGCAGGTGTAACCCATATCGATGTGGATACGCTCGATGCTGAACAGGCCGCCCTCATTAACAGCTATCTCGCCAATATGGGAGTGGAGATCTCCGGACTGGGATATTATCCGAATCCACTCGATCCCGATGAGGAAAAAAGCAATTTCTATGTGTCGCATATTAAGAAAGTGATCGACGCTTCAGCGTTGCTGGGAGTGAACGAGATCAACACGTTCATCGGAAGGGACAAGAATAAATCGGTGGATGAAAATTTTGAAAGATTCCGGATAGTCTGGAAACCCCTTATAGAATATGCTGAAGAGAGGAAAGTAAAGGTAGGTATCGAAAACTGCCCTATGATCTTTACAAATGATGAATGGCCGGGAGGAAACAATCTGGCAACAACACCCCGGATCTGGAGACGTATGTTCAATGAGATCAACAGCGACTATTTCGGGCTGAATTATGATCCTTCCCACCTTCTGTGGCAGCAGATGGATTATGTTAAACCACTTTATGAATTCAGGGAAAAAATATTCCATGTCCATCTGAAGGATGCCAGGGTATACCGCGACAAGCTCAATGAGGTCGGCATAATGGCTGCTCCAATCGAATTTCATTCACCAAAATTGCCCGGACTGGGCGACATTGACTGGTCGGCATTCGTATCAGCGTTGAATGATATCAGATATGACGGGCCAGTTTGTGTTGAAGTGGAAGACAAGACTTTTGAGAATTCACTCGACGACAGAAAGAATGCCCTGGTACTTACCAGGAGATTTCTGACGCAATATATTATCTGAAAATTTCAGGATGTTCCTGCAATATCACTCAGAGAGATGAGGAACTTACGATACTTTTATATTTTTCTTAATACTAAGATAGTATGAAAAAGGGATTGTTGGTTTTAATGATATTTGCCTGGTTCCTTTCAGGTCGTGATTATGCCTGTGGTCAGGTAATTTATGTAGGCCCTGCAGGAAACGACATGAACCCGGGAACTCGGCTTCGACCTCTTGCCACACTTGAGGGGGCGCGGAACAGGGCCAGGGAGCTTAAAGCGGTTAACATTAAGAATAATCCCATCGAGATAATTATACTCGAAGGAGAATACTTCCTGTCAGAACCTCTTACTCTGACCCATGAAGATTCGGGAACTCCATCCACTCCTGTGGTGTATAAATCTGAGCCAGGCAAAAAACCTGTATTCTATGGCGGTTTAAAGCTGGCGGGGTTCGAGAGGGTAAATGAAAAACTATGGAGAATGTACCTGCCTGAAGTTGCACGTTATGGGTGGAATTTCGAACAACTGTATGTCAACGGAAAAAGAGCGGTGAGGGCAAGAACTCCCAATGAAGGATTCCTTTTCATCAGCGATGTGGCTGAGACAGTTGTGGAAAAAGGAACCGGTCGTGCCCCTGAACTCGCCGTTCAGAAAATTTTCCTCGACAGTGCGGGCGCCGGGATCTTCAACGGAATGTCGCGGCAGGAAATGGAGAGAGCCGTAATAACTTTCTACCACAAGTGGGACAATACCAGGAAACCTGTTTATAATTACAGTCCTGCCGAGGCAGCAATATATACATTAGGCACCGGAATGAAACCATGGAATCCTCTCGATAAACAGACACGTTATTTTGTCGAGAACTACAAGGGAGCTCTCGATGCTCCGGGGGAGTGGTTCCTTGAACCTACAGGCAACCTTTATTATGTTCCCCGGGCGGGCGAAGATCTTTGGAACAGCACTTTTATTGTACCCGTAACAGATGAATTCCTTGTTTTCAAAGGTAATGAGGCGACAGGAAAACCGGTTGAGAATATTCAATTTGAGGGCGTCGCTTTTAAGGTATCAGGCTACAGGATGCCTGAAAAAGGCAATGAGGCTGCACAGGCTGCTGCACCGGTTGATGCTGTAGTAAATCTCGATTTTGCCAGGAATATTACATTCAGGGATTGTGAGATTGCGCATACAGGCAAATACGCTTTCTGGTTCCGGAGAGCCTGCAGTAACTGCAATGTCGTTCAGAGCTATATGCACGATCTTGGTGCAGGCGGGGTGAAAATAGGGGAAACGGTTATCCGTTCCGAAAAATCAGAGATAACAAATAATATCATTGTTGATAATAATATTATCAGGGACGCCGGACATCTTTTCCCATGTGCAGTAGGAATTATTATTTTTAATGCAAGTGATAATAAGTTAACTCATAACGAAATAGCCAATCTGAGGTATTCAGGAATATCGGTTGGATGGGTCTGGGGATATGCGGAGAGCCCGTCTAAAAGAAATATTGTGGAGTTCAACCATATTCATCATCTTGGCTGGGGTGAATTGTGCGACATGGGAGGTGTATATACCCTTGGAGCTTCAGAAGGAACAAGGGTAGCAAACAATCTGATTCATCATATATATTCTTTCGACTACGGTGGGTGGGGACTATATACCGACGAAGGCTCCTATGGAATAATTATGGAGAATAACCTGGTTTATGCATGCAAAAGCTCAGGGTTTCACCAGCATTATGGAAAGGAGAATATAATCAGGAATAACATATTTGCCTTTAATATCAGGGCCCAGTTGCAGGCGACGAGAGTTGAGGAACACCGGTCATTCTCTTTTACGAATAATATCATTTATTATGACAAAGGAACTCTCTTAAGCAGTAACTGGCATAAGATCAATTTGGTTTCCGATATGAACTGCTTCTGGGATACGCGTACGGAAGATATCAGATTTGGAGATCTGAGTTTTTCAGAGTGGAGAAGAACAGGTAAAGACCGGAATTCAATAATTGCCGATCCTCTTTTCAGAGACCCGACACAATATGATTTCAGGTTCAGAAATAATTCTGTTATCAGGAAAATCAAATTCGAGCCTTTTGATTATTCGCAGGCCGGAGTTTTTGGATCAGACGAGTGGAAGATTATGGCTGAACCCGACCCTGAAATGTTAATGAAATTTGAGAAGGTGGTTGAAAGAAGTGAAGCAGTGAGGGTCGGACACCAGTAATCAGTAATCAGTAATCAGTAATCAGTAATCAGTAATCAGTGATCAGTAATCAGTAATCAGTAATCAGTTATCAGGATCCGAGAACCAGTAATATTAATTAAGAACGAAATGAGAACAAAAGAGAGCACAGCAACGGGAATCAACCAGATACTGCCATGGCTGGTATCAATCGTCAGGATTGCCATCGGATGGCACTTTTTATATGAGGGACTGGTTAAGATTGTTGGAGGAACCTGGTCGTCGGCACCCTACCTGGCAGGATCTAAGTGGATCTTCGGATCACTGTTCAATGCAATGGCAGAAAGCACTGCAGTTATCGGCATAGTTGATTTTATGAACATGTATGGGATGATGCTTGTAGGCGCCGGGCTGATTATGGGATTACTTACAAGGTGGGCGAGCCTGGCCGGAGCCATAATGCTTTTCTTTTATTTCGTCGCCTACCCGCCTGTCTCAGGGTATACAGTCGGAGTACCTGTTGAGGGAAACTACCTGTGGGTAAATAAGACCCTGATTGAGTTTTTAGTCCTTTCCGGATTTATTTTCCTCTCCTCTAAGTATCATTTCGGACTTGACAGGCTTTACAATAACTGGAAAGAGATCAGGGTCCGGAAGCCTGTCCCTGACTCGCTTCCGGATGGTAAAAAGAAGCTGGACCGGCGGGAGGCAATTAAAGATCTGATAACCGTTCCCGCACTCGGGCTCTTTGCTTATGCATTTTACAGAAAACGAAAATGGGATAGTTTCGAGGAGAAGCTGCTTCAGGTTGACGGGATCGATGCAAATTCAAGCGAAACCCTTCTGACCTTTAACTACTCGTCTCTTGCCGATCTTAAGGGACAGGTGCCAAAAGCTTCCATCCCGTACACAGACAAGGATGGTAAGCCTGCAACATTTGAGCTCAGCCGGATAGTCATGGGAGGGAACCTTATCGGGGGATGGGCCCATGCGAGAGACCTCATATATGTCTCCAGACTTGTGAAGACCTATCATACCGACGAAAAGGTTATGCAAACCCTTGCGCTTGCTGAAAAATGCGGGGTAAACGCTATCATAACCAACCCCCAGCTTGGGCGGGTTTTTCAGAAATACAAGCGGGAATTTCACGGTAAAATGAAGTTTATTTCCGATTGCGGGATAGGCCTCGACTTCCAGAAAGGGATTGCGATGTCGCTGGCTGTTGACTCCGATGCCCTTTATTGCCAGGGAGAGATCACTGACCGCTGGGCCGATGAGAACTGGGACGATCGCGAAAAAAGAACGGTTGCTCAGCGTATGGAACTGCTTGGAAGGGGGCTTGATGAGATACGGCGATATGGAAAGCCTGCCGGTATTGGTGCCCATAAGATAGAGGCCATAAAGGTCTGTGTTGAACATGGACTGAAACCAGATTTCTGGGTCAAGACCTGCCACAGTCATAATTACTGGTCCGCTCAGCCTGAGTCAGGATGGAAAGACAATATGTTTGATTTTGATCCGGAAGAGACCATCCGCTTCATGGGAACCCTTAAGGAGCCGTGGATCGCTTTCAAGGTCCTGGCTGCCGGAGCCATCAAACCCGAAGTGGGACTCAGGTATGCATTCGATAACGGTGCCGACTTTGTCTGCCTGGGAATGTATGATTTTCAAATAGTTGAGGATATTAACATTGCACTGGATACCTTGAACCAGATTAAAGAGCGCCCGAGGCCATGGATAACATAACCTGACAGAAGGTCCTTTTCTATCAACTTAACTTTGCTGATAATGAGATCATTTAGCGGATGCATAAGTATCGTTGCAGGTATTTTAATGGTCCTGAATTCGTGCAGACATCAACCTGTTGAGGTCAATTATGATTTTGATCTGGTGAATGACAGGACCTGGATTGGAGAAGATTTCT
>DIKJ01000118.1 GCA_002424525.1 Bacteroidales bacterium UBA5621 | reverse complement strand
GTAAGAGGGGTGAAGATCAGCATCATGATCATTACGGCCCATATTCCGGTTCTTATCCTGTAGCCGGTGATCAGTGAAAAGCCTGCAAGAAACTCAACAGTACACAAGATCACTGCCAGTGGCAATGCCGAGAACTGTAGGAATCCCAGATTGAATGCCTGAAAGTAATCTCCGAATTTATATGCTGAGCCCAGGGGATCGATGGCTTTAACGGCGCCCGAGAAGATAAAAACCAGTCCGGTGATAAATCTGCTGATAGTGATAAGTAGCTTCATGTCAGATTAATTTGCGTTGATAAATAATTCCGGTGATTTTCCTGAATATATCACCGGCAGGCATCATTCTGCCATCCCTGTCGCTGCAGTCGACAACGGCCATACGACCGTCTGTGCGGGTGGCGTTAAGATATACATCCCTTACTTTCCGCTGGAAAAAAAGGTTTTCTTCATGTATATCCCTTGTGCCATTCAGATAAATCCTGTCATTGCCTGACCTTGCAGATGAAAGGTTGTTCTCCATAAAAGATACAGGCACGTCAAGGAAGATATTGAGATCAGGTTCAGGTATCTTAAAATGTTCAAATTCAAGAGCTAAGATCCATTTGCGCAGTCTTTCCCGTTCAGCCGGTTCATCAATTTTGGCACACTGGTATGCAATGTTTGAGTAGGTGTACCTGTCGAGCAGAACATACCTGCCCTCTTTCAGCCAGTCAGTGATTATCATCGAGGCATCCTTTCTGTCGCCGGCATAAAGCAATGCGACCAGATAAGGATCCACTTCATTCAATGATCCGAATTCACCCCTGAGAAACCTGGCAATAAGTTCACCGAAAAAGCGGGTGTCAGTCCTTGGAAAGTGAAGGTATTCGCATCCGTAGCTCTCACCAGAGAAGAAATCCCTGAGGAGTTTAATCTGTGTTGATTTTCCTGAACCGTCAATCCCCTCAATTACGATAAGCTTCATTATTTGTCTGTTTTCTTCAGGTACAAATGTAATAACGACACTTTAAACTTGAAAGGCAAACGGGAAAAAATCAGGAATGTTGGCAATTGCTTAAAAAGTACTAATTTCGGATTATCAACAGAGATCAGACTTGAAAGGGAAACCACAGTACATTAACCTGAGGGGTAGGCTTCTGGACCTCTCCACCCCGAGGGTGATGGGCATTATAAATGTCACGCCCGACTCATTTTACAGGGGGAGCAGGTTTACAAATGATGCCGGTATAATCGATGCGGCTTCAAAGATGCTGGAAGAAGGAGCCGATATTATAGATGTGGGAGGGTATTCTTCCCGGCCGGGTGCAGATCATATTTCTGAAACAGAGGAGAAGAAACGCGTTCTGGAAGCGGTAAGACTTATTGCCAGGGAGAGGCCGGATGCCGTGATTTCAATTGATACCTTCAGGGCGGATATAGCCAGGGAGGCTGTCGAAGAGTGCGGGGCACACATGATCAATGACATATCAGGGGGAGAAGCCGACAGCAGGATGTTTGATGTCGTCGGGGAATTAAATGTGCCTTACGTCATGATGCATATGAAAGGCAATCCCCGTACAATGCAGGATAACCCTGTCTACACGGATGTCGTTGCTGAGATTCTGAGCTGGTTCGGGAAAAGGTTATTCCGGTTAAGGTCCGCAGGAGTAAAGGATATTATCATCGATCCGGGTTTTGGATTCGGGAAGAGCATTGATCACAATTTCGGGATTCTGAGATCTCTCAGCGATTTTTCGATAGCCGGCTTGCCTGTAATGGTAGGCCTCTCAAGGAAATCGATGATATGGAAGACTCTCGGGATCACGTCAGATCAATCACTTAACGGTTCAACGGTGCTAAACAGCGTGGCTCTGCTGAATGGGGCTGACATCCTGAGGGTGCACGATGTGCGGGAGGCGGTAGAGGCCGTAAGACTGACCGCACGGCTCAGGAATATTAAAATGTTTCCTTAATTTTACGATTCAATCTATTTGACATGGGATTTCATATAACAATACTTGATGTAATCGACATTCTTCTGGTTGCCATTATACTTTTTCAGCTGTTTAAGCTTATCCGGGGAACCGCTGCCTTAAGCATCTTTATCGGCATCTTTTTTATTTACCTTTTCTGGCTCGTCGTCAAGGCGCTTAACATGGAGCTTATCAGCGCTCTGTTCGGCCAGGTGATAGGGGTTGGAGTAATTGCGCTGATCATTGTCTTCCAGCAGGAAGTGAGAAGATTCCTTCTTGTAATCGGAAACCGGTATATAAGCAGCAGAAGGTTTTCGCTGAGAAAGATATTTGCATCAGTCGATGATGAGCAGAGCAGTCCCAGGGAAGCAGAGGAGATCGTCAGGGCAGCGGAATCGATGGCTAACAAGAAGACCGGGGCATTGATCGTTGTCGGCCGGAGGAGCAGTCTCGATCTCTATTCGGAAGGCGGTGAGTTGCTGAATGCCAGAATAAGTGCTGAACTGATTGAGACTATTTTTTTCAAGAATACGCCTCTTCACGACGGGGCTCTCCTTATCGAGGATGGTAAAATCTTTGCCGCAAGGTGTCCTCTGCCCGTTACCGATCAGGTTATGCTTCCCGCCCGCTTCGGTATGAGACACAGGGCTGCAATAGGCATGTCGGAGCACTCCGATGCCCTTGTGATAGTTGTATCCGAGGAATCCGGAAACATCACGGTTGTCGAGGGTGGTGTTGCCAGAGAGAAGATCACTTCGAACGAGTTAAGAAATATTCTGCTTCGTGAACGGATATAAGCAAAAACGGCCGTGTAGACCGTCTCTGCTGTCAAGTTGCCAGCCATAAAATACTGGCGACGGAAGGTTTTAATTTATCCTGTACAATATCAGCGACTCCGCATCTTTTATGTAGATCTGGTTGCCGGCAATTACCGGAAAGGTATAAACAGGTGTTTCCGATACCTTGTACCTGGTAATCTCCGAGTATGATTTTGTATCAGGCCTGAAAACGATCAGATTGGCTGTACTGGGAAATCCGATAATTACCTGGCCGCAGTCCGATATGGTGGCAAAATCACTGTTGGTCCCCTCATCCACCCAGGCAGTCACACCTGTCGAAGCATTGATGCAGTAGATCCTTCTCTGGTCGGTAAATCCGAACAGGTGGCCATCCTTAAGTATCGGAGTGGTCCATTTGGCGCCAACAGCCGGATTGCTCCACAATTCCTTTACCGTATAGCGATCACCATCCCTGCTGACCTGAACCGCTTTTGTGCCGGTTCCCTGCCCTGTGTAATAGACAATCTGACCGTTTATATACGGGCTTGGACAGTTATAGAACCTTTGCTGTACAGGTGTTGCAACCTGCCACTGCAGTTTGCCGTCAGTAAAATCGAGTCCTAAAAGGTTGTTTTCTGTCTGTACAACGGCTATTTTCTTCCCGTCAATGGTCATTAGGGAAGGGGAGGCATAGGCTGGCCCGTCACCCGACCACTTCCATTTTTCATTGCCGTTATTAAGGTCAAGCGCCAGGATCTCACCCTTGTCCCGGGTGCCCACGTGTGCAATACAGATATTATCTGCTACCAGCGGTGACATGCCGGTAAAGAATTGCGGGACCGCATTTGAGGGATTCTCTTTTCTCCATACCACTTTACCCGTTGAAGCATCGAGGCATGAAAGGATCCCTGAAACGCCAAATGTAACAACCTTCCCGCCAGCTACTGTTGGTGTACTCCTCGGACCTGGATGGGATGCCGATGGTCCTGATACTGCAGGGGCAGGGTAGGTGCTCTTCCATACCTCTTTTCCCGTTGCGGCGTCCAGGCACAATACTGCTTCATCATCGCCCTGCCTGGCGTGAAGATAGACCCTGCCGGAAACCAGTACCGGAGAAGCATCTCCAGTGCCTACAGTAACTTTCCATTGTTGCGAAAGACCAGCCGGCCACGACGGCGGAGCACTGAACCCGGTTACCTTGCTGTCGCGCCCTGCTCCCCTGAATTGCGGCCAATCCTGGGAATAGAGTGAGCCAGACATACAAATAATCAGGGTAACAACTGTTAACCTGATGAGATGATTGTTTCTTTTCATAATTTTATCCATTTAAGTGTAAGGTAAATTTATTCCAAAAAGTGATGCACTTCAAGACCTGATCAAAAATATTTGCTTGCAGGTTTAATATTTATAAAAAATTAACATTTCACGGCAATGGTACGGTTTGAAAAGAATGATCTGTTTTCACGGAGGGGTATTGTGTTTTTCAATACTTTTGCAGAATGTTAATATTCAATCCGGCAATAGAAGGCCAATCGTATTATGCGAACCAATAATTATCTGTTTATGAAACCCACATTTTTAAGAATTATGGTAGTATTAAGTCTGACTGGTCTGGCAGGTTGTTCCGGCACCAGTAATCCTGAAAAATGGAGTGCCACGGAAACTGACAAATGGTTTGAAAAAAATGAGTGGCTTAACGGATGGACGGTGAAACCCGATCCTTCGGTTGACAGGAAAGCACTGGCTGTTTCATATTTCAGGAATATGGAGCGATGGAACTCTGCATTTATTTTTCTGAAGGAAAATGATCTGTCAGCACTGGAACTTAAGCGTTATGATATCGATGGGGATAATCTTTACGTTGCTGTCAGCGAGTACCTCACCAAAAACCCTGAAGAGGCAAATTTTGAAGCGCACAGGAGGTATATAGATATTCAATATGTTGTTTCGGGGAAGGAACTTATAGGAATAACGCCAATATCCATGAAGTATGAAATAATCGAGCCTTTCGACGCGGAAAGGGATATTGAGTTTTTTACTGTAACCAGTGAGAATAACCTCAGAGCCTCCCCTGAAAGGTTCTTTATTTTCTTTCCGGAGGATGCCCACCGTCCGGGTTTGAAGGACGGGGAGAATTCAATGGTAAAGAAGATTGTTGTTAAGGTCAGGGTGGATTAGAAGCACAATGCCATGGGGCAGGGTACAAGCCGATACTAACCCCTGCCGGTGGTTGCTTCAGATTTATGGCACCCGGTCCGGAATACCATGAACTGTCAGATAAAACTAAAAAAATATTGAGCAGTTTATGTAACTGGAAAGGTTCATCAGACGTAAAAGAGGTACAGTAATAATTCCTGAACAAGAAAAATTTCCGGGTTCATGAAAAAATGGTTGTTTTATATATTACTGACCTCTTTTTCTCTGGATATTTCCGGACAGGATTGTACTATCTTTTCCAAAGCTAACAGCATTACCCCGGATAGACTCTGTTCACCTGTCTCAGCGACATGGGTAGTTACTTATACCGGCGTCAACAACGCAGGAACCCGCGTAAGGATAAGGTACGATTGGGATAATGGGAGTGTGGCCACTGTTGACGCTGTCGAGATAGCTCCCGGAGTATTTCAGGCAACAGCCTCCAATCTTTACACATCGCGTGGCAATGTCTGCAATTATCATCCAAGGGCAACACTTGTTGTCAATGGTGTGTTGTGTACTTCTTCCTCACAGGAGCAGATAGTGACGGTGTGGGATGACGATGACCATAATGGAGGCAGGATGCGCATTGATCCTCCGGTTTACCCGATTTGCTTCGGGAATCGCGCCAATGTTCGCTTCCGCGACCTGACACGCTTCAATTGTGTCCCTCCCCAGGAAAGAGATAACCCTAACGTAAGTACCCGCTGGATACAGTGGATATACGGCACTGATAATACCATGACGGGAGTACCCGTTACGATTAATGGGAATCCTGCAGTCTTTCCCTACACCGGGTCAGTGGTCACACTGCCAGGTCCTGTGACGGGTTCAGGAATATGGTCGGAAATAATTAATGTTGCTAATGATAAGCAGGTTGGCGAATTCTTTCAGGTAACTCTTCGTAACTGGAATTACTGCAACCCGTATGACGATCCCAACATCCCCGGGCCACCTGCTGATCCTGTAAACGGGGATCATCCGCCGGTAGTGACAACAGCTATTATCATAATTGCACCTTATCCTGATGCGACTATAACACCTGTTGGCCCGAGGTGTGCAAACGCCGCCCCGGTCACACTGACTGCCAGGGATCCCGGAGGAACGTGGTCGGGACCGGGAGTCACCGGAAACATCTTCAACCCTCCTGTTGCCGGCCCGGGGAATCATACCATAAGCTACAGCATAACAAATGCAAGTGGCTGTCAGGACTATGATGAAACGATCATTACGGTAATGCCGATACCTGATGCAACAATTACAGCACCTGATATTGTATGTTCGACAGATATAGTATTCCAGCTTATTGCAAACGATCCCGGAGGAACATGGTCGGGACCCGCAGTTACAGGCAATCTTTTTGACCCGTCAGCCACCGGCCCCGGCAGTTTCGTTATAACATATAATATTACGGATGCTAATGGCTGCAGTAATTCAGCGGACAAGATCATAACGGTTGCCACACCTGACGCTACCATAACGCCAATAGATACTTTGTGCGTTGACAGCCCTCCGGTCACCCTGGTTGCTCATGATTTTGGAGGAACCTGGTCGGGGGTTGGGGTTACAGGCAATACCTTCGATCCTGTTATTGCAGGCATCGGGGATCACCTCATAAAGTATGAGATTTCCAATCCGGCTTGCAGAGATTCAGACAGCACTGTGATAACCGTAGTGCCACTCCCGGTGGTGATCATAAACCGCGTCGGAACACTCTATCTGAAAAGTCCCCCGGTAACTTTAAGAGTTACCTCCATCGACGGAGAATTTTCCGGTAACGGTGTTACAGGAGATGTATTCTATCCGGAAATCGCCGGGTTGGGGAATCATATAATTACTTACGAAACCTTTCCTGACAGGCATGGGTGCCTGGGGTTGGACACCATTCATATCAGCGTAGTTATGCCACCACTTCCGGTTGCAGACTTTGAACCCGACACAATCGGATGCGCCCCTCTTACAATTCAGTTCATAAACAAGAGCCTTCATGGTGAGTCATATTTATGGGACTTTGGCGATAATGTCTTCTCTGATGAAAAAAACCCTGTGCATACTTACTATATTCCAGGAAATTATCTGGTAAGGCTGATAGTGAGCAATATCGCAGGTCAGTCCGTACATAACGGAATAATTAAAGTTTTGCGGAATCCTTCAGCGATGTTCAATGCATACCCGATCGATGTAGTAAATAATCAGCAGATAGTGATGTTCTACAACTACAGTTATTACGACTCGGCATACCTCTGGAGTTTCGGAGACGGGCAAACTTCTGTCGAGAAGAATCCTTATCACAAATATGAAAATGAGGGATCCTACAGGGTTTCGTTGATTGTTATCTCGAAAGACGGATGCATAGATTCAGCCGTACTTGAGACACCGGTAAGGGTTGAATGGAAGGAGGGATTCCTGAAATACCCGAATGTATTCAAGTGGAATGAAACGGGACCTACCGGGGGACAATGGATTGAAGGACTCTATCCGGAGATGGATTTTGTCTTCAGGCCTTTCCAGGAAAATATTATAGAATATAAGCTTCAGATCTTCAACAGGTGGGGTGTGCTGATATTTGAAAGCAATGATCTCAATACTGGATGGGACGGCTATTTCAAAAACGGTAATCTTGCTATGCAGGGGGTCTATGTATGGAGGGCAACCGGCCGGTTCGCCGACGGGAAATACTTCGACATGGTCGGCGATGTAACGTTTCTGCATTAATACACAATTCCCACGGAGTGAGCTGATCTGATCTTATCTGAAAGAATATGAGGATTTTTTTTATATTGCACAGGTTTTAAAGTGAGACTTCCTGAATGTCAAAAATGCGGCTCATAATTTGTGCTTTTGTTTTATCGGTACTGCCGGTCAATAACACCTTTCTGCAGAGCAGCAGTATGATTAAACCGGCCCGTGAAACGCATAATCACGACATCGACACCTATTTTACCTGGTGTTACACGTCACTATATTGCGATTCTCCCAGACCCGGTTATGAAGTTTTCAGGAGGGCACTTACAGGTTTTCTTAACCTTAAATCTGAAGGTAAAATCAGAAACAATCTTCTGACAATAATCGATTTTTCTGTCTCATCCAACCTCGAGCGGTTGTGGATAGTTGACATACCCGGCATGAAAGTGATCCATCACTCTCTTGTAGCCCACGGAAAGAAAAGCGGTGATGAGTATGCAACCCATTTTTCGAATAAACCCTCTTCCAACCAGAGTAGTCTGGGTTTCTATCTTACAGATGGGATCTATTATGGGAAACATGGTGTGTCACTCTATCTGGATGGGGTTGAACCAGGTGTGAATGATAAAGCCAGGGAGCGTGCCATAGTTATGCACGGTGCCGAATATGTCAGCAGAGAGTACATAACCAGTTACGGTCGCCTTGGACGGAGCTTCGGGTGCCCATCTATACCCCTCGATAATCACGAAGAGATAATCCGTTTATTATCAGGTCGTTCCTGTATATACATCCATTATCCTGACACAGATTACTTTCTTAATTCAAAATTGCTTATTTCAGAAAAAGTCACTGAGGGAATTTACATGCTTCAAAGTGAAAAATCCGGTGTTTCCGATTCTTCCCTGCGGAACGGGTCAGTACCCTGAAATCAATAACTTTTCCTGAGGAGCCGATTGGAGAGCCGCCAGCAATGACTTGTCCAGGCCCCGGAAAGAAACCTTGAGCTCTTGTCATATAGTTTAGTATTCGAACCCCGATTGTAATCCGGTGTTTCGCGATTTCCATCAGTTAATTCGCTTAATTTTCGAGTACTAGCCTGGCTGGTGTCAGTTGATGGGTGCCTGTGCGCCCAATTTCCGTTGTTAAAACCCCATAATCAACATGGAACTTTTCAATGTTACCATGGGTATAACATTTTCCAATTTTTCCATTTTTTTTTATATATTTACAGGCTTATAAAGAAAGAATGTTTTTAATAACCTGATAATCTGAATTAAAATGAATATGAAAGCAATTAGAAGTATTGCAGGGATTCTTGTTGTTTCTGCTTTTATCGGTTTAAATCTCAGTGCCCAGACACGCAACGATGTTATAAAGGTCTATAACGAAGGTGCCAAATTGATGCAGTCTGATATTCCGGGAGCTATCGAAGCCTTTGAGAATGTTGTTACTATTTCGGAGCAGGTCGGCGAGACTGCCGACGACCTTAAGCAGAAGGCCATGCAGGTACTGCCGGGTTTATATTTCAAGGTTGCCTATAACAATCTGAACGAAAACAAGCCGGCCCCGGAGATACTTAAAGCTGCAAAGAAAGCTTATGCTTCCGCCGATAAATATGGCAGTGCATCGAACAAGGAGAATGCCGGGAAGGTAATGGTACAGGCTTACAATACCCTGGCCAACGACTATTTTGCAAAAAATGATTATGACAATGCCCTGTTTACGTTTGACAGTCTTCTTGTGATCAATCCTGGTTACACTACGGCAATTTATAATAAGGCATTGATATACAGGACTCAGAGCAATGCCGATGCATACGAGGAAACGATCGACCTGTTCCTTGAACAGTTGGGAGCCGGACCTGATGACGACAGGGCAAAGCAGGCATCCTCCTCTGCACTTGAGTATTTTCGTGCTGCCGGTTCACAGGCAAATCAGGCGGAGAACCTTGATGGAGCTCTCGTTCTGCTGAATAAAGCAGCAAAATACGGGGACGATAAGGACCTTTTCTATTTTTTCGCTGATGTTTACAACAAACAGAAGAATTTCGACGCCGGCATCGAATACTCACAGAAAGGACTGGCTCTTGAAACCGGCAACGCCGAAGCGAAGGCAAAATTCTACTACCAGCTTGCCGTTGCACAGGCGGGCAAAGGACAGACAGCGAGCGCCTGTGCTTCATTTAGAAATGCTTTGTACGGAGTATTCGCTGAGGCCTCAAAAGCCCAGCGGGCGAATCTTAAGTGTGAATAAAAAAAAAGAAGCCAGCACCCTAAACATGAAAATGTATACCCCTGATTACTAACTAACCTAACCTAACCTGGTTGTACGGGTGCTGGCAGGATAATATCTTTATACTTGCAATAATTAAACAAAACAGGGGCAATAATGTTCAACATTTATGTCAAAAAACACAAAATCAATCCTTCCGGAGGGAATTTGAAGAATAAGAAATTTAACTCTACTCTTAATTTGTAAAAGAGATACGAGAAAAGCCAAATTTGAGTAGTTTTAGCCCGTATTTCACAAGTACATGATGAATTCATTAACCAAAGTAACCTTCAGAAAATGGGCAGGATTTATATTTCTGATCCTGTTTTGCAGTTACTTTGGGTCAATTACATTTTTTCAACACGCTCATATAATTGACGGAGTTACTGTTGTTCATTCACATCCTTTCAAATCCCAGCCAGGAGAAGAGCCGGATAATCATCGGCACTCGAAGAGCGGGTTTTTACTTATCCGGATTATTTCGAGCTTTATTGCGACGGTTCCCATATTCTTAACAGGCACAATTATCATCCAGTCTATTCCTGGATGCCCTATATTGTGCCAGGATAACAGTTATACCCGTAACTTAAATCTTATTCGTGCCGTTCGGCCCCGGGCGCCTGCTTTATAATTTACATCGGGTCCCGATCTGAGAAGTACAAATACTTCATTTCTTATGCGGGCTTTCCTGCGTATTAATCAAATTGTGTAATTTATAAAGTTAGTTTAATGAGGAAATATATTGGTGTATTGCTTATTTTAACTGTATGTGCCCCTGCTCTTTTATCTCAGAGAAAAACGGATGCCAATATTTTTGGTCATGTTACATGCAACTGCGATCATATTCCTTTCGCAACCATTAGTATTAAAGGGACAACTATTGGAATAAATACTGACGAAACCGGTCATTATATGCTGATAAACCTGCCTGTTGGCACACATACTGTCAGAGCACAGGCAGTTGGCTATAAACCTCTTGAAAAAGAGATTACCATACAGGCTGGAGAAACGCTCGAAATCAATTTTGCCCTGGAAGAAGATATTCTTGGCCTTGAAGAAGTTGTAATTTCAGCCGACAGATCCGAAATGAAGAGAACAGAATCAGTAACTATGGTTAATACACTCTCTCCGAAGCTGTTCTCTTCAACCCAGACAGTGGCACTAATTGAAGGTTTAACATTTTCACCGGGATTGAGGATCGAGAATAACTGCCAGAACTGCGGATTCACACAGGTCCGGATGAATGGGATGGAAGGACCATATAGTCAGGTTCTGATCAATAGCCGCCCGATCTTCGGAGGACTCGCCGGAGTGTATGGCCTTGAACTGATACCGGTGAATATGGTAGAGAAAATAGAAGTGGTGAGGGGAGGGGGGTCAGCCCTTTATGGCGGTAATGCTATCGCCGGGACAATTAATATTATTCTTAAGGATCCGGTTTCCAACACCTACGAAGCTGGAATAAACACCAGCCTGGCAGGTATCGGATTCAGAGAGTCTGGTGGTCCTGCACCAGATTATACACTGAGCCTTAACACATCCCTTATCTCCTCCGATAGCAAAACCGGTATTTCCATTTTCGGATCTGCACGGGAAAGAAAAATGTTTGATGCAAATAACGATTCCTTTTCCGAACTGGCACCAATGAGCAATTTAACAATCGGAACACGTCTGTTTCACAGACTTGGATTACGAAGCAAAATTGCGATCGATTTTTTCAATATCAAAGAGGAAAGAAACGGTGGTAACAGGCAGGAGTATCCACTGCATGAGAGAGATATTGCAGAAGCAGTAAAACATGATATAAAAACCGGTGCAGTTACATTTGAACAATACTTCAGGGATTATGATCTTCTGACCCTGTTCTTATCATCTCAACATCTTTTGCGTGATTCCTATTATGGAGCCAACCGGTCTCTCAACAGCTATGGCAGGTCAGAAGATCTTACATACAATACAGGATTACAGTATAAAGCCTTCCTCGGGAATTCTTCATTAATTGCCGGAGTTGAGAATACAGGGGGTTTTCTTGCAGATAAGAAACTGGGTTATCCCGATTACGATAATGCAGTTATAGTAAACGACACTATCATTAGCGTTCCTCACACAGGTAATACACTGGTCTCTGACCAGTTGTCTCAGACAACGGGTGCGTTCCTGCAGTACGATCTTAAGATAAACAGGTTTAAACTAGGACTTGGTGCCCGGCTCGATCATTATAATATTACCGATAAGGCAAATAACAATGAGGCAAAAACAGGAGTTGTTTTCAGTCCCAGGATCAGTTTCATGTACGAAGTGTATAGGTCACTTCAGGCCCGGATAAGTTATTCGCAGGGATATCGGGCCCCTCAGATTTTTGATGAGGACCTCCATATCGAAACCTCTGGTTCGAGGCAGGTCATTAATGTAAATGATCCTGACCTTAAGCAGGAAACCAGTCATAGTATCATGACTTCCCTCGATTTCAACAAGCTGATCGGAACAGTTTCGACCGGCCTTCTTATTGAAGGATTTTACACACGGCTGAATAATCCCTTTGTAAATGAGATCGGAATCCCGGATGAGACAGGCAGGGTGCTGTATACAAGAATGAATGCAGAAGATGGTGCTGTTGTTAAAGGACTTAACATGGAACTCAGGGTCAGGCCTTTGAAAGGATTTTCCTTTCTTTCAGGGTTTACTGTTCAATCCAGTAAATATGATATGGACCAGGAATTCAGTACAAGAAGATTCTTCCGTACCCCTGCGGATTACGGCTACTTTAATATTGACTGGGACCCCATCAGCAACCTGTGTTTTTCAACATCAGGCACTTACACGGGTAGAATGCTGGTCCCTTATTTTGGTCCCCTTACTGATCCAGGTATAGGTGAATTAAGAGAATCCGGGTCCTTCTTCGACCTTGGCACAAAAATTCAGTACAATATCAAAATCAATGGTGCCACTCTACAGCTCTATACCGGCATTAAAAATATTTTTAATTCGTACCAGTCGGATTTTGATGCAGGTGCTGACCGGGACCCTTCCTATATGTATGGCCCGATATCGCCCAGAACAATTTATTTTGGTATTAAAATAGGAAATAACCTGAACTGAGTCTTGCTTTGGTCAATATCATTAAGCTAAATGATGAGAATGCTTAACTCAATTACCATTAATTCAGAATGAAAAAAGATTTATTTACCTTGCCTGGTAATTAATCAGCCAGAGATGCTTGAAAAGAAACTTTATGCAAACGGCCAGCCAGTTTATGAAATGATTGGTAATAATCTTACTTATTTCTATAAAAACGGAAAAATCAGGGCCACAGGGCCATTTATCAATAATCTGATGGAGGGTGAATGGATTTTTTACCGTGAGACCGGACAACTATGGCAGATCGCCAATTTTAAGAATAACAATAAACATGGAGTCTGGATTCGGTATGACAGAAATGATGAGATTGAATATCAGGAAGAATTTGAAAATAATAAGGTAAAGAAGAAGAAGTAAGGTGAAAATGAAAGCAGTCGTCTATGACAAAAAATCTCACACTGACAAACTTGTCTTTTGTGACATTGATAAGCCTGTTCCGAATGACAGCGAGGTCTTAATAAGAGTGCATGCAGTCTCGCTGAACGCCGCTGACTACAGATCAATGAAAATGGGAATTATCCCAAAGAGAAAAATATTCGGAGCAGATATTGCCGGCCGGATCGAATCTGTTGGTAAAAACATCTCATTGTTTAAACCCGGTGATGAAGTACTGGGGGATCTTGCAAGTTACGGTTTTGGAGGTCTTGCCGGGTATGTCACCGCTCCTGAAAGATTATTAGTCTTCAAACCACAACAGATCTCATTTGATGAAGCAGCCGCTTTACCGATGGCCGCATTGACAGCTCTTCAGGCTTTACGTAATATAGCCAATATTCAGAAAGGACAGAAAGTGCTGATTGTCGGCAGTGCAGGCGGAGTTGGAACATATGCAATACAGTTCGCCGCATATTTCGGAGCAGAGGTGACCGGAGTGTGCAGCTCTGATAATGTTCAGCAAACACTATCGCTGGGTGCCGGTTATGTTATTGATTACACAAAAGAGGATTTTACAGAAGGAGACAAGCGCTACAATATTATCCTGGGAATTAATGGAGGTTATCCATTGTCAGCCTACAGAAAAATGCTGACTTCAGACGGAACATACGTCATGGTCGGAGGCTCTTTATCCCAAATCTTCAAATCAATCCTTTTCGGCCGGCTATTATCTTTAGGATCAAAGAAATTTAAGTCCCTGTCTGCGAAAGCGAATAAAACTGATCTGGAGTTTGTGGTAAAACTGTTAGAAGAAGGTGTAATTAAACCAGTAATTGACCGGCGATACTCACTTGACAAAACAGCAGATGCAATCAACTACCTAAAGCAGGGACACTCGAAAGGGAAGGTGGTGATCAACATAGCTTTTGCACTCACACACCCGTTTTTATTATCTTTGAGGCTTTTAGCATAACGATTATGAAGAAATTTAAAATCGCCATTCTCGGTGGTGGTAATATCGGCACCTCACTGGCAAAGGGGTTGATTGTATCGGAACAATTTACCTGTAATGAAGTACTGATCACTGAAAAACGGGAATCAAGAATCAAACATCTGAAAGATCTTGGTTTCCGGGTTACCGATAACAACCGTGAGGCAGTGCGTCATGCCGACATTATTGTGATGTCAGTTAAACCCCAGCAATTCAGGAACCTTGCTGATGAAATAAAAAACGATGTGACATCAAAACACATAATCATTTCAACCATCACCAGCATTTCCTATTTGGATATTGAGTCGATTCTTGGTAAGGTTCCCATGTTTCGTGTAATGCCAAACATTGCAATTGAAATTTGTGAATCAATGACTTGTATTTCGTTTAGAAATACTGAATTCAAGCATGAAGAAAGGATTCTTTCTATCTTCGATAAATTGGGCAAGGCAATAATCATTCCCGAAGAAATGATGGAAGCCGCTACGGTTGTCGGAGCCTGTGGTATTGCCTTTGCTCTCCGGTTTATACGTGCCATGTCGCAAGGAGGCATAGAG